>DATENH010000314.1:0-7049 GCA_035275145.1 Steroidobacteraceae bacterium | reverse complement strand
GTAGCGCTGGTCCGGCGCATACCACACCGGCAGGTTGTTCTTGAGGCTTTGCAGCAAGTCGCGGACGCGATCGCTGGAGATCGCGCTGACCGTGTGCCGGCTGCGATTGCGCCGCGAGAGCTCGGCGACCAATGCGTTCTTCGGCGTGAGATACATGATGCTGGTCGGCCCCAGCAGCGTCAGGGCGCGTGCGCCGAGCTCCAGCGTGGTGAAGTGCGCGCTCAGCATCAGTGCGCCGCGGCCTTTCGCCAGCGCAGCGTGCAGATGTTCCACACCCTCGAACTCGATCAGCTCTTTGAGCCGTTCCGGGCTCGCCCACCAGACCAGACCCGTCTCGAGCAGCGCGCAGCCGAGCGACTCGAAGTGATCGCGGACCAGGTCGTCGCGCTCCTGCGCGGTCAAGCCGGGCAGGCACAAACGGATGTTGATGTCGGCGATGCGGCGGTCGCGGCGGCTGAGCGCATGGGCGATGCGCCCCAGGCCACGGCCGAACGCCATCTGCCACCGCAGCGGCAGCGTGTTGAGCGTACGGACCAGCCCCAAGCCGAGCCACAGCGGCCAATACCGGGGACTCAGGAAGCGATAGAGCGGGACACGTTCGGGATCGTGCTCGTGTTCGAGTACCATCGGCGCGCATGTTAGACATCTATAAGAACATCGCAACATGCTGAGGCTGCTGTACTCGGCACTCCTGTACGTCGTCGCGCCGCTGGCTTTGATAGCAACCGCCCTGCGCGGGCTGCGCGATCCGTCGTATCGCGACCGCTGGTCCGAGCGGCTCGGCTTCACGCAGCTACGGTTCGGCGCCCGTCCGATCTGGATTCATGCGGTCTCGGTGGGCGAGGTTCAGGCTGCGGCGGCGCTTGTGCGTGCACTGGCCTCGCGCTATCCGCAGCACACGCTGCTGGTTACCACAGCGACGCCGACCGGCGCACAGCGGGTGCGCGCCTTGTTCGGTGAGTCGGTGCGCCACGCCTATCTGCCTTACGACCTGCCTGGAGCCGTGCGCCGCTTCCTCGATCGCACTACGCCGGTGCTGGCGATCATCATGGAACGGGAGATCTGGCCGAACCTCTATCGCGCGTGCTTCGAGCGCAAGATCCCGATCCTGCTCGCGAGCGCGCGCATCTCCGCTCGTTCCGGTCAACGTCATCTGCGCTTCGCCGGATTATTTCGCGATGCGCTCGCATGCGACGTGACCATCGCGGCACAGACAGCCGCGGATGCGGAACGCTTTCGCGCGCTCGGCATCGCGCCGGCAGCGGTGCACGTGGCCGGCAACATCAAGTTCGATCTCGAGATCCCCGAGGACGTGCGGCGCGCGGGTTCGCACATTCGCGCCGAGTTCGCGCATCGGCCGGTGTGGATCGCCGGTAGCACGCACGAACGCGAGGAAGACATCGTGCTCGACGCGCACGAGCGCGTGCGCGCGGCTCGCACCGACGCGCTGCTGGTGCTGGTGCCGCGACATCCGAATCGTTTCGATGCGGTGAAGTCGTGGCTGCGCGCACGCAACGTGCGATTCGTCACTCGCTCCGCACGCGAAGCCGTCACTGCAGATACATCGGTGCTGCTCGTCGACACGCTCGGCGAGCTGCTGAGTTTCTACGCCGCGGCCAACGTCGCGTTCGTCGGCGGCAGTCTCGTGCCGGTCGGCGGACATAATCTACTGGAGCCCGCGGCGCTGCATCGCCCGATCATCGTCGGGCCGCACACGTTCAACGCCGCGGACATTGCAGAAAATTTTCTGGCGAGCGGGGCTGCAGTGCAAGTTGAGTCAGCAACGGAGCTGGGCACTGCCGTCCTGGATTTACTGACCAATGCCGCGCGCCGCGACCAGATGATCGCGCGCGCTCACGAAATTCTGCAGGAAAATCGCGGCACGCTCGCGCGGCTGCTCGCGCTCAGCGAAAAACTGCTGCGCCGTTAGGCAAGCGCAGTAGCACCGGCAATATCGAAGTAAATATAGGTGGGTAGACTCGGTCTGCCGGCGCACACTGCGCGCGCTCGTTTTGGCAAACCCATCGAAAGATGGGGACGCAAAGCCTCCGGTCCCGAACAGCGGTCGTGGATAGCGGGGTTGCCGACAGATCCCAATTTGGCATACACGAGCGCACGCGTGGGTCTGTCGTCCTCCTCCTGATCCCCCTTCGCCCGTTCCTTCCGTCGGCTGCGCGGCAGTTGCCCGATGGGATGCCAACTCCGAGCGGGTCATCGACACACCAACATCGAAGCGACTCAAAAGGGGTTTGCATCAATGGAAGCTCATCAATTGTTGAGGAGAGCCGTCTGGGCTGGCCTGGCCGCAACAGCACTGGCAGCGACGGCACACGCGCAAGTCGATCCGGGAGTGCGGGGTGGCGCGCCCGGCGCCGGCTTGCCGTTCGGGGATCTCACGACCAACGAGCGTTCGTTTTTCGACGTAGGGCAGGAGGACTTCGCAGAGGAGGAAGGCGTCGGCGACGGTATTGGCCCGCGCTTCAACCTGGATGGTTGCGCAGGCTGTCATCTGCAACCGGCGGTCGGCGGCACTTCGCCGGCGACGAATCCGCAGGTCGCGATCGCGACGGCATTCGGCGCGCAGAACACCGTGCCTTCGTTCATCACGGCGAACGGACCGGTGCGCGAAGCGCGGTTCAAGTTCAACTCGAACGGCAGCCGCGACGGCGGTGTGCACGCGTTGTACACGATCCGCGGCCGCGTCGACGACACTGGCAACGCCAGCGGCTGCACGGCCGCGCAGGAGGACTTCGCAACGCAGGTCGCCAACAACAACGTCATCTTCCGCATTCCCACGCCGACTTTCGGCGCGGGCCTGATGGAGATGATCCCGGATCAGACGCTGATCAATAACGTCAATGCGAGTCCGAACACCAAGGCGTCATTCGGCATCAGCGGACGTCTGAACCGCAATGGCAACGACGGCACGGTCTCGCGCTTCGGCTGGAAGGCGCAGAACGAGTCGCTGCTGCTGTTCTCCGGCGAGGCGTACAACGTCGAGATGGGCATCTCGAACGAGCTGTTCCAGGTCGAGCGCGACGAGAACGCCAGTTGCCAGTTCGCTTCGCACCCGAACGACGTGACGAACGTCGATGGCCCGCTGCCGACGGATACGATCAGCGCCATCGAGAAGTTCTCGTTCTTCATGCGCTTCCTCGCGCCGCCGACTCCGTCGACCAACTCGCCGGGTGGCTCCGCCTCGATTGCGCGCGGTCGCACCGCGTTCACGGCGGTCGGTTGTGGCCTGTGCCACACGCCGACACTGCGGACGGGCATCTCGACCGTCGCGGCGCTGAGCAACAAGGACGCGAATCTGTTCTCCGACCTCGCACTCCATCAGATGGGGCCGGGTCTGGCAGATAACGTCCTGCAAGGTGGCGCGCGCGGTGACGAGTTCCGGACCGCACCGCTGTGGGGCCTGGGCCAGCGCATCTTCTTCCTGCACGACGGACGCACGTCCGACTTGCGGGCAGCGATCGCGGCTCATCGCAGCAATGGCAATTCGCAGTTCGGTCCGTCCGAGGCGAACACTTCGGTCAACGCGTTCAACTCGCTGAGCGCAGGCAACAGGCAGGACGTGCTGAACTTCCTGCGCTCGCTGTAAGAACAGCACCAGCGTTCGTCCCGCGGACACATGCAGTGTCCGCGGGACTTTTTTCCGTTTCGCGTCGTACCATACGCGCCCATTGGTCATCGCGGGGTCAACGCGGAGGTCTCCATGCGGATCGTGCGTAGCGGACATTTGTTGCTGACGTTGCTCGTTGCGTGCGCCGCGCTTGCGGCAGATAGCACCGCGTTGAAAGGTGTCGAGATCCACGACATCGATCCCAAGGCCGATCCCTGCAACGACTTCTTCGCCTACGCCAACGGCCGCTGGCGCTACGAGAATCCGATTCCCGCATCGATGCCGCGCTGGAGCCGGCGCTGGGCGGCGGGCGAGGCGACCAAGGAACAGCTGCGTGACATCCTCGAACAGGCCGCGGCAGCGAAGGCGGCGCGCGGCAGCATCGAACAGCTGACTGGAGACTTCTACGCCGCGTGCATGAACGAGCAGCAAGCGGACAGCCTTGGCGCGAAGCCGGTGGCACCGCTGCTCGCGCAAATCGACGCGATCCGCAGCACTGCAGACCTGCAGAAGACGATCGGCGCGTTGCACGCAGCAGGCATCGCTGCGCCATTCGTCGTGGTCGGCGATTCTGACGCCCACAATCCGTCGTTCGTGATCGCGCAGTACTACAACAACTCGCTCGCGATGCCGGATCGGGATTACTACCTAAAGGATGACGACCGCTTCAACGAGGCGCGCGAAAAATACCTTGTGTACCTGCAGCGGCTGTTTGCGCTCGCCGGCAACAACGATGCGCAGGCGAAGGCGGCTGCCGACACTGTGCTGCGATTGGAGAAGCAGTACGCGACCGCGTCGCTCGATAACGTCGCGCTGCGCGATCCGCAGCAGACCGATCACAAAATGAAGTTCGCAGAGCTGCAGAAGCTCGCGCCGGGGTTCGATTGGGATGGCTACTACAAGGCCACGGGTCTGCAGCAGGGCGAATTGAACGCCAACGAGCCGAAGCTCATGCAGGAGTTCGCGCGCCAGCTCAAAGAGACCTCGCTCGCCGACTGGCAAACGTATCTGCGCTCGCGCGTGCTCGATTCGGCCGCGCCATCGCTGTCCGGCGATTTCGTCAAGGCAGAGTTCAAGTTCCGTGGCGAGTTCTTGAACGGCGCGCGCGAGATGAAGCCGCGCTGGAAACGCTGCGTCGAGTCGACCGACGCGCAGCTCGGCGAAGCGCTCGGCCGCAAGTACGTCGAGAAGTATTTCCCGCCCGAGGCGAAGGCGCGCATGCAGGAGCTGGTGAAGAATCTGCGCCTCGCGATGCAGGAAACGATCGAAGGTCTCGACTGGATGAGCCCGCCGACCAAGGCGCGTGCGCTGGAGAAGCTCAGCACGTTCAATCCGAAGATCGGCTATCCGGACAAGTGGAAGGACTACAGCACCGTCGCCGTGCGTCGCGATGCATACTGGGAGTCCGTGCTCGCCGCGCAGAAGTTCGGCGTGCAGGACGATCACCGGCAGATCAACCAGCCGATCGACCGCGGCCGCTGGGGCATCACGCCGCCGACCTCGGACGCGTACTACAACCCGACGCTCAACGAGATCGTGTTTCCCGCCGGCATCCTGCAGCCGCCCGCGTTCAGCATGCAGGTGGTGGATGCGGTCAACTACGGAGCGATCGGCGTGGTGATCGGCCATGAGATCAGTCACGGCTTCGACGACCAGGGCGCGCAGTTCGACGCGCAGGGGCGGCTCAAGAACTGGTGGACCGATGAGGACCTGAAGAAATTCCAGGCTCGTGGCGAGTGCGTCGTGAAGCAGTACGAGGGTTACTTCATCGAGCCCGGCGTGCATCACAACGGCAAGCTGGTGCTCGGCGAGAGCATCGGCGATCTGGCCGGCGCGAAGATCGCGTATCGCGCATTCAAGATCTCCCAGCGCGGCAAGCCGCCGGCGCCGACGATCGACGGCTTGACCCCGGACCAGCAGTTCTTCATCGCGTGGGGTCAGTTCCGCGGCGATGAAGTGCGTCCGGAGTTCGCGCGCACGATGGTGCAGGGCGACCCGCACCCGGTCGCGAAGTATCGCGTCATCGGCTCGGTGTCGAACCTGCAGGAGTTCCAGCAGGCGTTCCAGTGCAAGGCCGGCTCGCCGATGGTGCGCAAGCCGGAGGAGCGCTGTGAGGTCTGGTGAAGAGACGGAAAGAACCGGAAAGACTCTCGCCAAGACGCAAAGACGCCAAGGCCGGAATCGGATTCTGAACAGTCAGAATTCTTCCTTTGCGTCTTGGCGTCTTGGCGTCTTGGCGAGAGATCTTCTTACTTCTTACTCTCGATCCACCGCTCGATCTTCGCCTCGAGCACGCTGAGCGGCAGCGAGCCGTCGCGCAGGACGACGCTGTGGAATTCGCGCACGTCGAAGCGTGAGCCGAGCGCGGCCTGCGCCTTGTTGCGCAGCTCGCGGATGCGCAGCTGACCGATCTTGTAGCCGAGCGCCTGGCCGGGGATCGCGATGTAGCGCTCCACTTCCGCTTCCGCGTCGCTCGGCGCCATCGACGAGTTGTCGAGCATGTACTTGATCGACTGCTCGCGTGTCCACTGGCGCGTGTGCAGGCCGGTGTCGACGACCAGCCGCATGGCGCGCAGCATCTCGTCGCTCAGCCGCCCGTAGTACTGATACGGGTCGGTGAACATTCCCAGCTCCTTGCCGATCGACTCCGCGTACAGCGCCCAGCCCTCGTCGTACGCGACGTAGCCGTTGTTGAAGCGGCGGAAGCGCGGCAGCTCCGTCAGCTCCTGCTGGATCGCGATCTGGAAATGATGACCGGGCGCGGCTTCGTGCAGCGACAGCGTCTCCATGCCGAACTTCGGCTGCGCCTTCAGGTTGTACGTGTTGACGTAGAAAATGCCGGGGCGGGAGCCGTCCGCCGACGGCGGTTGGTAGAACCCGCCGGCCGAGCTCTGCGCGCGGAACGGCTCGACCGCGCGCACTTCGTAATCCGCCTTCGGGAAATCCTTGAACAGCTTCGGCAGCTTCGCGTCGATGTTCTTCTTCAGGTCGCGGAAGCCCTGGATCAGCGCGTCGCCGTTGTCGTAGTAGAAGCGCGGATCGTCCTGCAGGAACTTGAAGAACGCCGCCAGGTCGCCCTTGAAGCCGACCTGTTGCTTGACCTGCTCCATCTCGCCGCGAATGCGCGCGACTTCCTTCAAGCCGAGCTCGTGGATTGCGTCCGGGGTCAGGTCAGTCGTGGTCGCGAGCCTGGCCTGATAGGCGTACCACTCGCGGCCGTTCGGCAGGCTCGACCAGCCCACCTGGGTGCGCGCGCCCTTGAGATATTCGTCGCGGACGAAGTCGAGCAGACGCTGGTACGCCGGATTGATCTCCTTCGTGATCGCGTCGCGGTACGCCGCCTGCAGGCGCGTGCGGTCGGCCGGCGCGACGGCATCCGGAAAATTCTTCAGCGGCGCGTAGAACAGGCTCGCTGCCGGATCGG
>DATENH010000313.1:0-12004 GCA_035275145.1 Steroidobacteraceae bacterium | reverse complement strand
CCCTCGCCGGTTGGAATTCTCGGTGCGGGGATTGTGCGAGACCGCTGCTCGGTTCGTCTACGGCAAACGGGGCACGTCGTGCGAATCGCGTCCGCTACCCAGTCGCCGCTGCTGCGGCGCTGAGTTTCCCCTCGTTTTCTCTCCCGGCACCAAGATGCAGCGCGAGGCAGCGGGCGAGGGTTTCGCGGTCGAGGGGCTTGGCGAGGTGGTCGTCCATGCCGGCCTGGCGGCTCGAGCTCGTCTTTCTTCATTGCGTGCGCGGTCAGCGCGACGATCGGGATGCGCGGGCCGCCGTTTTCGCGCGTCCGGATTTCGCGTGTCGCGGCGTAACCGTCGAGCACCGGCATCTGGCAGTCCATGAGCACGAGGTCGTAGCCGCCGCGCGCCCACGCATCGACTGCTTCGCGTCCATTCACGACCGCGTGGACGATGTAGCCCAGCTTCTCGAGGAAGCGCGTCGCGACCTTCTCGTTCACGGCGTTGTCTTCTGCAAGCAAGATGCGCTTGCCGGCGTTGCCGGAAGGGCCCGCGGACGTCGCCGCCGCCTGCGTGACGTGGTCGTTCGCGACTTCGAAGCAGGCGGTGAACCAGAATATCGAGCCGGCGCCTTCGCTGCTCTCCACTCCCGCTTCGCCGCCCATCAACTCCGCGAGTCGGCGCACGATGGAGAGCCCAAGCCCGGTGCCGCCGTACCGGCGCGTCGTCGACGCATCGACCTGCGAGAACGGCTTGAACAACGTGTGCACGCGATCCGCAGGTATGCCGACGCCGGTGTCGCGAACTTCGAGATCGAGCATCGTGCGGCCGCCCTCTGCCGGCGCTGCACCGACTGACACCGTCACGCTCCCGTGCTCGGTGAACTTGACGGCGTTGCCGCACAAGTTGACGAGGATCTGCCGCAGCCGTCCGGCATCGCCGCGAACCAGCGCCGGAACCGCGTCCGCGACATTGGCCGTCAGCACCAATCCTTTCGCCTCGGCCGAGACGCGCATCATCCGCACGACCTGCTCGACCAGCTCGCGCGGCGCAAACTCCATCGCTTCGAGATCGAGCTTGCCCGCCTCGACCTTGGAAAAATCGAGGATATCGTTGATGACCGTCAGCAACGCCTGGGCGCTGCTGCGGATCGTTTCCGCAGTCTCGCGCTGACCGTGGTCGAGCCTCGTATCGAGCAGCAGGTCGGTCATGCCGATGACGCCGTTCATCGGCGTGCGAATCTCGTGGCTCATGTTCGCCAGGAATTCGCTCTTCGCCTGGTTCGCGACTTGCGCCATCTCCGCCATCCGATGGAGCTGCTCGTTGCTGGCGCGCAGCTCGCGCGAGCGCTCGCGCAGGTCGCGCTCGGCAGCCACCAATCGATCGTGCTCGAGCAGCGACATGCTCTGACGAATCACTGCCAGCACGATGACGACGGCCGCGCCAACTACCGTCGCGAGTTGCACAGGCCGCCGCACATCGGGAACTGCCCAGACGATCGCCAAGGTCACGACAGCCATCGCAACCGCGAGCAGCGGAATCAAGCGCAGCACCGTCTCGCAAAACCGCTCCCACGCCGGATTCTGCTCGACCTTGGTCTGCCACGCCGCCGCACCGTACCCGATCGCGAGCGCGAAGACCGAGAACGAGAGGCTGAGCCAGGTCCCTGCAGCCGGTGTGTGGAAGTCGACCTCGCCGTTCCAGATCATCCACACGACGCCGTTGCCGAGCATCGCGGCGAACAGCAGCAGCCGGCGGCGGTCGGGACGCAGACGTATCGTCGGCGCCAATACGATGGCCAGGCAGACCGGCGTGAGCAGGCAGATCGGATAGATGATCAACACGCCGAGGTCGAGCGTGGTCATCGATCCTTGACGCGGCAAGTACAAGTCGAGCGTGAGCGTCAGCAGCACCAACGCAAGCGAAACGACATCCAACAGAAAAGTGCGAAGCTGCAGCCGCCGATCCTTGCGCAGCGTGAGAGCCAGACCGATCACGAAGCACGGGCCGAGCGACAGAAACAGCGTGTCGCTCACCTGGGGCACCCACACGCCCGTCAGCTCGTAGTAGTCGTAGAAGAGATCGCCGACAGCGGTAAGCGTCAGGCCGATCGCGAACCAGCGGCGCGTCGCACGGTCGACGCCGCTCGCGTCCACGACGCCGAGCCACGCAACGATCGCCGCCG
The DNA here is from genome assembly GCA_035275145.1 of Steroidobacteraceae bacterium. GTDB lineage: Bacteria > Pseudomonadota > Gammaproteobacteria > Steroidobacterales > Steroidobacteraceae > Steroidobacter. Next base: position 9,843 of record DATENH010000313.1, on the reverse strand, counting down.
CGACATAGGCGACCGTCCAATGCAGGCAATCGAAAATGTGCGCGGTCCGCGGGTCGTCGCTCGTCGAGGCCAGCAGGAACAAAACGCCCACGGCCGCGCCCGCAAGGACCGTGATCCTTGCAGCGAGGCGCCCAGCGTCCGCAGCTGAGAGTCGGAGTGTCACTGTGACTGTGACGGCCCGGCACGGCCAATCTGAATTCAGGGATTCCCTGAATGCATCGAGGGCCGGGTAAACTCCGCGCACCCGAATCCGCGGAGATGGTCAGTGCGCGCTACCGGTCGGCTCTCGCTACTCGTTTTCACGTTCCACATCGCCTCGGTACTCGCACAGGACACGCCCGAACGCGGCTCCGCCGACGAGATCGCGCGGGCCACGACCGCGCCGCAATTTCTTTCGCCCTGGGTCGATTCCCTGCCCGCCTCCGCTTCCGTGCCCTCGCCGCGCGCTTTCCTCAAACGTATTCCAGGTGCAGCCGGCGAACTGGTCGACTCGGTCAAGGCCTACGGCTACGCTCGCGCACTCGCTGCCGCTTCGCCGCGCGTCGAGATCTTCACGATCGGCCGTTCGGAAGAGGGCCGCGACATCGTGCTGCTGGCGATCGCGGACGAAGCCGGCATCCAGTCGCTCGACCAGCTGAAGAAGGACACGGCAGCCCTCGCGGATCCGCGCACGACCGATCCCGCCGCGGCCGAGCAGATCGTCGCGCGCGCCCGACCGATCTACTACTTCAACGCCGCGCTGCATTCCGACGAGACCGGCTCGACCGAATCCGTTCTCGAGCTTGCCTACCGGCTGGCCGTTTCCGAGCAGCCGATGATCCAACGCATCCGCCAGAACATGGTCGTGCTGATCAACCCGGTCTCGAATCCCGACGGCCGCGACAAGGTGGTCGAGTGGTTCTATCGCTTCCTGAAGGGCAAGACGGATCGCAGCACGCTGCCGCGCATGTCGCCGCCGTACTGGTCGAAGTACGCGTTCGTCGACATCAACCGCGATGCGCACCAACTGGTGCACGAATCCACGCGCGCCGTCTCGCGCATGTTCTTCGAATGGCATCCGACTGTCGTGCACGACCTGCACGAGAGCGTCGCACTGCTGATGTCGTGGAACGGCACCGGGCCGTACAACCCGAACATCGATCCGATCACGTTCACGGAGTTCCAGGCGCTGAGCTTTCACGAGGTGCAGACGCTGACCTCATTCGGCATGCCGGGCGTCTCGACCTGGAATTTCGGCGAGGCGTTCGCGCATCTGTATCTGGATTCGGTGGCGATGAACCACAACTCGATCGGCCGCGGTTACGAGACCTTCGGCAACGGCACGGCGGAGACGCTGGAGTGGAAACTGTCGCCGGACCAGACGTCGCGCGAGTGGTATCGCGTGCAGCCGCCGCCGTCGACGCCGTTTCGCTGGTCGGCTCGTGACAACGTCAACTACAACGAAACTGCGGCGCTCGCCGCGCTCGACCTGGCCGCGACGCAGTCGAAAATGCTGTTACGCAGCTTCTATCGCAAAGGCTTCAACTCGTGGCGCAAAGGTGTCGACGAGCCGCCGTACGCGTTCGCGATTCCGCAGGATCAAGGCGATCCGATGCGCGTGGCACAACTGATCGCGCGACTGCAGTCGCAGCACATCGAAGTGCAGCGAGCGAACGCTGCGTTCACCGTGAAGGAAGGCGCGTTCGGCGTCGACACGTACCTGGTGCGGCTCGATCAGCCGTATCGCAACTACGCGGTCGATCTGCTCGCGCCGCAGGAGTTTCCGAAGGACGGCGGCGAGCCGTATGACGATGTGTCGTGGGAATTGCCGGCGCATTATCACGTCGCAGCGGTCGCGATTGCCGACCCGTCGATCAAGAGCGTCGGCGCGATTCCCCTGACTGAACCGCCGCAGCCTCGCGGCAAGATCACAGGGAGCGGGCCGACGTTCGCTCTTGAGGACAGCGGACAGGAAGGACTGCTCGAAGCGCGCTATCGACTGGCGAAATTCAAGATCGAAATCGCGGAGCAGGCCTTCAAGGTCGGCGACACGGAATATCCGGCGGGTTCATGGCTGCTGCCTGCTCAATCCGGACTGGGCGCGGCGTTGCAGGATCTGACGACACATCTCGCGCTCGACTTCGATGCGCTCGCCGCGACGCCCGATGTCGTGCGTCATGCAGCGAAGGCTCCGCGACTCGGCGTATGGGTCCCGTGGGCCGACACCGACAGCATCGGTTGGCTGCGCCACACGCTCGACGAACGCAACGTCCCCTATTCATATCTCCGCGACGAAGACATTCGCGCCGGCAACCTGCGCGCGAAATACGACGTGCTGCTCTACGGACACGTCGACCTCGAGTTGGCCGAGCAGATTCACGGACTGCCGAAAGCCTGGGGCCCGATGCCGTTCAAGAAGACGAAGCAAACGCCGAGCCACGGCACGCCAGCCTCGTCCGACGACATCACCGGCGGCATCGGTTGGGAAGGCCTCGCGCAGATTCAGAAGTTCGTCGAGAGCGGCGGCGTGCTGGTCACGCTCGGCAGCGGTTCGATGCTGGCGCTGGAAGGCGGCATCGTTCGCGGCGTGCGCCGCGACTCCGGCGGCGTGCCCCGCAGCGCCGGCAGCGGCGGCGCCGAATCCGCACAAGCCGCGGTGGAGTCCGTCACCCGCACACCGGGCTCGCACGTGCGCGTTTCGTTTGCACAGCCCGACCATCCGATCGCGTATGGCTACCCCTTGCATACATATGTATTCCGCCAGAACTATCCGCTCTACGCTGTCCCGCGCCGCTGGCTGCGCATGGCGTTCTGCACGACCTGCCTCGACGGGCCGTCCGATCCCGGTGGCGTCGTCATGCAATGGGGCGATCCCGCTACCGACGAGCCATTCCTCGTCAGCGGCCAAGTCTGGGGCGAATCCAACCTCATCGGCCGTCCGGCGATTCTCGACATGGCGGTCGGGCGCGGCCGCGTGGTCGCCTTCAACTTCAACCCGTTACATCGCGACCTGAACCGCGGCGATCAGCGGCTGTTGTGGAACGCGATCCTGAACTGGGAAGCGATCCTCGCCCGGCCCGCGGGCGGCAATCCGCTATGATTCAGGCATGAACGAGCAAAAGCCCCGTCGCGGGCATTGGATCTCCGGCCTGCTGTTCGTGCTGCTCGCGGTCTTCGCGATCGGCGCCATCGTGCTCCAACTCAGCGTCGGTCAGCACTGAATCCGAGCAACTGGCGGCACGCCCCTAGCGTCTGCACTCTGTCGGCATCGCAACGGTCGGTTCGTCCTTGGGCGGAAGGGCCGAAGGTCGGACCCATTTGCTGGAGAGACTGATGAATGCCGAAGTGAAACCCCAGGGACCGAATGCACAGCCAGAGGTCCGCGGTGGGCTGGTCGCGTATCTGCAGGTCGACGGTGCAACCAAAGCGTCCGATTTCTATCAACGTGCGTTCGCGGCCAAGGAAGTCGCCCGCGTCCCGGTCGACGACAAGGGCCGGACGATGCACGTTCATCTCTATGTGAACGGCAGCTCGCTGATGTTGGGCGATGCCTACCCGGAATACGGCCATGCGTTGCAAGCACCGCAGGCGTTCAATCTCACGTTGCAGGTCGATGACATCGATGCATGGTGGTCGCGCGCGGTCGCTGCCGGCGCGGAAGTTGTCATGCCGGTGCAAGAGATGTTCTGGGGTGCAAGATATGGCCAGCTCCGCGATCCGTTCGGCGTGCTTTGGTCGATGAATCAACCACTGAGCTGATTCTCCGGTCGTCTGTTCGGGCTTTATCGCGTGTGGTAGCTTCGAACCGCATGCGAGGGAAAGCCGCTTCACGACGTACTCCCGCGCGGGCGAGACAGATCGTCCGGCGGGCGCGCGTCGTGAAAGCGATCGACCACGCGCTTCGCAACGGCATCTGCTGGATCGCAGCCCCGGCCGGTTACGGCAAGACGACCGCGACGCTCGACTACCTGCAGAAGAAGCCCGCGGCGCATCTGTGGTATCGCGTCGACGAGGGCGACCAGGACGTTGCAAGTTTCTTCCATCACATCGGCAACCTGTTGCCGGCCCGCGCCGCCAGCGAGCTGCCGGTGTTCGGCCCGGAATACGCGGACCAGCCCGCGGAATTCGCACGGCGCTTCTTCCGTGCGTTCTTCCGCAAACTGACCCGGGTCGGGCTGCTCGTCATCGACGATCTGCACTACGGCGTCGAGACCGCGCAGTTCCGCACGATGCTCGCGATCATGCTTCGCGAGTTGCCGGAAGACCTGCAGTGCGTATGCATCAGCCGCACGCTGCCTCCCGATGAGCTCGCCGAGTTGACGTTCAAGGGTCAGCTCACCGCCCTCGATCAATCGATCCTGCAGTTCTCCGATGCGGAGGCTCGCGCGCTGGTGTCCAGTCGCTCGCGTAGCCGTTCCTCGACGGTCGACATCTCTGCCGCGCGCGGTTGGGCCGCAGGCTTGGTGCTGCTCGCTGACCGAGCGGCCGCCGGCGACTTGCGCGCAGACGTGCCGCGGCCGAGCGATTCGCGCACCGGACGCACGGCCGTGTTCACGGCGCTTGCCAAGCAACTCCTCGATGCGCTCACGGAAGAAGAGCAGAAAGCGATGCTCAAGGTCAGCTTGCTGCCGGAGATCACGCCGGATCTCGTGAAGGGTTTGACGGGATCGGAAGCCGCACGCACGTTGCTCGCGCGCCTGCATCAGCGTCAACTATTGGTGACGCGCGGCGAGAGCGCTCGCAGCGTCTATCACCTGCACGATCTGTTGCGCGACTTCCTCCAGAACCTGCTCGCGCAGCACTTCGCAACTCGCGAGCTGGCGAACTTGCGCGAACAAGCTGCGACGCTGTTGCATGCGGCCGGATATCCCGACGCAGCGATCGAGCTCGCGCTGCAAGCGCAATCGTGGTCGCTCGCCCGCAGTCTGATCGTGCAACGTGCCGAGGCGCTGATCGCTCAAGGTCGGCGCGCCACGCTCATCGACTGGTGTAACGCCCTGCCCGCTTCCGAATTGGACGCGTGGATTTGCTACTGGCTCGGCGTTGCGAACATGGCCGACGACGCTGCCGCGGAGTCCTGGTTCGCGCGCGCGTGGACAGCGTTTGCCGAGCGCGGCGAGCTCGATGGGCAATGTCTCACCGCGGCTCGCGCAGTGCTCTCCAAGTCCGATAGCTGGCGCACGCACGAGGGACTTGCGGCCTGGACCCAACGCGTCATCGACGTGATCGATCGCGACTTCCCGAAACTCTCGCGCGGCGATCAGCTGCTGGCGTGGTCAGGAATGCTGCGCGCAGTGGACTTCGCTCAGAACTATCGCACCGATGCGCCCGCGGTGCGCCGGCTCACGGAGCGCCTGCTGGAAGGGCTCGCCGTACGCACAGCCGGCGATACTTCGAACCTGCGGTTGATGGCGAGTCTCACGCTCATGGATCACTCCGGCGCGACGGGTCGAGCGGAGCTGTTCGAGCGTGCTGTCGACAGTGTGGTCGACGACCTGAAAGCTAGCGACCTGTCGTCGTGGGTCTTCGGTAGCTGGCTGGTGACGTTCGGTGCGGTCACTTCTCGCTATTTCACTTATGCCAAGCGCGGGTTCCCTTACGCTGCACCGGAAGACGCGTTGCGCGCTGCCATGGCAATCGGCGAGCGAGAAGGGTTGCGCGGCGTCGAGTTCGGCGCGCTCTATCACCTGCAGCTACTCATGAAGCTGCGCAATCAGTGGTCGGAGTTCGCGACGCTCATCGGGCGCATCGCGGAGATTTCCGACAGTCGCTACACGACGCAGGTTGCTGTCGCGGCGGATTGCGAAGCAGCGCTGCACACTCGTCAGAAGCGCTTCGCTGCGGCAAGTGCCGACTGCGATCGCTTCATGGCCGCCATCGAAGCTGCAAACGAGCCGCCGATCGAGCGCTGGCCGCACTTCATCACCAAGTTTCAGGTGCTGCTCGCGGCCGAGATGTCCGACGAGGCCGCGGCCTTTCTCGAAGAGCTGATTCATCTGTTCGACGGCGCTGTCCGGCAACGCACGCAGATCTGCGTGCTCGCCGCGCACGCATTCGCCGCGAAGTGGCGCGGCTCGCCCGAATATGCCGAGCGCTTGCGGACTTTCATGACGCAGCTACGCGCGGTGAACTGGACGGCGGTGCTGATCAACCTGCCCGATCATCTTGCCGAGCTGTGCGCGGACGCGTTGGAGCTCGGCATCGAGCCGGATTTCTGTGCCGCGTTGATTCGGCGTCGCGCGCTCGCGCCGCCCGAGTCCGCGCCCTCGCGCTGGCCGTGGCCGCTGCGACTGCACGTGCTTGGCGACTTCCGCATGGAACTGAACGGCGCGGCCGTGAACCCCGGCGCGAAGCCGCCGACGCGCTCGCTCGACATCCTGCGCGTGCTGGCCATTTCCAAGGACCATGCCTGCTCGCTGCAGGATATATATGAGTGGCTCTGGCCGGACGCCGAGGGCGACCAGGCCAAGGCGGCGTGCGAGCAGGCGCTGCATCGGCTGCGCAAGCTCCTGTCGGCATCGGACCTGATCGTGCAGCGCGAGGGCAAGTTGTACCTGTCGGCACAGCACACCTGGATCGACGTGGTGGGCTGGGAGCGCAAGCTGACCCAGGCGCTGCGCACCTCGCAGGACGATGTTATGCAAAGTGCCTTGGCGGAGTTCGGCGGTCCGCTGTTTCACTCCGAGCGGACTGCTGCATGGGCCCTGCCTGCGATCGAGCGAGTGCGCAGCAAGTTCATCGATCTGGCGAGTCGGCTGGCGCGCCGTTTCGAAGGACGCGGCGACCACAAGGGTGCGCGCGCGGTCTACTTGCGAGCTATAGATATGTATCCGACGTCGGCCGTCTGCTACGAAGGCCTGATCCGCAGCCGGCTCGCCATGCAGGACCAGGCCGGCGCGCTCGAGGACTACGAGCGCTACCTGCGCGTCATTCAATCGACGCGCGAAGCCAAACCATCTCCCGCCATTCGTTCGTTGGTCGGCGCCCTCCTGCGCTGAACCGTAAGCTATCCGTAAGCATCCCTGGTCGACACTGCCCAGCGTAGGCAGGAGGTCAGCCATGAACACGCATCGTTCAGCGCCGGTCGTTTGCGCATGCTTGCTGGAGCTGGAGCCGACGGGGTTCAGCGCAACTATCGTGCGGATTCCGTAGCGACGCGACGGCGCGCCTTGACGAGCACGTCGATGCCATCCGGCCGGCCGTTCCAGTAATCCAGACGCACGCGGCCGTCCGGCAGTTGAGTCACCGTCGCCGGAATCGAGTTGTATGTGCAGTACCAACCTGAGGGCAGCACTACGGCATTGCGCGGTCGACCGAGACTGCGATCGAACACCAGATCTTCGCCGTCGAGCTTGTAGCTCACCGGCGCGGTGTACGTCTCCGCGATCCGCAGACGCAGCGTCTGTCCTGCCTGGACCGCAGGAAACGGGATCACGACCACGCGCGCGTCCGGTTCGACTTTCTCGCCGCCTGCATTGATCTTCGACGCAACCATCTCCGCGCCGCTCATCTCCTTCGTCTGCAGCTGCTCGCCGGTGTCGAGGATGCTCGCCGAAGGATTGCTGGCGACGCTGCCTTTGCGAACGACGTTTGCGTAGCCGTTCACGCCGGGACGCGCTTCGGTGTAGTCGTGATAGAGCGCGAACGCGTGCGTTTCGGGTTGCTGCAGAAAGTAGACAATGTCGCGATCCTGATGCGCGCGCTCGGTCAGGCGATCTTCCTCCGTCTCGCCTTCGAACGGCGATTCCCAGCTCCGCTGCTTCGTGGCCGCCTTCGGTATTGCAGCCGCGCCCGTCTGCGCGGTCTTCGTCGCGCGCAAGACGACCGGCGCCGGAGCGCCACTGTTGTTCATGAAGCTGATTGAGATTCGCCCGTCGCTCTCAGTAAGCAACTGCGAGGGCACCGTCAGGCTGACGACCTCATAACCCGCAGGCAGTACGACCTTGTTGCGCCGGACACCGAGCGGACGGTCGAACACGATCGTGTTGCCCTCGAGGTGATAGCTCTTCGCGTCCTCGTACGTCTTGATGATCACCATGCGACCCTGGCCGTTGGTCGGCACCGGGCGCGCCAGTGTGACCTTGATGTAGTTCATGTCGAGATCGGCATCGGCCATCAACGGATCCTTGCGCGCCTCGGCGCCGCTGACGATCTCGAACTTCAGCGGCTTGCCGGTCATCGCATCGAGCACGCTCTCCTCGCTCGCGGCGCTGCCTTTGCGAATCGGGTTGTAGTAGTACTTCGCGCCGGCGGTCGTCGCGGTGACGTCGTATGTGATCTTGAACTTCGCGCTCCCCGGCGCGAGCAGCTCGTAGCGCGTGTATTCGTCGGTTTCGGTCTGCGTCGTGGCGGTCGCAAAGTAGATGCCGTCCTTCGACGGCTCTGCCGCGAGCACCCCGCTCACGATTGCGAGTAGGAGTGCGTAAGCAGCGATTCGTGCCATACATCAGCCTCGCTTGAAGAACGGACCGGCTTTCAGCTCCAGCAATCTGACCAGAGCAGGATCCATGTACTCGAACTCGTCGGGGATGTCGAGGCAGATCAGGCGCTTCGCTTTGAGATGCGGCCGGAACTTCTTCATCAGCCGATTTCGATGAGCGCGCTCCATGACGAAGATGACGTCGGCCCATTCCAGCAGCTCGGGCGAGACCGGCGTGCCGGCCGCCGGGTCGGTGCCGGCCGATGCGACTTCGAAACCGTCGCGGTTCGAGAAGACAGCCTCGGCCGTGGGGCTGCGCAGACGGTTCTGGCTGCAGACGAAAAGAACGCGCTTCACGGCAGCCGACGCACCTCAGCTACCGGTCGGCACGATGCCGGCAGTCTCGACCATCAGGATGACGGTCTTCTCCGGCGCGCGCGGCCGATGCATCTCGCCCTTCGGCACGACGAAGCCCTGGCCGGGCCGCAGGTCGATGGTGCGATCCTCCAGGTCGATCAGGAAATGGCCGCTGACGACGTAGAAGAACTCGTCCTCGGCGTCGTGCTTGTGCCAGTGATATTCACCCTGGACCACGCCGAGGCGCACGACGGACTCGTTGACCTGACACAGCGTCTGGTTCCACCAGGGGTGCTGGTTCGCGGCGACCAAAGCGTTGACGTCGATCAGCTCGCCGGCGGCGTGCAGGATGTTGAGGTGGGTGGAATAGCGGGAGGCGAAGTCGGCGGTCGTGGTCGACATGGTGGGGTCCTCGGTGTCGGGTGGAAGCCGACCTACAGCGCGATGCTAAGCTACGCGCGCACTCCACCGGAAGCGCTGCCATGGCTGAAAACCTCGATCGCCGGATGTTTATTCGCGGCTCGTTGCTGACGGCGAGCGCGCTGTCGTCCTGGCCGCACAGTTTGCTCGCGGAGGGGCAGGTACAGCGAGCCATCGCGCGGCCGTTCGAGATGTCGCAGGTACGGCTGCGGCCGGGAGCGGCGCTCGATGCCATGAACGTCAATCGCCGGCACCTGCTCGCTTACGATCCGGATCGCCTGCTGCACATGTTTCGCGTGACCGCGGGCCTGCCGTCGTCCGCCGAACCGCTCGGCGGGTGGGAAGCGCCCAACAACGAGCTGCGCGGACATTTCACGGGACATTATTTGTCGGCGTGCGCGCTGTCGTTCGCACACGGCAATGACAAGGAGCTCGAGGCGCGCGGCGATGCAATCGTCGGCGAGCTGGCGAAGTGCCAGGCCAAGATCGGCAACGGTTACCTCAGTGCTTTTCCGGAAGAACTGTTCGATCGGCTGCGCGCCGGGCAGCCAGCGTGGGCACCGTTTTATACGCTGCACAAGATCATGGCGGGCATGCTCGACATGCACACGCTCGCGGGCAACGCGCAGGCGCGCGACGTTCTCGAACGCATGGCGACGTGGACGGCG
>DATENH010000312.1:0-63671 GCA_035275145.1 Steroidobacteraceae bacterium | reverse complement strand
CGTCCGCTCAATACGCGGCAACTTCGCTCAGCCGAATCTCGGCTTCATGCAGACGTGAGCGGTCAGTAGCAGGCGCCCACCGGCGACAACGCCTGGAACCAGTCGACGGCGTCGTAGTTGAACGTTCCGACGTCACGCACGCGCAGGTTCAGGAGCATGCCGTTTACCGGCACGGGCAATCCAGGCGGCGTGTTTTCAGCCGAGTAGAACTTTGCCACTGCACCGTTGACGACCAGCTCGCCGCTCTGGAACGTCGACGGAGTGTCGAGCGAGTAGAACAACGGCACGCGCGTCTTCATTGCGTACAGCCCATTCGTGCAGCCGGCGCCCCAGAACGGGTTGAACGTCACGGTGATTCTGCCGTCGATGGAGAGCTGCTCGTTCCACGCAGCTCCCCAATTCGTGACGCGGTTGACGCGATAGTCGTTGAATTGATACGCGTCCGTGAGGATTCCGTACGGAGGCGGCTGCGTCTGGGTGAACGCGACCGAGCCGGAGAGGAACTGCGTGTCGTCGCCAGTGACCTCGCCGTCGACACTCACAGTGTGGAGCACCGACAAATGCTCCGCGGTCATCTTGTAGCCCAGAAAGTAAGGCGGCGTGCCGAGCGGAGACTCGATAGTGGCTCGCTGGTCCGTATATCCGTTCATGCGAAACGAGGACACATAGGCGCCGGAGTCGAACAGCAGGCCCATGGAGATATCGCCGCGCAAAGCAATGTTGAAAGCCTCCGAGACATCCTCTCTCTGATTCGGCGTTTCGGTGTGATGGTCGATGAGCAGCTCGGCCGAGTCATTGCCGAAGCGAACGGCTGGCAGGCTCTGGGGCTGGAACGTATCGGCCGGCAGCGTGAGGGCAGCGGTACCATTGAACGTCCGCTCCTGGCTGACGCCCCAGGGACGTGCTTTGCAATCGGTGAAGCGCAGATGCAGGACGCGAGGCTGCGCATCCGGCAGGCGCGCCTTGAACGATCCCGAGACGCCGCAGGGAATCGTGATGCCTGCGGGAGTGCTCAGCAACGCTGCGGGAGTGGTTGCGGCGTTCGTCATCCGCAACATGACGTCGGTGAAGATAACCACGTTGTCGACGTTCCCGTTCACCTGCCGCGGCACCTCGGCTTTGAACAGTGTTGTTTCGAAAGCGGCGGCGGCCTTCTGCTCCGTGTCGAGCAAGATCGGACTCGCGGTCGCAATTGCAGTCGAGAGCAGGAGACCCGCGCCACCGAGAGGGCGAAGAGAGATCTTCATGAAACACTCCGTGTGTCTGTTAGTAGTTAATATGTAATGGCCCGCTGAGGCAGGCGGACCGATCGTATCAGACGGAGAGATCGCTCATGACGAAGCTGCGCGTGCACGCCTTTTCCATTTCGCTCGACGGTTATGGCGCGGGTCCGAATCAGGGTTTGGACTACCCGCTCGGTGTCGGCGGCCTGCAGCTGCACGAGTGGGTCTTCGGCACTCGCACGTTCCAGCAGATGCACGGAGACGGCGCCGACGGAACCACCGGCGTGGACGATCAGTTCGCGGCGCGCGGCTTCGCGAACATCGGCGCATGGATACTCGGGCGCAACATGTTCGCACCCAGTCGCGGCGCGTGGCAGGACGACACGTGGAAGGGCTGGTGGGGCGACAATCCGCCATATCACACCGATGTCTTCGTGCTCACGCATCATCCGCGCGCGCCGATCCGCATGGCTGGCGATACGACGTTTCACTTCGTCACCGACGGCATCCACGCAGCGCTCGAACGCGCGAAAGCGTCAGCCAAAGGTCGCGACGTGCGCGTCGGCGGCGGCGTGGCCACGATTCAGCAGTACCTGCGCGCCCAGCTCGTCGACGAGATGCACCTGGCCATTGCACCGACGGTGCTCGGCTCGGGCGAGAACCTGTTCGCCGGCATCGATCTGGCGGAACTCGGTTATCGATGCGTCGAGCACGTGCCGTCCGCCGCCGCCACGCATGTCGTGCTGAGCAAATGAGCTGCACTTGAACCGGCTCGCTCGTGCCCGCATCCTGCGTCCATGACTACCCAGCTCAAGATCGACTTCGTGTCGGATGTCTCCTGTCCCTGGTGCGTGATCGGGCTGCGCTCGCTCGAGCAGGCGCTGGAGCGCGCCGGCGACGCGGTCACCGCCGACATTCATTTCCAACCGTTCGAGCTCAATCCGCAGATGCCGCGCGGCGGTCAGGACATCGTGGAGCATCTGGCGCAGAAGTACGGCTCGACCCCCGAGCAGCTGCGCCACAACCAGGAAGCGATCCGGGCCCGCGGCGCGGAGCTCGGCTTCACGTTCGACATGGGCAAGCGGTCCCGTGTCTACAACACCTTCGACGCGCATCGACTGCTGCATTGGGCCGAGCTCGAGGGCCGGCAGCGGGAATTGAAGCGTGCATTGTTCGCGGCGTATTTCACGGAAGGCCGCAACCCGAGCGATCGCGAAGTGCTGGTCGATCTCGCCACTCAGGCCGGGCTCGATCCGGCGCGAGCGCGTGAAGTCCTGGAATCAGGTCGTTACGCCGACGACGTTCGCGAACGCGAGCAGTTCTACGGCCGGCAGGGCATACACGCCGTGCCGTCGGTCATCGTCAACGACAAGTACCTCATCCAGGGCGGCCAGCCCGTGGAGACTTTCGAGCGGGCGCTGCGCCAGATCGCTTCAGAAGAACCGCCATCTCACTAAGACGGCAACGACAGCCGGCACCAGAAAGATCAGCGCGAATACCGGCAACTCCTCCGCGGCGGAGTAGCCGGCCTTCGCCACGCCGGTCCACATATTGAAAGCGGCGATTGCGAGCCACAGCGCGACGTATACAACCGTCGCCACCGTCATCGCGGCGGGATAGTTCGCGGAGAACTGCCTGCCGAGAATGAGACAGGCAGCGAGCAACAGGAAGCCCGTGAGCAGGAACAGTGCAGTGCGCATGAGGGCCAGCTCCGATGGATTCTCCATTTATACTGTAGCGGAACCCGAAGGTCGGGTCGGCACTTGTAGGATCCATGAAAACCGCACTCTCCCTTGCAACTCTTATCCTGGCGACGGCGCTCGCTGCGCCGGCGCTGGCCCAGACCGACGACGCACGCACCTTCGCCATCGGCGACTTCTCGGCGATGGCACTGCGCGACGGCACGCTCTCCCTGCCGAACGACAACAAGGTCTTCGGCGTCGGGCAGAAGCCCGAGGAGGTCGCCGCGGTGCTGAGCGCGGCCGGCTTGCCCGCCGACCACTTGGAGCTTTCACTGCAGCCGCTGCTGGTGAGGACTGCTGACCGCGTCATGCTGTTCGATACCGGCGCTGGCGGCAACATGGGAGCGACTGCCGGCAAGCTCGCCGCGTCCATGGCTGCAGCGGGCGTCGCACCCGCGACCGTCACCGACGTTTTCATCTCGCATTCGCACGGCGATCACGTCGGCGGGCTCTTGAACGCAACAGGCGCGCTCGCCTTCCCGAACGCGACGATTCACATCTCGGCGCCGGAATGGGCCTTCCTGAAAGGGATGACGGCGGCGCAAGCCCAGGGAGCCGGTGTCGGCCAGCACGCCAAGCTGATCGCTGCGATCACTCCGAAGGTCGCCGCGTTCGAGCCGGGCGCCGACCTCATTCCCGAGGCGGTCAAGGCGGTCGACATCAAGGGCCACACGCCCGGTCATTCCGGCTACATGATCCGTTCCAAGAACAAGTCCGTGTTCTACGTCGGCGATACCGTGCATCACTTCGTGGTGTCGACGCACAAGCCGGAGTGGACCTGCGGCTTCGACACCGACACCGCGACCTCGCAAGCGAGCCGCAAGGCCGTGCTCGGCGCAGCCGCCGCGAAAGGCCAGCTAATCTACGCATACCACTTCCCGTTTCCGGGAGTCGGCAAGGTCAAGAGCCAGGGCACCGGCTTCGTCTGGGTGCCGAACTGATCAGCCGCCGCTCTTCGCAATCTTGATCGTGCCGTTCAGCGTCTTGACGCGAATGACGGGTCCGCCGCCGTTCACGGTCGCCACGATGACGTCCTCCATGCGCACTGACACGCCACCGCGGGTCTCATTGCGCTCGACGCGCGGCTTGCTCGGCTTCACGTCCAGCTCGAAGTCCGAGACGATCTCGCCGCGCGACGTGTCGAGGTGAAGCTCGGCCTTCGCGCTCGCTGGCAGCGTCAGCGTGATGTCGCCGTTCAAAGAAGACAGGGACGTCGCACCGCCGGCGGCGACACCGGCCAGCCCCACCGCGATCGGATTGTTCACGCTCTCGGCGATCACCGAGCCGGTGATGTTGGTCGCGGTGATCGGGCCGTTGATGTTTTCCAGCTCCAGGTCGCCGACGATATCGCGCACGGTAATCTCGCCGTCGTTGGTCGTCGAGAGATTCAGCTGTGCGCGACGCGGGACGCGCGCGACGATCGTGATCGGGCTCGGCGGTGCGTCGGACTCGATCGAGACGCGATTGTCGCGCTCGCTGATCTCCAATCCGGCGCCGCCGCCTGACAGCATCTTCGCGCCGGAAGGCGTGACGATCTTGCGCCGGCCACCCGACAGCGTGACCGTCAACGCGACGTCCTTGCGCTCCTCGCCGATCACCTCCATGCGCGCCGAGAGAATGTCGATGCTCATCGAGATCGGCTCGCCGGGTCGCGACAAAGGAATGGTGATCGTCTCCGGCTGCACCTGTGCCGGTGCCGCCGCTGTAGCCGGGGTCGCAGTCTTGGCCTGGCCGAAGGCTGCGGCCGCGCCGAGCAGGACGGTCAGTGCGAGCGCGGTACGGCTGAAGTGTCTTGCGATATTCATGATTACTTACTCTTGCGGATACGCAGATCGCCATTGAGAGATTCGATGCTGAAAGTCGGGCCGCCCGTGCCGAGACGGATCCCGGCGGCCTGCTCGATGTGATAGACGAAGCGCCCTTCCTCCTTGCGCTGCTCGACCCGCGCCGGCAGCGCCAGCGGCTCGAGGTCGAACTCGGACACGATGGTTCCCTGCATCACGCTGAGTGCTGCATCGAGCCCCGTGCCACCCGGCACGCTCAGCGTGATGTCGCCATTGATCGTCTTGATGCTGCAATCGCGGCTCGGCGCACGCGCGAAGCTGACTTCGACCGCGCCGTTGACGCTCTCGATCTGCGCGCAATCCTGCAGATCCTTCACCGCGACGGGGCCATTCACGTTGCTCGCACTCACCGGTCCGCCGCTGCCTGCCACGTCGATGCCGCCGTCGGTGACGGTGCTCACGTCGATCTGCGTCCCCGCCGGCACCGTCACTTCGAATTGATAGTCGACGCGGCAGCCGCGGCAGCGATTGATCTTCGGCCGCAGCGTTTCGTCCTGCTTGCCGACGACCATCGCGACGCCCTCGCCGTCCGCCTGGACGTCCAGGAAGATCGTCTGCTTCGACAGCTCGAACAGCTCCTGACTCGGTGCCGAGCGCTTCTCGTCGACAGTGACAGCGATCTCGCGCGCCGTGCCAATGCGCACGCGCACGTTGCCCCAGATGTTGTCGATGAGCAGGCGCGGCGCTGCCGCGCTCACGGGATAGCTTTGCGACCAGGTCTTCTGATCGGTGACCGTAGCAGCCGCGTTGTTCGCGAGAGCCAGCAGCGCAAGTAAGCCGCTCGTGACTTGCCTGTTCATACGCGATTCCTCGATACGGACGCCTTGACGTGCTGAGCGACGTCGGGATGCAAGCGGCCGCGCTCGCTGAGCTGCAGCAGCTGCTCCATCTGCATCGGATTGCCGTAACGGAGCACCATGTCGGCGAGCGCGAGCTGAACTAGCGGCGACTCCGCCTTCTCCAGCGAAGCCATCAGCTCGTCACCCACGGCCGGCGAGCCGACGCGCGGACCGATCGCATCGATGGCAGCGGAGCGCACCGAGTGCACGCGATCGTCGACGGCGCGCTCGAGCAGCGCACGGCGCACTTCCGGGTCGTGCTCGGCGAGAGCGCTTGCCTCGATCACGCCCAGCAGCCGCTTGCTGGCGGAGTCGTTCTCGAGCCGATCCAGCACCAGGTTGCGATTGAGGATCGCGACCTGCTGCTGCAGTTGTGCAAACTCCGCGTGATTCGCAGCAGGCGGACTCCTGAGCAACAGACCGACCATCACGCCGACGAACAGGCAGCCCAGCGCTGCGACCATTCCCGGCGCAGTGATCCAGCCGAGCCAGCGACGACGGCGATACAGACGCCGGTCCGCGTGCTCCAGCTCGTCGTAGAACCGGCGCCGCAGATTCTGCGAAGGCGCCTCTTGCGGCAGGTTCTCGAGCTCGCTCCAGAGCTGCTGCTCCGCGGGGTCTTCGCTTTCGAACGGCACGCCGCTCTTGCGTTTGTCAGACATCGATCGGTACTCCGTTCATGCGCGTGAACGTGGCATTTAGCAATTGCATTGCGCGATGCATGCGGACGCGTGCGGCGCTGGCCGTACAGCCGAGCGCGCGGGCCAGGTCGTCGTAGTCTTCGAAAACGAAGCGCCCGAGCCAGATGACCTCGCGCGCCGCCGCCGGAATTTCGGCCAGGGCTCGCGCGACCAGGCGCAGGTTCTGCTGCCCGGCGGCGACCTGCTCGGTCGAGCGATGATCGACCAGACCCGCGGCGTTCTCGTCGCTCTCATCGTCGGCGACAGTGCGCCGGTCCGCGCGACGCAGATAGTCGAAGGTCACGTTGCGAGCGATGTTGAAGATCCACGCCTTGCAGCTGCCTTCGCCGCGGTAGCTGGCAGCCTTCTGCAACAGCTTGAGGAACACGTCCTGGACCAGGTCCTCGCTCGCCGCGGAGCTGCGCGTCAATTGCAGACAGTATTGATAGACGCCGCGGTGATGACGCTCGAACAACGTGCCGAGGCACGACGGGTCGCCGTCAGCCACCCAGCGGATCAGTTGCTCGTCGGATACTGCCTGCATGTTCGTTTCGCGCCTCGCCCACAAAGACGGGCGAGGCCGGAAAACGTTACGCTATGCCCGCAACAATACGAAATACGGGGGCGCGGGTGTCCCAGGGTTCCCAGTTCACGCTGCTGCGGCAGCGACGTTTCCTGCCGTTTTTCGGCGCCCAGGCGTTCGGCGCCTTCAACGACAACGTCTACAAGAACGTGCTCGTCATCGTCGCGACCTATCACGCCGCGAGCTACACGCAGCTCGAGCCCGAGCTGCTGACCAACATGGCCGGCGGCTTGTTCATCCTGCCGTACGTGCTGTTCTCCGGAATCGCCGGCCAGCTTGCCGACCGCTTCGACAAAGCGCTCGTGCTCAAGATCGTCAAGGCGGCGGAGATCGTCATCATGACGATCGCGGCGCTCGGCTTCGCGTCGCACAGCATCGAGGTGCTGCTCAGCGCGCTATTCCTGATGGGCGTGCACTCGACGTTCTTCGCGCCCGCGAAGTACGGCCTCCTGCCGGAGGTGCTGCAGGAGACGGAGCTCGTCGGCGGCAACGCGCTGGTGGAGATGGGCACGTTCCTCGCGATTCTGCTCGGCACGCTCGCGGCCGGACTGCTGGCGGCGGAAGGCGGTACCGGTGCAATCGCTACTGCATTGATCGGAGTCGCCGCGGTCGGCTTCGCGACCAGCCTGGCCATTCCGGCACTGGGTCCGGCGGCGCCGGGTTTGCGTATCGACTGGCGGCCATGGACTTCGACCTGGGACAACATCCGCGCCGCGCGCGAATCGCGTGCCGTGTTCCAGTCGATCCTCGGCATCTCGTGGTTCTGGTTTTACGGCGCGCTGGTGCTCGCGCAGTTGCCGCTGTTCGCCAAGAACGTCCTCGGCGGCAGCGAACAGATCGTGACGCTGCTGCTCGTGCTCTTCTCCGCCGGCATCGGTATCGGCTCGCTGTTGTGCGAGCGCTTGTCCGGTCGCAAAGTCGAGATCGGCCTGGTGCCCTTCGGTTCCATCGGCCTGACCGCATTCGCCGTCGACTTGTATTTCGCGGTGCCGGGCTCGCCTCCTGGCACCGGCCTGAGCGCCGCGCAATTCATCGCGCTGCCCGGATCATGGCGCGTGCTGATGGACCTCGGCCTGATCGGCGTATTCGGCGGATTCTTCATCGTGCCGCTCTACGCACTCGTCCAGCAGCGCGCACGGCGCGACGCGATGTCGCGCGTCATCGGCGCCAACAACATCCTCAATGCCGTCTTCATGGTCGTCGCCGCGATCCTCGGAGCGCTCGCATTGAACGCAGGCTTGTCGATCGTCGAGCTGCTGCTGCTCACCGGCATTCTCAACGCGTTCGTCGCCGCTTATATCTACCGGCTCGTGCCCGAGTTCCTGTTGCGCTTCCTCGCGTGGCTGCTCGTGCATTTCATCTATCGGCTGAAGACACGCGGCACTGAAAACATTCCGGCGCAGGGCCCTGCCCTGCTGATCTGCAATCACGTCGGCTTCGCCGACGCACTGGTGATCTCGGCGAGTTGCCCGCGGCCGGTCCGCTTCATCATGGAAGCAGCCATCTTCCGCATCCCGGTGCTGAGCGCGATCTTCCGCGGCATGAAGGCGATTCCGGTTGCGCCAGCGAAAGAGGATCCGGAGGTGTACGAGCGCGCGTTCCAGATCGTCGCGAAAGAGCTGCGCGACGGTCAGCTCGTCTGCATCTTCCCGGAAGGACGCCTGACCTCGGACGGCGAGATCGGCGAGTTCCGCGCCGGCATGATGCGCATCCTCAAGGAAACGCCGGTGCCGGTCGTGCCGCTGGCGCTGACGGGATTGTGGGATTCGATGTTCTCGCGCAAGTACGGCGAGGTGTGGCGGCGTTGGCCGCGACGCTTCTGGCCGAAGATCGGCCTCAGGGTCGGCACGCCGATTCCGCCTGAGCAGGCGAGCCTGCAAACGCTCCGCGAAGCTGTCGTAACGCTGCGCGGGCCGGATCGTTGAAGGTCAACGGCGCGGTCTGCGCCGTTGCGACTGCCAGTAGCGAATCAGCACGAAGCCGGTGGCCATGCCACCGAGGTGCGCGAAGTGCGCGACGCCGGACATCGTCTGCGTCACGCCCAGATAAAGCTCGAGCAATCCGTACAGCGTCACGAACAGCCATGCCGGCATGGGGATCGGCGGAAAGATCAGCATCAACGTGCGCTTCGGATAAGCCATGCCGAACGCCAGCAGCAGTCCGAAAACCCCGCCCGACGCACCGACCGTCGGATACGGCGGGAGGTTTGCTACCGTCACGACTATGAGATGCATCAGCGCGGCGCCGACCACGCACGTCAGGTAGTAGATGAGATAGCGCTTCGCTCCGAACAGGCGCTCGACTTCCGAGCCGAACATGACCACGGCGAACATGTTGAAGAAGATGTGCGTGAAGCCGCCGTGCAGGAAACCGTAGGTGAGGAGCTGCCAGGGCCAGAACAAGCCGGACTGCAGCGGCCATAGATTGAACGGGCGGATCAGACCATCGACCAGGTACGGACCGCCCACCAGGTACTGCAGGATGAAGATGCCGACGTTCGCGAGAATGATGGCTCTGTTGGTTGGCGTTATCTGGTCGAGCATCGGCGTGAGTATGCGGATCTGCCCGATCAATTCAATTCGCCGGGCAAAAAAAAGCCCGCGGGGGCGCGGGCAAGGGGGGTTAGGAAAAACAGCGAAATCGATATCAGGCAGCCGCGGCGTTACGGGCCGTGTAAGCCCGATACGGCAGGGCCAGATCGCGCGCAACTGCTTCGTGGGTAATTGCGCCCTGATGGACGTTCAAGCCAGCCGCGAGATGCGGATCCTGCGCGAGCGCGCCGACGCCGTGATCGGCGAGCGCACGCACGTACGGCAACGTTGCGTTGGTCAGCGCGAAGGTCGACGTGCGCGGCACGGCGCCCGGCATGTTCGTGACGCAGTAGTGCACGACACCGTCGACCACGAACGTCGGCTCGGCATGCGTCGTCGGCTTGCTGGTCTCGAAGCAGCCGCCCTGGTCGATCGAGATGTCGACCATCACTGCGCCGGCCTTCATCTTGCGCACCATGTCGCGCGTGACCAGCTTCGGTGCCGCGGCACCCGCGACCAGCACGGCGCCGACGACGAGGTCGGCCTGCGTCACGAGCGACTCGATCGCTTCCATCGTCGACGCGGCCGTCTTGAGCTTGCCGCCGAACATGGCATCGAGCTGGCGCAGCCGCCTGAGCGAGCGATCGACCACGGTCACGTCGGCGCGCATGCCGACCGCGATTTCCGCCGCGCTCGTGCCCGAGACACCGCCGCCGAGAATCACGACCTTCGCCGGAGGCACGCCCGGCACGCCGCCGAGCAGCACGCCGATACCGCCGTTCGCTTTCTGCAGCGACGCGGCACCGACTTGAACCGACATGCGGCCCGCGACTTCGCTCATCGGCGTGAGCAGCGGCAACGAGCCGTCGTTCGAGGTCACCGTCTCGTAGGCAATGCACGTCGCGCCCGACGCCATCAGCGCCTTCGCCTGGTCCGGATCCGCAGCGAGGTGCAGGTAAGTGAAAAGAATTTGTCCCGAACGCAGCATCTTGCACTCGGCGAGCTGCGGCTCCTTCACCTTCACGATCATCTCGGCGGTATCGAAGATTTCCTTTGCCGTTGCGACGATCTTCGCGCCCGCGCCGGTGTACGCCGCGTCGTCAACGCCGATGCCGGCACCTGCCGAGCTCTGCACGAGCACCTGGTGGCCGGCTGAAACGAGCTCACGGACCCCTGCCGGAACCAGGCCGACGCGGTACTCGTGATTCTTGATCTCCTTCGGGACGCCGATGCGCATGCACAACCTCGTGAGGGGTGAGATGAGGCGACTACTCTAGAGGCGGAAACCGGCAGGAAACTGCGCGAATCGGCTTAGATCGGTAAAAATGTGGCAGAATCTGCCGGCCGATCACCGGATCACGACGGATTCTTGCGCATGAAACTGGACCGCTTCGACAAAGCCATCCTGCAGGCCCTGCAGCTCGACGGCCGCGTCTCGAACGCCGCCCTGGCCGAGCGGCTGAGCCTCTCCGAGTCCGCTTGCTTACGTCGCGTGCGCGCGCTCGAAGAGTCCGGTTTGGTCGAGGGCTACACCGCGCTGCTCAACCAGCAGAAGGCCGGGTGCCCGGTAAACGTGTTCGTCAACATCACGCTCGACCGGCAGGATGAGACCGACCTGCGGCGCTTCGAAGAAGCGGTCCGCAAGATCCCGGAAGTGATGGAGTGCTACTTGATGACCGGCGACTACGACTACGTGGTGCGCGTCGTCGTTGCCGATACTGCCGACTTCGAGCGCCTTCACAGCAAGCATCTCACGCGGCTGCCCGGCGTCGCGCGCGTTCATTCGAGCTTCGCGTTGCGCACGATTCAGAAGTCGCGCGAGCTTCCCATCCGTTAATAAGTCAGCTTGCGGACCGTTCCCGCCGGCGGCGGATTGCGCACGAACGCGTGTCCGCGAATCGACACTGCTTTGACCAATGCCCAGACCTGCTTGCCCTGCTCCAGGTTCAACGCAGCCGATGCGGCGCGCGTGACCCGCGAGAGCACGAGCGGCCCGCCGATGTCGATGTGGACCATGTCGGTGTCGGCATCGTCGCCGACGATGCGCGCAATCGTTCCGGTCATGATGTTGCGCACGCTGAGGTTTTCGGGACGCGTCGTCGCGACGATCACGTCGCGCGCGAGCAGCTGAACTCGCACGCTTGCGCCGGCGCGCGCATCGCGCAGCGCGACGTGCACCACGTTCGTGCCGATGCGGATTGCTGCGAGGCCAGCAATGTCGCCGCCGTGGGCCTCGACAGTGCCGGTCAGCACCGAGCCGACGGCCTCCGGTCCCACGATCGCGCGCAGATCCGGATGCAGGCTCACTTCGTCCAGCGAGCCTTGCGTGACCACATGCCCTTGCTCCAGCAAGACAGCGTGCGTCGCAAGGCGCAGCACTTCCTCGAACTGGTGGCTCACGTAGATCATCGGGATCGAAAGCTCGTCGCGCAGACGCTCGAAGTACGGCAGGACTTCTTCGCGTCGCGCGATGTCGAGCGACGCCAGCGGCTCGTCGAGCAGCAACAATTGCGGCTGCGACAACAACGCGCGACCTAGCGCGACACGCTGCCGCTCGCCGCCCGACAGCTTCTGCACGCGACGCTGCAGCAGCGCCTCGAGACCCAGCAAATGCACGACGAAATCCAGGGAAATACGCTTCTCGACGCCGTGCGCACGCCGCTCCGCATAACGCAGGTTGCCGAGCGCATCGAGATGCGGGAACAAGCGCGCATCCTGGAACACGTAACCGATGCGGCGCCGCTCGGCCGGCAATCGAGTGCCCGTGCGCGAGTCTTCGAGCACTACGCTATCGATTTCAACGTGCGCCTCGTCGGCAGCGAGCAGACCCGCGACGATGTTGACGAGCGTCGACTTGCCGCAACCCGAGCGGCCGAACAGGCCGACGACGCCGGACGTCGAGACTTCGATCGACACGTCCAGGGTGAATCCGTCGCGGCGCTTCAAGGCACGAATGCTGAACATGCCGGCCTTCAGCGTCCGAGCAGCCGCTGCACGCGCCGCGCGATGAGCTCGGAGATCAGCAGGCCGATCAAGCCGAGCGAGAACGAGATGGCCGCGAGCCGCGCCGCAAGCGCGTCACCGTCCGGCGTCTGCAGCGCCGTGTACAACGCTATCGGCAGCGTGCGCGTCTGCCCCGGAATATTCGACACGAAGGTGATGACCGCACCGAACTCGCCAAGACCCGCAGCGAATGCGGTGACGACGCCCGCGAGAATTCCCGGCAGCATCAGCGGCAGCGTGATCGTGAAGAACCGATCCCACGGCCCGGCGCCGAGTGTGCGCGCGGCATCCTCGAGTCCCGGATCGACGCCTTCGAGCGATATGCGGATCGCGCGCACCATCAGAGGAAAGGTCATCACCGCCGTGGCGAGCGCTGCACCCGCGGTCGTGAAGATCAGTTGGATGCCGAAGTGCTCGTACAGCCAGCGCCCGGCCGGGCCGCGCATGCCGAACGTCAACAGCAGCAGATAGCCGACCACGACCGGCGGCAGCACCAGCGGCAGATGAACGAACGCATCGAGAAACGTGCGTCCGGCGAAGCGGCGACGCGTCAGCAGCCACGCGATCGCGATAGCCAGCGGCAAGCTGGCCAGCACGCTGCGCAGTGCGACCGACAAGCTGAGGCGGAGTGCTTCGAGTTCGGGGCCAGTCATAAGCTTACGGGGCGCGCCAGTATGCCGACTGTCGCAACTTTGAGCATAGCCAAGTCGCTTTGCCGGGCTTTAAGATGACGCGCGATGCGATCCCCGGCGGGGTCGCCCATGAGCACCGTTAGGGGACCTAAATGATTATTCGAATCCTGTCTGGGCTGGCTCTCGGGCTGTTGATGGTCGGCGCCGCGAATGCCGAATGCACCTATCCGAAGGAGCCGAGCAACACGCCCGACGGCGCCACCGCGACCCAGGAGCAGATGGTCGAGGGCATGAAGGCCGTAAAGGAATACAACACCGCGGTCACGGCGTACCTGGATTGCCTGGAGCAGGAGATGAACGCCCGGGTCGAGGCCGCAGGCCCCGATGCTCCCGCAGAGCAGATCGAGCAGATCAAGGCGATCCACACCAAGCGCCACAACGCCGCCGTCGAGGCACTGGAGCAGCAGGCCGCCCGCTTCAACGAGCAGGTCAAGGTCTTCAAGGCGCGCGACAAGGACAAGAAGAGCTAGCCGGCAAAAGTCACGCCTTTTGACGGCGTTGTCGAAAGGGCCTTGGCCGCTTTCGACCAGAAGGACAAGTCCCCTTATGTGAAAAGCGGACCAGTTCACGGTCCGCCAAGGTTCGTCTCAAGTCGAGGCAACGGCTGCCGATGAGGCCGGTAACGACCGCCCGCGTATGGGCGGCGCCGCGAATATTTGAGACGAACCATGAAGATCAGCGCCAGCCAAGGTATTGCCATCGCAGCGTTGGGCCTCGCCCTCGCTTCCTTCTCCATCGCCGCGCATGCGGACTGTTCCTATCCGAAGGCCCCCGCGGCCATGCCGGATGGCAAGACCGCGTCGGAGTCGGAGATGCTCGAGGCCATGAAGGAGTTCAAGGCCTACAACGAGGAAGTGAACGCGTTCGGTACCTGCCTCGACCAGGAAACGAAGACCAAGGCCGCCGGCACCGCACAGCTGATGCAGCTCAAGACGCTGCAGATGAAGAAGCACAACGCGGCCGTGGACGAGCTGCAAGCGAAGGCCAAGGCCTTCAACGAGCAGGTTCGCCTCTTCAAAGCCCGCGGCTGAGGCTGATGGCCGCAAGGCCATCGTCGTGACACACTCGCCTGGTGAGTGAGCGTCACGACCGCCTGATTTCTCCCGCCGAAGCCGAAGCCCTGATCCGCACGCATGCGGCGCCGCTGCCCGCGACGTCGCTGCCGCTGACCGAGCTGGTCGGCGCGATCCTGCGCGAGCGCATCGCTGCAGGATTCGACCAGCCGCCATTCGATCGCGTCACCATGGACGGCATCGCGTTCGCATCCGCGGCGTACGAGCGCGGGCGCCGATCTTTCAGCATTGCTGGAACTCAAGCAGCCGGCGCCGCACCACTCGTCTTGCGCAACGACGAGCACTGCATCGAAGTGATGACCGGTGCGATGTTGCCCTCGGGCTGCGATTGCGTGGTCCCGGTCGAGAAGATCTCCGTTGCCGACGGCGTTGCGCAACTCGCGCCGGATGCGGCACCGGAGTCCAGATCGAACATTCACGCGCGTGGCACGGATACGCACCGCGGCGATGAGCTGTTGCAGCCTGGTATTCGCCTGGAGCCTGCGGAAGTTGCCGTACTCGCTGCCAACGGGCGCACGCATGCGTCAGTGACTCGCCGTCCACGGATCGTCGTGATTTCGACGGGCGACGAATTGGTCGAACCGGGCCAACCGCTGGCCGACTGGCAGATTTACCGCTCGAACGTCTACGCAGTCATGGCCGCCCTGCAGCGGCGCGGCTTCGCGCAGCCGACGCTCGATCACCTGCCCGACGATCCCGGGCTGCTACGCGAACGCCTGGGCGCGCATCTCCAATCGCACGATGTGATGATCCTGAGCGGTGGCGTCTCGATGGGGCGATTCGACTACGTCCCGCAGGTGCTCGCAGAGCTCGGTGTGCGCGTCGTCTTTCACAAGGTCGCGCAGCGCCCGGGCAAGCCATTGTGGTTCGGTGTAGGACCCGCCGGGCAGACGGTGTACGCCCTGCCCGGCAATCCCGTATCGACGCTGGTGTGCCTCGGCCGCTACGTCTTCGCGGGCCTGGAAACGTCGCTGAATGCCACGCCCGGCGCACCGGAACCGATCGCGCTGGCGGAGCGCTTCGAGGTCAAGCCCGCGTTGACGGTCTTCATCCCCGTGCAGGTCGGTTTCTCGCCAGGACACCGGCAGGCCGTATTGAGACCGACACGCGGGTCGGGAGATTTCACCTCCCTGATCGGTACCGACGGCTTCGTCGAGCTGCCGCCGGGACCCGCCACAGTCGCCGCCGGCACGCCGGTAGCGTTATATTCCTGGTGACAGAGCGCACCATGAGCCAGTCCATCGTCCCCCTGCCTGTGCACCCGCGGCCGCGCGATACGCTGAATCGCCCGCTGCACGACCTGCGCATTTCCGTGATGGACCGGTGCAACTTCCGCTGCCCGTACTGCATGCCGCGGGAGACCTTCCACGAGCACTACCGCTTCCTGAAGGCGAACGAGCGGCTGTCGTTCGAGGAGATCACGCGCCTGACGCGCCTGTTCGTGCAGCTCGGCGTGCAGAAGGTGCGGCTCACGGGCGGCGAGCCGCTGCTGCGCCCGAACATCTCCGAGCTGGTCGGCGAGCTGACGGCGCTGGAAGGCGTGCAGGACGTCGCGCTCACGACCAACGGCGTGCTGCTTGCCCAGCATGCGGCGGAGCTGAAGGCGAACGGCCTGCACCGGATCACGGTCAGCCTCGACACGCTCGATGCAGAAATCTTCAAGCAGATGAGCGGCGGCTTCGCCGAGCGCGACCGCGTGCTCGAAGGCATTCGCGCGGCCCAGGACGCCGGACTGCTGCCGATCAAGATCAATTGCGTCGTCGAGCGCGGCCTCAACGATCACACGGTGCTCGACCTGGTCGAGCACTTCCGCGGCAGCGGCGTCATCGTGCGCTTCATCGAATACATGGACGTCGGCACGCGCAATCACTGGAGCCGCGATCGAGTGGTCGCCTCGCGCGAGCTGCTCGAGCGCATCGGTGCGCGCTGGCCGCTGCATGCGGTGCAGGAGAACTATCACGGCGAAGTGGCGGAGCGCTATGCGTTCGACGACGGCGTGGGCGAGATCGGCTTCATCTCGTCGGTCACGAATCCGTTCTGCGGTAGCTGCACGCGCGCCCGGCTTTCCTCCGAAGGCGTGTTCTACACCTGCCTGTTTGCGCGGTCCGGAGTGGATCTGCGCGCGCCGCTACGCGACGGCGCGAGCGACGACGAGTTGCGCTCGCTCATCTCGAGCACGTGGACTCGTCGCGGCGACCGCTACAGCGAACTGCGCGCTTCCCTGCACGCGGGCGAGCAGCCGCTGCGCAAGATCGAGATGTATTACATCGGCGGCTAACATGGCTTCGTTCTCTCACGTGGATTCCGGATCGCATCCGACGATGGTCGATGTCGGCGACAAATCCGTCACGAAGCGCACCGCCACCGCGGAAGCGCGCGTGCGTTTCCCGGGAGCGGTCGCTGAGGCGCTGCGCAGCCAGCAGTTCAATACGTCCAAGGGGCCGGTGTTTCAGACTGCGATCATCGCCGGCACGATGGCGGCCAAGCGCACGCACGAGCTCATTCCGTTCTGTCATCCGCTCGGCATCGAGAACTGCAAGCTCGCCATCGACATGGAGGGCGACGACGCGGTCGTGCGCTGCACGGTGTCCGTGCACCACAAGACCGGAGTCGAGATGGAAGCATTGACGGGCGCGAGCATCGCGGCGCTGACCATCTACGACATGTGCAAGGCGTTGTCGCACGACATCGTCATTGCCGAAACGCGGCTCGTCGAGAAGCGTGGCGGCAAGAGCGACATCGGTTGAGCGAACGATGAGTACTCCAGCGCTCTTCGGTCTCGTGCTCGCCGGCGGCGCCAGCACCCGCATGCGCACTGACAAGGCGGCCCTGCAGTATCACGGCCAACCGCAGCTGCAGTGGGCGTTCGAGCTGGTGTCGAAAGTCTGTGCGGCGAGTTTCGTCTCGGTGCGGCCGGACCAGCGCGACGATGCTGCGCGCGCCGGTCATCCGCAGATCGTCGATCGTCAGCCCGGGATCGGTCCGATCGCAGGAATTTCCGCCGCGCTGCTGGAGCATCCGAAAGCTGCATGGCTGGTGCTGGCGTGCGACTTGCCGTTTCTGACCGAGCGCACGCTGCAATACCTGGTCTCGCATCGCGATCCGCAGAAGTTCGCAACGGCCTATCGCAGCGCGCACGACGGACTGCCTGAGCCGCTCTGCGCGATCTGGGAGCCCGCCGCACGCGAGCCGGTGCTGGCATACATCGCAAGCGGCAAGCAGTGCCCGCGCAAGTTTCTGATCAACTCGAACGTTACGTTGCTCGATCTGCCGGAGCCTCAGGCGCTCGACAATGTGAATACGGTGGAAGAGTTCGGGGCTGCGACGGCGGCGCTGCGTCCGCAAGGCAAGACCTCCAAGACCGTTCGCATCCAGTACTACGCGATCCTGCGCGAGCAAGCCGGGCGCAGCGAGGAGACGCTGGATACGAGCGCCGGCACAGCCGCCGAGTTGTACGCCGAGCTGCGGCAGCGACATCCGTTTCAGCTAACGTCCGCGCAATTGAAAGTGGCGTTGAACTCGGAGTTCAGCGACTGGCACACGCCGCTGAAACACGGCGACACGGTCGTGTTCATTCCACCGGTGGCGGGCGGATGAAACCGTTCGCCTTCAGCCAGGCGGCGCTCACGCCCGACACGTATCGCGTCGAGCTCGCCGATCCAGCCGCGGGCGGTTACGCCGCGTTCGAGGGCTGGGTGCGCAACCACAACGAAGGCCATGCTGTGACGCGCCTGGAGTACGAAGCGTTCGAAGCGCTGGCGAACAAGGAAGGCGAGCGCATCGTGGCGGAGGCCGTTGCACGCTTCGGCATATTGCGCGCAGCGTGCGTGCACCGCGTCGGCTCGCTTGCAATCGGCGATCTTGCGGTATGGGTCGGCGTCAGCTCACGACATCGCGCGGAGGCCTTCGCGGCCTGCCGCTACATCATCGACGAAGTGAAACACCGCGTGCCCATCTGGAAGAAGGAGCACTACGAGAACGGCGACTCCGGCTGGGTCAATTGCGAGCGCTGCGCGCACCCTCATCACGAGCACTCATGAGCGCGTCGTTCAGTTGCCAGACCGCAGCCGTCGCCACCGAATCGTTCCGATCGTTACCGACCTTCCAGATTGCCGCGTTCAGGAATCTTCCCAGCCCGAGCTGGCCGATGTTTGCGACGATACGCGCCTTCGTCTTGTCGTCGCCCCGGATGAATGTCAGAGCTTGATCCCGCAACTTGCGCTCGTCCGAGGGCGTGATGATCTCGGCGCGCCCCACCATGACGCGTGCGACGCTGTCGGGGCGCGGCACGACCTGTAGCTGCAGCGTGCGATCCGTCCAGGCGCGCGGCAGCAGGTAGAGAACACGCATTCCTTCTTCGGCGAACCACTGGTCCTGCCAGGTCTTCACCATCGCCTGGGCTTCCTTTTCATAAAGCCCCTGATCGACCAGTGCCGCCGCCATGTCCTGCATGGCTCGCGGGCGCACGTCATTCAACGCACCGAAAGGCTGCGTGTTGACGACGATCGCGGCCGTGGCACTCGTCGCGGGGCGATCCAGCTTCTGATACCGCATCATGCCCTTGCGGATCGTCACCACGAACAGGTCGCTGATGGGCTCGGCCTCGCGCGCGGCGAGGAACACCTGCTGCTCGTCGGCGTCGATGCCGACCGACAGCGGCGCTTTGAAATACGCGACGCCCCGATAGAACAGGTGGCGCTCATGCTCGACGTCCTGGTTCGCTTTCGGCGCTGACACGCGCAGGAAGTTCGCGTCGGTTTCGCGGGCCGTGTAGTAGTGGCTGCCGCGGGATGGATCCTTTGCACGGATCAGCGCATCGTGCGACATCTCGCGAGTGTCGCGCGGCAGGATGCGCACGCCCGCCCAATCGATCACGAACGCGCGCGCATACTGCGCAGGCATTGCGCCTGTCGCCAGCGATTGCAGATTCGTCGCTTGCGGATACCACTCGCTGATGTTGCCGCCGCGGAACACCACGCGCACGTCAGCGACGCGCTCCTGCTGCGAGTAAAAGTAGATGACCGGCGTTTCCAGGCGGACCGGCGCGACCACATTCTTGCCCTGCCACACCTGTGCCGCGTCCCGGAAACCACCGGGGTTGCCGCGGCCGCTATAGACGAACTGCGGCAGGTCTACGCTGAACGGCGGCGACCAGGCGATCTGCTCCGCATCCGAGCCCTGCGCTGTGGTGAATGTCCCCCACTCGTGCACGACGAATGGGTCATCAGTTGCGGCGTGCGTGCTGAACGAGGCGGCGAGTAGCGTAGCGGCGGCGAGGACGTGAATGCGCATGCTGGCGACCCTCTTCCCTGCAGGCGGACGTGACGATCCTCATCCTCCGCCCGCTCGTGCGCCGTTGCAAGCGCAACGTCAGTGCTGCTCGGGGTGGATCACCAGGTCGATACGACGGTTGCGCGTGCGACCCGCTGCGGTCTCATTAGTGGCGACGGGACGCGCCTCGCCGTAACCCACCGAGCTGACCTTCTCGGCATTGAGCCCGAAGTTGCTCACCAGGTACTGGCGCACGGCGTCAGCACGATCCTGCGAAAGAATCAGGTTCTGGGAATCGCTGCCGTTCGCGTCGGTGTGACCTTCCACCGAGACCGAAGCACCCGGGAACAGCGCGAGCCCCTGCTGTACTTTTTTCATCAGCGGCGCGCTGCTGGCATCGATGGTGCTCTTGCCGGAAGGAAATTTGATTCCGAGCAGCGACAAGACGACGTCGTCGCCCTGGCGCACGACGCGTGCTTCGTCCGCAGTAAACGTCGCTTCCAGAGCAGCCACGCTCGAGCGCAAACGCTCTTGGGCATCGACCCGCCGCTGCAGCGCGACGCGCTCCTCGGAAACGCCGCCAAGCCGCGACTCCAGTTTCTGCAGCTGCGCATTCAGCGCCGCGGCATTGTCGTCGCGATCTGCCAACTCCTGCTTCAGTCGGCGCGCTTCCTGGGCCTGCTGTGCCGCGTGCTCATTGATCTCCTGCATCGTCGCCTGCATGCCCTTGTCGAATTGCGCCGACAACTCCATTTCCGCAGCGATGCGCTTCAGCGGCTCCTCCCAGGAGAGAATCAGCCCCTCGATGCCGGCCTGATCGTCGCTCTCTTCCTTCAGCACGCGCTCGATCAGCTGCGCGAGATAGGTCGCGTGCCGCGCCTCATAGCGGGCCTGCGCCGCGAGCTTGCGCGGCTCGCCGACCTCGTAGCGATTGCGCTGGATTTCCTGCTCCGCCTGGGCGAGATAGCGCTTGGCGGCCTGCAGCGTGCGCGGCGCGAATTTGCTGACCTTGGCTTCGTCCGCCTGCGCGATCAGCGCGCGAGCCTCGTCGAGGATGCCGCCCTTGATCGCGATCAGCTCCGCTTCGCGTAGCAGGACTTCGGCTTCGGCTGCGCGCTTCTGCGCATTCTTCGTATCGTTCTTCTCGTTCGCCGTCATCGCCTCGCGGAAGCGCTCGGCGGCCTTCTGCCAGGATTGCCCCGCAAACTTCGGTGCCTCGGCAGCGAGTGCGTCGTCGCGCGCCTTGATCACGGAGCCGAGCAGTTGCCGGGCACCCGCCGCGGCGGTCGTCGCACGGCTCAATGCCGCCTGACCCTCCTGAACCTTCGCGCTCACCTTGTCGGCCTTGCGACCTTTGGCAGCATCCTTCGCCGCCGCTTGCTGCGCCTCGACGGCCGCCTCGAAGTTGCTGGGCGCAAGCGCATCCACTTGTTCGCTGCGCGCCTTGTCGATCGCTGCCGCGAGCGCGGCCGCATCGAGGTCTTGTGCAGCATGAGCGACGCCGGTCAGCGCCAGGAAGAGAACGACGAATCCACGCAAACAACTCACGGCCGCACCTGTCCCGAGCCTCGCACGACATATTTGTAACTGCTCAACTGCTCGACCCCGACCGGCCCGCGTGCATGAAACTTGTCGGTCGAGATCCCGATCTCGGCGCCCATACCGAACTCGCCGCCGTCGGCGAACTGCGTGGACGCATTGTGCAGAACGATTGCGCTGTCGACGTTCGCCAGGAACCGATCTGCCGTCGCCTGGTTGCGAGTGACGATCGATTCCGTGTGTGCCGAGCCGTAGCGCGCAATGTGCTCGACGGCGGCATCGACCCCATCGACGACCCTGGCCGCGATGATCTTGTCCAGGTATTCCGTGTACCAGTCCTGCTCGGTCGCGACTGTGACCCGCTTATCAAGGCGCTGCACTGCCTCGTCCCCGCGCACTTCGCAGCCCGCATCCAGCAGCGCACGCACGATCGATTCCGCACCGGACCAGCCGCGATCGAACAACACGGTCTCGGCCGCGCCGCATACGCCGGTCCGCCGGAGCTTCGCGTTGAGCACGATCTCGCGCGCCATTGCCGCGTCGGCATCGCGATCGACGTAGACGTGGCAATTGCCTTCGAGGTGGCCGATCACCGGCACGCGGGCTTCCTTCTGCACGCGCTCGACGAGACTGCGCCCGCCGCGCGGCACGACGACGTCGATGAACTCGGTCATGCCCGCGAGCATGTGGCCCACAGCCGCTCGATCCGTAGTCGGCACGATTTGAATCGCCGTTTCAGGCAAGCCCGCGGTTCGCAGCCCCGCAACGAGACACGCATGAATGGCGCGACTCGACTGCGCGCTTTCGGATCCGCCGCGCAAGATGACCGCGTTGCCCGATTTCAAGCACAGCGCGCCAGCGTCGGCGGTGACGTTCGGACGGCTCTCGTACACGATGCCGATCACACCGAGCGGCACGCGCACGCGCTCAATGCGCAAGCCGTTGGGCCGTTTCCATGCGGCGATCACGACACCGACGGGATCGGCCAGTGCCGCAACCTCTTCGACACCGGTCGCCATCGCCTCGACCCGCTTCTCGTCGAGCGCCAGGCGATCCAGCATCGCGTCGGACAGCGCGCGCTCCCGCGCCGCCTGCAGATCGCTGCGATTCGCCTCCAGAATCGCGGTGCGCTGCTTGCGAATCTCCGCCGCTGCCGCGCCGAGGGCAGCGTTCTTGGTCGCGGTAGTTGCACGCGCAAGCGCGCGAGCCGCGCCCACGGCAGCGCGCCCCAATGAATCCATCAGGGCGGCGACGTCCTGCGAAGAGGTGGACTCTGCCGGCATGCCACCATTCTAGCGGGGAGCGTACTGATCGCGTAGCTCGCGCTTCAGAACTTTGCCGATCGCGCTTCGCGGCAGCAGCTCGCGTATTTCGACCGCTACGAGACGCTGCGTCTTGCCGAGACGCTCGTTCGCCCACGTACGAATTTCCTCTGCAGTCGCGGTGTGCCCCGTCTTCAGCACCACGAACGCGACCGGCGTCTCGCCCCACTGCCGCGAGGCCACGCCGACCACGGCGACTTCCTTGAGTGCATCGTGCTTGATCAGCACGCTTTCCAGATCGCTCGGATAGATGTTGAACCCGCCCGAGATGATCATGTCCTTGCGCCGATCCATCAGGGTAAGGAAGCCCTGCTCGTCGAAGCGACCGACATCGCCGGTGCGGATGTAACGGTTGCCTTCGCTGTCGCGCCACTCGGCCTCTGCGGTCTTGCCTGGCTGATTGAAATAGCCGTTCATCATGGAAGCCGGCGAGCGGCCGACGATCTCGCCGACTTCGCCGCGCGGCACCTCGTGACCTTGTTCGTCGATCAAGCGGATCTCGTGACCGGGCGCAGGCTGGCCGACGGTGTGCAGCTTGTCCGGAAATTCGTGCGCGTAGAGGATGCAGCTACCGCCGCCCTCGGTCATGCCGTAATACTCCGTGAGGCCGCCCGGCCAGCGCTCGAGGATGTCCCCCTTGAGTGCCGCTGCGAACGGCGCGCTGGTGCAGAACTTCATGCGGAAGCTCTGCAGGTCGAAGCGGCCGAACTCCGGCAGATCCATGATGCGCTGGTACTGCACCGGCACGAGCATCGCGTGCGTCGCGCGATGCCGCTGCGCCAGCTCCAGAAATTTCAGCGCGTCGAACTTCGCCATCAGCACCACCGTGCCGCCCATCGCGAGCGTGGGAAAGAAGCTCACGAGCGTGGTGTTCGAATAAAGCGGCGTCGAGCAGATCGTCACCGCCGTGCGGTCGTAGCGCGCGAGCGCCGCGCGATGCACGTGTGCCCACCGCATGCGATGCGATTGCACGATGCCCTTGGGCGTGCCGGTCGTGCCCGACGAGTAGATGATGTTGAACGCGGCGTTCGGATCGATCTGCACCGGCCGCGGCTTCGCGTCCTGCGGGGCGAGCCAGTCGCGCATCGAGATCGGCATCCGCCGCAGCGCTTCGGGCAGCTTCTGCCCTTCGAGCGCAGCAGCGATCGGATCGTCGAGGAACAGAATCTTCGCGCCGCAGTCCGCGAGCATCGTCGCCAGCGCTTCGGGTGTAGAAGATGGCGCGAGCGGCGCGACGGCAACACCGGCACGCAGCGCACCGAGAAAGATCGCGCCGTACTCCACGCACGACGCGGCACAGATAGAAATAACGTCGCCTGATCGCACGCCGTCTCGCTGCAGCGACGCGGCGACGCGATCCATGAGCTGGTCGAGCACGCCATAACTGAGCACGCGCTCATCGTGGATCAATGCAGGATGGTGCGGCCGCTCGAGCGCGTAGCCGTGGACGAGCTCTGTGATGAGGCCGAAGTCTTGCTGGAGCATCTGGTCGGGAGACATAGGAGCGGCATTATCGGGGTTGCGAGGAGGCTTCGAAACAGCAGGGTGTCCCGTTGGTCGGAACTGAATGTTTGGATTTGTCGGGCTGAAGCCCGACCTACAAGTCCTGCCCATACGTTTTGGGCTACTCTCCGTCTCTATGACAAGACTCGCAGGCAAGACCGCACTCATCACCGGCGCCGCCAGCGGCATCGGCCGTGCCACCTCCCTCCTGTTTGCGCAGGAGGGCGCGAATGTCGTCGTGCTGGACCGTGCGCCGGCGGTGGAAGAAACCGCCGCGGCAATCCGCAAGAGCGGCGGCAACGCGATGGCATTCGTCAAAGACTCCTCCGAGGAGTCGGCGATCGCTGCGGCTATCGACGCCGCAGTGAAAGAATTCGGCGCGCTGGATGTCTGCTACGCGAATGCCGGCGTGAGCGGTGGACTGGTCCCGCTGCAAGAGCAGACACCGGAGCACTGGGCCGAGATTCTCAAGATCAACCTGATCGGCACGTTCCTCGCGGTGAAGCACTCGGCTCGCGTCATGACGCCGCGCAAGCGCGGTTCGATCATTTGCACCGCGTCGGTTGCCGGGCTGCGATCGGGTGCCGGCGGCTCACCCTACAGTTCCAGCAAAGCCGGTGTCGTCAGCCTGGTGCAGACCACGGCGTATCAATTGAGCGGCAGCGGCGTGCGCATCAACGCCATCTGCCCGGGCCTCATCGAGACGGGCATGACGCGGCCGATCTTCGAGCAGGCACGTGCGCGCGGCACCGATCACAAAATCGGTCAGCTCAATCCGCTGCGCCGCGCGGGTGCGCCGGTCGAGATCGCGCAGATGGCCTTGTTTCTCGCCTCCGACGACTCCTCGTACGTGAATGGCCAGGCCTTTCCGGTCGACGGCGGCTTGTCGAGCTCGCATCCGATCGTCCCGCCGAAGGTGTAGGACGCGGGAGAAGGAACCGCGCGCATATCGCAAGCGTCTCCTGGGGAGCCCGCCAGGAGGACCTCTCATGCCCAGCTCACGCACCGAAGCGCGCCGCACGACCTTCGCAGTGTTGGAAACCGTCGCGCTGTTGAGCGCGGCTGTGCTCATCGCAACGCCTGCGTATCGAGGCATCGCCCGCCGCTGGCGCCTGAAACACCCGCGGGCGAAGAGCGAGCCGGCGATCGACCGGCAGCTCGAGGACACGTATCCCGCGAGCGATCCGCCGGCGTCGCGCTATGTCGACATCCCGGTGAACCGCCGCTAACCAGGAGCTAGCCGGTAATGACCAGATCATCCCGATGGATGAGCTCGTCGCGCCCCTGGAAGCCGAGCAAGCCTTCGAACTCGCTGGAGTGACGCCCGCGCAGCCGTTCGGCGTCGAGGCTCGAATACGCGGACAGACCGCGCGCAATCTCCTTGCCGCTCGGTGCACGCACGATCAAAGCATCGCCGCGCTTGAAACGCCCGATGACCTTGGTCACGCCGGCCGGTAACAGGCTCTTGCCGCGGCCCAATGCGGCGGCTGCACCTGCATCGACATGCAACTCGCCCGCTGGCTTGAGCGCACCCGCGATCCATTGCTTGCGCACGGTGGCGGGCGTGACGGAAGGATGAAACCACGTACAGCGCTCGCCCTCCTGGATACGCCGGAGCGGATGCAACTCGCGGCCGAGCGCGACGGCCATGTGACAGCCGGCAGCGATTGCGATCTTCGCTGCGGCGATCTTGGTCGCCATGCCGCCGGAACCGACCGCCGAGGTGGTACCACCCGCCATGCGCTCGATGTCCAGGCTGATCGAATGGACGTCCGGGATGAAGCGCGCGTCCGGATCGCGCCGCGGATCGGCGCTGTACAGGCCATCCACGTCCGACAGCAACACCAGGCAATCCGCACTGATCATCTGCGCAACCCGTGCAGCGAGCCGATCGTTGTCGCCGTAGCGGATCTCCGCCGTCGCGACCGTGTCGTTCTCGTTGATGACCGGAATCGCACCGAGACGCAGCAGTGTGCTCAATGTGTTGCGAGCGTTCAGATAGCGGCGACGCTCCTCGGTGTCGCCGAACGTCAGCAGGATCTGCGCGACGCTGAGCCGGTGCAGCTCCAATGCGTCTTTCCAGGCGTGTGCCAGGCGGATCTGACCGACTGCCGCCGCGGCCTGCTTTTCTTCCAGCTTGAGCCGTGCGGACGACAGCCCGAGTTGGCGGCGCCCGAGTGCGATGGCGCCTGACGAGACCAGCAGGACCTCCTGCCCGCGAGCACGCAGTGCCGCCACGTCCTCTGCCAGGGCGGCCAGCCAGGCGCGGTTCGGGGAGCCCTCCTCCGTATCCACCAGCAACGCCGAGCCGACCTTGACGACGACGCGACGCGCGCGCAGCAGCGGCAGAGCAGACGATGGGTGTGTAGCAGGATTCATGGCTCGTGCCACTATTACCACGCTTGGCAGTCCGAGCGAATGCCCCTAATATTCCGCGGCCAGTTGCCGACTGCCGACCTGGCGTTCTTGAGGTGTTTGCGTGGCCAGAGACTACGACCCGGTTCAGGGACAGTGGTACGAGGATCTCGAAGAGAACGAGATCTTCCGGGTACTGTCGGTCGATCCGGACGAAGAGATCATCGAAGTCCAGTACGAGAACGGCGACATCGAGGAAATCGACCTCGATACCTGGCACGAGCTCGACCTGGAGCATGCCCAGGAGCCGGAAGGCTGGGCCAGCGACGACGACGAAGATGACGACGAAGACGAGGAAGACGTCGACGAGGACGACTGGGACGAGGACGAAGACGACGACGACTGGGATGACGACGACGACGAGGACCTCGACGACGACGATTACAGCGACCGCGACGACGCCTGAAACCTATTGAATCCCGGACAGTCGGACCTCATATGCCCCTCAACCGGGTCACTATGAGAGCTCGATGAAACGCATCCTCCTTCTGGTCGCCACCAACGTGGCGGTCCTGCTCGTACTCAGCATCACCCTGCGCCTGCTCGGCGTC
This sequence comes from Steroidobacteraceae bacterium, assembly GCA_035275145.1. Lineage (GTDB taxonomy): Bacteria > Pseudomonadota > Gammaproteobacteria > Steroidobacterales > Steroidobacteraceae > Steroidobacter. Next base: position 36,860 of record DATENH010000312.1, on the reverse strand, counting down.
GATCGCTTCCTCGACGAGAGCGGCTCCGGGCTCAATATCAACGCCCTGCTGATCTTCTCCACCGTGCTCGGCTTCGGCGGCTCGCTGATCTCGCTGGCGATGTCGAAGTTCATCGCCAAACGCGCGATGGGCGTGCGTGTCATCGAGCAACCGCGCGGTGAGGCGGAGGTGTGGCTGGTCGAGACAGTGCGGCGCCAGGCCGCAGCCGCCGGCATCGGCATGCCGGAAGTCGGCATCTTCGAAGCTCCCGACATGAACGCATTCGCGACCGGTCCGCGCAGGAACAACGCGCTGGTCGCGGTGAGCTCGGGCCTGTTGCGCGGCATGTCGCGGCGCGAAGCGGAAGCCGTGCTCGGCCACGAGATCAGTCACGTCGCGAACGGCGACATGGTGACGCTCACGCTGATCCAGGGCGTGGTGAACACGTTCGTCATCTTCCTGTCGCGCGTGATCGGCTACGTGATCGATCGCGTCGTGTTCAAGACCGAGCGCGGTCACGGACCGGCGTTCCTCGTCAGCGTCATCGTCGCCCAGCTCGTGCTCGGCATTCTCGCGAGCATGATCGTGATGTGGTTCTCGCGCCGGCGCGAGTTCCGCGCTGATGCGGGCGGCGCCAAGCTGGAGGGCCGCGACCCGATGATCGCCGCGCTGGAGCGCCTGCGTCAGCAACACCCGCAGCCGCTGCCGGACCAGATGGCTGCGTTCGGCATCAGCGGCACGCTCGGCCAGGGCCTGAAGCGGTTGTTCATGACTCACCCGCCGCTGGAGGAACGCATCGCCGCGCTGCGCGCGATGTGACATCCTTGCGAGGTGCTGTCGCTGCGCCTCGTCATCTTCGCTGCCGTGTCGGGCATAGCCCTGTGGGGGCTGTTCGCACTGCTCGACACGCTTCGTGAGCCGGAGCTGCTGCGCTCTGCCAAGGCGATCGTGGTGAAGGGTTGCGAGCCGATCGAATCGGAGCACGCCCGGCAACTCTGCCCACAACTGTTCTGTCAGAAGTTCCTGCTCGAGAAGCGTGGCCTGCCGCTACGTTCCATCTTCAAAGTGACCGTCGACAAGCGAGCAGGCAGGGAACAGCTGATCGGAGGTGCGCTGCAGACTGGTGGAGCCGACAGCGGTCAGCGCTTCGCGTGTGTCCTGCACGATGACAAGGTGGCAGGCGGCGGTATCGTGGACGACCATCGACTCAACATTCTGTCCCTGCTTGCAGAGTCCTGGCCGGTGCCGGAATGAACGCGCGATGAGCATCGACGCCGCAACACTGGAGCGCCTGCGCGCGATCGTCGGAACGCACGGCTATCTCGATCGGGCCGGCGATGTCGAGCCGTTCCTCGTCGATCATCGCAAGCTGTATCACGGCGCCACCGCGCTGGTGCTGCGGCCGGATTCCACCGAGCAAGTTGCCGCGATCATGAAGCTGTGCAACGAGGCGCGGATCGGCGTCGTTCCGGTCGGCGGCAACACCAGCTACTGCGGTGGCGCGACGCCGAGCAGCGACGGCTCGCAGATCGTACTCTCGCTCGCACGCATGCGACGCATCCGCACGCTCGATCCCGCGAACTACACGATGATCGCCGAAGCGGGCTGCGTGCTCGCCGAGATCCAGGCGGCAGCGGCATCGGTCGATCGATTGTTTCCGATGAGCCTCGGCTCGGAAGGCTCCTGTCAGCTCGGCGGTAACCTGTCGACCAATGCCGGCGGCACCGCGGTCCTGCGCTACGGCATGATGCGCGACCTCGTGCTCGGTCTCGAAGTCGTGCTGCCCGATGGGCGAGTGCTCGATGGCCTGAAGCCGCTGCGCAAGGACAACACCGGCTACGATCTGCGCGATCTGTTCATCGGCGCGGAAGGCACGCTGGGCATCATCACCGCCGCAGCGTGCAAACTCTTCTCGCGCCCGGCGTGGGCACTGACCGCATTCGTTGCAGTGCCCGAGCCGCACGCGTCAGTAACGTTGTTGTCGCGCTTGCGAACTTTTACCAGCGATGCAGTCACGACGTTCGAGCTCGTGCCGCGCGTCGCGCTCGATCTGGTCCTGCAGCACATCCCGTCGACGAGCGATCCGCTCGATCGCCCGCATCCATGGTATGTCCTGCTGGAGATCGGCATGGGCCGCGGCGCTGCGGCCGCGCGCGAGAGTATCGAAGCCGAGCTGGCAGCCGCGATGGAGGCCGGCGAGATCACCGATGCGGCGCTCGCTGCGAGCGAAGCGCAACGCGAAATGTTCTGGCGCCTGCGCGAGACGATTCCGGAAGCTCAGAGCCGCGAAGGCGCGAGCATCAAGCACGACATCTCGGTGACCACGAGCGAGCTGCCGCGCTTCATCGTCGAGGGCGGCGCGCTGATCGTGCAGTTGGTGCCGGGCGCGCGGCTCGTTTCCTACGGCCACCTCGGCGACGGCAACCTGCATTTCAACTTGAGCCCGCCGCGCGGCGCGAACAACGAGGAATTCCTGCGACTCGCGCCGCAGGTCAATCGCGCCGTGCACGATCTGGTCGCACGCTATGGCGGCAGCTTCAGCGCGGAGCACGGCATCGGCCAGCTCAAGCGCGGCGAGTTGCTTCGCTACAAAAACCCGGTGGCAATCGAGCTGATGCGCTCGATCAAGCAAGCGGTAGACCCGAACGGCATCATGAATCCAGGCAAGGTCCTGTAGCTCAACTGCCGACCGTTCCGCCGCCGTCCCTGGTGATCGCGATGACGCTCGAGCGCGGCTGCGTGCCCGGGCCGTCGGGCCAATGGCTGCGCGGCTCGGCGACGTTGCCGCCTTCGCCCGGGTGCTGAATGCTCAGGAACAGCGTCTCGCAGTCCGGCGAGAACTGGCAGCCGCAGATCTCCGCGCCGACCGGGCCGCTCATGAACTGCTGCAAGCGGCCGCGCTGCGGACCTTCGGTCGGGCACGCGTAGCAGCCGTCGTTCGCACCGCGCGGCTGCGGGCCGTCCGTGACGATCCACAGGTTACCGTTGCGATCGAAGCCGATGTTGTCGGGTGAGCCGATCGGGGCCAGCTCGTCCGCCTTCGCATAGCCGCCGTAGTACGCGCTGTCCTGCCGGACCAGCGTCAGATCGGTGATCAGGTGTCCGCCGGCAGGATCGCCGCCGAGCAGGAACACTTCCCACGAGAACTCGCGCGCGGTGTGATCGTCGCCCGCTTCGCGAATCTCGATGATGTGCCCGAAGGGATTCGCACCGCGCGGATTCGCGCGATCGGGACCGGAGTCGATTTCGCGGCCCGCGTACATGAGGTGAGCGGCGGCAGCGGTGCGCTGTTCGTTGCGCGTGCAGGCCACATAGATGCGCCCTGAGACGGGATTCGCTTCGATGTCCTCGGTTCGATCCATCGGTGTCGCGCCCAGCACGGTCGCGGCAGCGCGAGTCTTGATCAACACCTCCGCCTGATCGCGGAAACCAGCAGCCGCATTCAGCGGGCCTTTCGGATCGAAGACGAGCGGCAGCCACTCGCCGCGGCCGCTGGCATCCAGCCGCGCCGCGTACAACGTGCCGCGATCGAGCAGGTCGCGATTCGCGGCCGGGTTCTTCGGATCGAAGCGCTGGTCGGAGACGAACTTGTAGATGTACTCGAACTTGTCGTCGTCGCCCATGTACACGGCGACGCGGCCATTGTGCGCGATGAACGGACTCGCGCCCTCGTGCGCGCAACGGCCGAGCGCCGTGCGCTTGACCGGCGGACGCGTCGGATCGCGCGGGTCGATCTCGACGATCCAGCCGAAGCGGAACGGTTCGGTCGGCGTACGCGGCAGGTCGAAGCGCGCATCCGCGGCTTCCCACGCATACAGCGAATTCACCTTCCACATGCGCCAGCGACGGTGCGATTCGATGATGTAAGGATCGACGTCGCTGCGCGCCTTGAGCTGGTCGAGATTGCCGAAATAGTCCTGGATGTTTTCTTCCGCAGTCAGATACGTGCCCCACGGCGTCTCGCCGCCGGCGCAATTGCCGAACGTGCCGAGCGCGCGGACTCCATCTGGATCCGCCTGCGTACGCAGCAACGCTGCGCCGCGCGCAGGTCCGCCGATATCCATCGGCGTCTCCGCGGTGATGCGTCGGTTGTAGCGCGAATCTTTCACGAGCTGCCAACGTCCGCCGACGCGTGCGATCTCGATGACCGACACGCCCTGCGCGGCCTTGGCGACATCGACAGCCTGCGGATTCTTGCTGACGAACTCGCGGCCGCGGCCGAGCAATGCACCGGCGATACCGAGATGCTGCGGAAACATCAGCTCGTCGACCGTGTACTCGTTGTTGACGCACAGGATGCCGCGCTCGCCGCGTGCATCGAGCGGGAAGAAATGAATGGCGTCGCAGTTTGTGCCGAACTGACGCTGCTGGCGTTCGGCCGCGCCCGGCTCCAACAACACGCCGGCAGCGAGCTTGGAGACGTCCAGATCCGGAGTCGACGTCCACAGGCCTTCGCCCCAGCGCACGAGCACGTCATAGCGATAACCCGGCGGCAGCACGACATCGTCGGCCTGCGTGCCCTGGATTGGTTTGAACGACAGCGCACTGGCCGGCCGCAGCGACGTGCATGCACCGAGCAGCCCGCTGCCCGCGACCGCCAGCGGCGCGAGCGTCGCGCCCGCGGCGAGCACTCGCCGCCGGGTCAAGCGTTGGGAAAGAAGATGTTCGAAGGCAGTCGCGTCGGGTGTTCTTGTCATGGGGCGCGGGAGTCGTCGTGACCCGCGCAGCCTAACGTATTTTTCGTGGCCACCCCATTACAAAGAGCTTGAGGGACCGCTGTGCTCGCGCAGCCACGCAATCTGCGCCGGATAGTACTCGGGCTCGAGACCGGTGTAGCGTCGCTCGCCGTTTTCCTGCTGCACGAACTTGATGATGCCGTGGTCGGCGTCGGGAAAGACGCGCACCTGCACGGGCCGCCCCGCTGCCTGCAGCTTCTCCAGCTCGCGCAGCGTCCACGGCGTCGGCGCGCTGGAGTCTTCGCCGCCGAGCAGCCAGAGGCTCGGCGTCGGCAGCTTCTGCATGGTCTGCACGGGGTCGTACAAGCGATCGATGAACGGCGTGTCGCCCCGCGTGCGCCACCACATATACAAGCGCATCGTCCAGAGCGGCATCTTCGTGTCGGTGACCACGCCCAACATCGAGTCGCTGCCGCGCACGCCCGCGAACCAAGGCTGCGGACGTGCCGCATCGAGCATGCTGCCCAGATCGCTCCAGCGATTCTGGTGGCGATCGAAAATGTCCTCGATCACTGCGTTGATGCGATCTGCTGCGGCGACAGCGTCGGCACCGAAGCCCTTCTGCTGAAGCGCGTAGAAGTAACCCCAGCGATCCTCGCCGGTCACCGGCACCATGACGCCGTAACCGACCAGCACGCTTCGGATGTTGCCGTCCTTCAGCGCGGCAAGCGGCGCGATCCAGCCCCCCTGGCTGAACCCCGCGAGATGAATCCGATTACCGTCGATACCCGGCTGCGTGCGCAGCCAATGCACGGCCGCAACGACGTCGTCCGAGAGGACGTGAAAATTCTGCAAGTACTTGCCCTGCGACTCGCCGGTGCCGCGCTTGTCGAAGGCAAGCGCGGCGAAGCCGTTCGCCGCATAGAGATACGGCTCGTAGTAGTAGTCGACCGCGCTGTAGGACTCCGAGCCATGCACGATCACGACGGTGGGGTAAGGGCCGGGACCGTAGGTCGAGGCGTCGGGCAGCACCACCTTGCCGCGCAGTTGCAGATCGCCGCTCGGGAACATCGACGTGCGCTCCGGCAGATCGAGGTGACGGGCATGGGTGACCTTGTCGTCGGTGCGACGCCAATCGAAGCCCGGACGGCCGGCACCCGCACGATCGAATTTGATGCGATTGACGACCGGCTCGCGCTGGTCCCAGCCGGGACCACCTTCGTACTCGCCATCGCCAGCGGGCCATAGCACCGCGCTCTCGCCATTCATCATGCGATAGCGCAGCACCTTGCCCTCGCGCGGAGTGACGAATACCAGCGTGCCGTCGGCGAGCGCGTAGGCGCCGGTGAATCGAGTGTCCGGAGGCGCAGGCCGGGTCGCGACGTACGCCGCGATACCGACGATCACGACGAGCGCCGCGAGTCCCAGCAGTAATTTCTTTTTCATGCGCCGTTGGACGCAGACGGCGCGCGTGGGGTTGCGCCAGGAGCGCGAGGTACTGCAGTGCGGTCAGGAGCCGCGGCGCGCGGACACGAGCAGCCACTCGACGCCAGTGGGAGTCTCCGCGGTCGGCGGAAGATAACGGAACGAGCTCACCCACGCGCTGAGCGCCTCACGCACGCACTCGGGCGCGGGCGAGAGCTGCAACGCGTCCGTGCTGCCGTCCATGCGCACAATGAACTCGATCATCACGCTGCCGCTGGCAGCGCAGCCCGGCGCCAGTACCAAGGGTTGCGATTCCATAAGCTGCAGCGAAGGCGGCGCGACCGGCGCAGGTGGCGTCGACTGACAGCCTGCGAGCAATGTCAGCGCAGCCAGGGCCAGGAAACCGGAGCGAGTCATCGATGGCCCAGCTCGAAGTCGACGGGAATGCGCAGCTCGCTCAAGGCCCGGCCCAAGTGCGGCGTCAGCGTGAAGCCGCGCGTCTTGCGTGCCGAGATGGCGACGATCAACCGTACTTCGCCGCCCTCGGACTGAATGCGCCGGAAGAATTCCGCATGCCGCTTCAGAATGCTGGTGGTGAGAATGGTGAGCGCCGGCTCGAGCGCGTTGATCGCGATGGTCTGCGTGTGGCGGGTGATCTCGTGCACCAGCGCGGTTTCGGGCATCCCGAGCAGGAGCTTCTCCAGGTCGAGCGTCGCCAGCCAGTAACTGTCGACGTGGACCGGTGCCACCGCGAGGCTGCGGGTCGGGTCGCGCGGCTCGCCGGCGCGGAACGAATGCTCGGGCTCGATCTGCAGCTCGCGCGAGATCGCGGCTGGATCGATCGACGGATGCCGGACGCGCAACGACAACTGAAACGGATAGGACGGCTGCGGGGCGCGGCGGGCTTCCATAAGGGTTTCCTGGGAGTTTTCGCGAATCCCTGAAGGGGCGGTCATCAGAGCATTGGGCCGCCCGGTGCGCAAGTGCGCACTGTCCTCACTGGCTCTGGCTGGCGCGCGTTCGATCGATTGCAACGGCGAGGTGGTAGAGCGAATCGAGCAGCGGCACCGGCTGCTGCAACTGTTGTGCCTGACGCACGGCATAGCCCAGCGTGCCCTCGATCTCCAGCGGCCGGCCCGCCTCCAGGTCCTGCAGCGACGACAGCCGGTGATTGGGCGCATTGCGCTCGAACTCGCGGCCGGCCTGGATCACCGCTCGTACCCCTGCGTCTTCCGACCCGGCCAAGATGCCCTGCAATGGCAGCAGGGTGTCTTCGTTTATGAGCGTCACGCCGGCGGCATGGGCGATGCCGGCGACTTCTCGCACCAGCCGCACCATCACGAGCGCGCAGTCGGGGTCCGTCAGATAGCGCCAGGTCGTAGCGCGCGTCGTGATCGACATCAGCATGAGCGCGGCCCAGCCGACGAACTTCGTCCATTCGCGAGCCAGCACGTCGGGCACCGACGTCGCGCGCACGCCCGATGCATCGATCGTTCGTGCAATGCCTGCGGAGCGAGCGCTCGAACCTGCCGGCAATTCGCCGAGGTAGATGTTCACGTTGCGCGTGAACAGCACGTCACCCGACGGCAAGAGCTCGCCGCTGGTGTTCGCCAGACAGCCGAGCACGCGTCCGGCGCCGAAGGCGTTCGCCAGTGCCTCGTTCTTCCACATGCCGTTTTGAATCGAGAACGCCGCGCCGATGTCGGCGTTGTGCAGCGGCTCGAGTGCCCCTGCCGTGCCCGGAGTCTTCATCGCGACGATGAGCACTTCTGCGCCACGCAGCTGCGATGCGTCGGTGAGCACTTGAACGGGGATCGTGAATTCGGCGAGTCCTTTGATCCGCACGCCGTCGCGTAGCTGCGCCGCACGCCGCTCGCGAACCAGCATCGTCACGGAGTGACCTGCGCGCGCCAGATGCGCGCCGAGGATGGAGCCGATCGCGCCGGCGCCGAGGATCGCGAATTCGGTTCGGGAGGTCATGGGAGCGGGGAAGATAGCACCATTCGCGCGCTGCATGGCCGGCGATGCCGAGATTGCATTGGTGTGGCGAGGAAGAGGTTGTCAGGCTAAAGCCTGACCCACAGGGGAAGACCTCCATGAGTCACACAGATATTCCACCGGGCTTTGCACCGATCTTCAGGACGAGTCCGTTTCTCGAAACGATCGGGCCACTGTACAGCGTCGGCTCGGGCGCGCTGCTGGTCATCGGCATGCGCGTGCAGGAGAAGCACACCAACGCGCGCGGCACTCTGCACGGCGGCGTGCTCGCGTCCATTGCAGACATTGCGCTTGGCTATGGGCTCGCGACTTCGACGACACCGCCGACGAGCATGGTGACGGCGAACCTCAGTGTGGACTTCGCGGGCAGCGCGCAGATCGGCGACTGGGTCGAGACGTCACTCGACATTCAGAAGGCCGGCTCGCGCATGGCGTTCGCCAACGTGTACTTCAGCGTCGGCAGCGAACGCATTGCACGCGCCAGCGGCGTGTTCCTGGTGGTGACTAAGAGCTAACCGCTGGCAGCTTTGCGCGCCGCTGCCTGCTCTTCCGCAGACTCGACGCCGAGCCGCTTGTGCATGAGCGGGCTCGTGGTCGTGTACTGCAGATGCACTTTCTTGCCCGGCTCCAGGTATTCCTTGATCGCAAACGCAGCGAGCGCCGCTTCGTGGAAGCCCGAGAGGATCAGCTTCTTCTTGCCGGCATAGTGATTGATGTCGCCGACCGCGTAGATGCCGGGCACGTTGGTCTGAAACTTCTCGGTGTCGACGCTGAGCTGGCGCTTGTTGATCTCCAGGCCCCAGTTCGCGATCGGACCGAGTTTCGGCGACAGACCGAAGAACACCAGCAACTGATCCAGCTCCACGCGACGCACGACGCTGTCTGCGCCCTGCACGCTCAGCGACTTCAGCACGCCGTCGACAGCAGTGACTTCTTTCGCATGGCCGATCAGCACATCGGCACGATGCTCGTCGCGCAGCGCATAGAGCTTCGCGACCGACGCAGGGGCTCCGCGAAACTCGGGACGCCGATGCACGAGCACGACGCTGCGTGCGTGTTCGACGAGCGTCAACGCCCAGTCGAGCGCGGAGTCGCCGCCGCCGAGAATCACGACGTCCTGGTCAGCGTACGCGCGCGGATCCTTGACGCGATAGTGAATGTATTTGCCTTCGAGCTCGGCCGCGCCCGGCACGTCGAGCTTGCGCGGCTGGAACGAGCCGACGCCGCCCGCAACGACGACAGCTCCCGCATCGAACACGGTGCCGGCGCTGGTCACGACGCGAAAGCGGCCGTTGTCCTGACGCGCGACTTCGGTGACTTCCTGGCCGAGGTGCAGTCCTGCGCCGAACGGCCGGATCTGCTCGAGCAACCGATCCGTCAACTCCTGCCCCGTGCAAACCGGCACGGCCGGAATGTCGTAGATCGGCTTGTCCGGATACAGCTCGACGCATTGACCGCCGGCCGCCTTCAGCGAATCGACGACGTGTGCCTTCAAGCCGAGCAGCCCCAGCTCGAAGACCTGGAACAGGCCGCATGGACCCGCACCGACGATGACGACGTCGGTCTGAACAGGATGGCGCTCGAACTTAAGCGCGGAGTCGGTGTGCGTCGACACGAGGAATCTCCGTGAAAGGTACCGGCGGAACGAGGTTGGGCGCGAGCGGCTGATCGAGCCCGGCCGCTTCCAGCAGACCCTTCTCCGCGAGCCATTTGCGATTGAACAGACGCGACTGATACTTCGCGCCGGTGTCGCACAGAATCGTCACGATCGTGTGCCCGGGGCCGAGCCGCCGCGCGAGTTGCAGAGCCGCTGCGACGTTGACGCCGCTGGTGCTGCCAAGGAACAGACCTTCCTGGCGCAGCAGCTGATAAACAGTACGCACGCACTCCACATCGGTGACATGCAGCGCGTCGTCGAGCGGCGCGCCTTCGAGATTCGCAGTCACGCGGCCGATGCCGATGCCCTCGGTAATCGAGCCCGGCCCGGTCGCTTTCAACTCGCCGTCGCGCAGCCAGTGATAGAGCGAGCTGCCCTGTGGGTCGGCAAGCAACGCGAGCGGCTTGCGGCCGCGATGATTCGTCTGCCGCTTCAGGAAGCGCGAAACACCGCCGAGCGTGCCGCCCGTGCCTGTCGCAGTCACGAACGCGTCGAGGCGGCCGTCGGTCTGCTCCCAGATCTCCGGCCCGGTCGTGAGCTCGTGCGTATCGCGGTTCGCGGTGTTGTCGAACTGATTCGCCCAGATTGCGCCGGGAATTTCTTCCGCGAGCCGGCGCGCCACTTTCTGATAGTGGTTCGGATCGCTGTACGGCACTGTCTTGACGCGTAGCACCTGGGCGCCGAGCGTCTCGATCGTCTGGTACTTCTCGGGCGACTGGTTATCCGGCATCACGATGACGAGCCGATAGCCGCGCACGTTGCAGATATGCGCCAGCCCGATGCCAGTATTGCCCGCTGTGCCTTCGACGACCGTGCCGCCCGGCAAGAGCCGGCCGCTGCGCTCCGCGTCGTCGATGATGGCGCGCGCAGCCCGGTCCTTGACCGAGCCGCCCGGATTCATGAACTCGGCCTTGCCGAGGATTTCGCAGCCGGTGAGCTCGCTGAAATGGTTCAGCCGGATCAGCGGTGTGTTGCCGATAGCGTCGGCGAGCCCGTTGCGGATGCTCATGCTGTGAGCCTCACTTGCTTCGATACTGGATTGGCTGCCGCGGCGTTGAACCACTGCAGCGTTTCATGCAGGCGCGTCACTTCGCCCACGATCAACAGAGCCGGCGACTGGATGCCTGCTCGTCGTGCCTTCTGCGCCAGGTCCGCGAGCGTGCCGGTCACCACTCGCTGCTCCGCGCGCGTGCCTTGCTCGACGATCGCAGCACCGCGCGAGTCAGGTGCGCCGTGTGCGCGCAGACGCGAAATGATTCGTTCCAGGTGGGTCAGCCCCATATAGAACACGACTGTCTGTGACGGTCGTGCGAGGGGGTCCCAATCGACGGTGTCGCCCGCTTCGTCCTTGGTGTGGCCGGTCACGAAAACCAGCGACTGCGCATGATCGCGATGAGTGAGCGGAATGCCCGCGTACGCCGCGCAACCTGCAGCAGCAGTTACACCTGGCACGACTTCGAAGCGCACACCGGCCGCTGCGAGCGCTTCGAGCTCCTCGCCGCCGCGACCGAAGATGAAAGGATCGCCGCCCTTGAGCCGACACACCCGCTTGCCCTGTTGCGCGAGTTGTACGAGCAGTGCGTTGATCTCGTCTTGCGAAACCTGCTTGCCGCCGGCCGTCTTGCCGACGTTGATGCGCTCCGCGTCGCGCCGCGCGAGATCGAGAATCTCCGCAGACACGAGCCGGTCATACAGAATCACGTCTGCATTCTGCAGCGCGCGCAAGGCACGCAAAGTCAGCAGACCGGGATCGCCAGGACCGGCGCCGACGAGCACGACCTCGCCCGAGCCCCGCTCTCCAGTTCGCAGTGTGCTGGCGATGTCCTCGACATCGACGCTGCGGCCGGCGAGTACGTCGGCGGCCACGGTGCCGTCGAAGAAGTTCTCCCAGAACTTGCGCCGCCGCGCCGGACTCTCGATGCGCGCCTTGATGGTCGGACGCAGTTTGCCCGCCAGCTTGGCGAGCGCCCCGAGACGTTGTGGAAGGAACGACTCGAGACGCTCACGCAAGCGGCGTGTGAGAACTGGCGCATCGCCGCTGCTGCCGACGGCGACCACGACCGGCGAGCGATCGATGATCGCCGGCATGATGAAGCGCGACAGCTCGCGATCGTCGACGACGTTCACCGGAATGTTACGGCGCTCCGCCTGACGCGCGACCCAGGCGTTGATCGCGTGCTTGTCGGTGGCTGCGATCGCGAGGCGCACGCCGTCCAGATGCTCCGGACGGAACTCGACCGCGACGTGCGTGATCTCGCCCGCTGCTGCTCGCTCCGCGAGGCCGGGGACAAGCTCGGGTGCAATGACCCGGACCTGCGCGGAGGTTCGCAGCAGCAGATCGATCTTGCGTTCGGCAACGGCACCGCCGCCGACGACGAGCACCGGCTCGTTCGCGAGACGCAGAAAAATGGGGAAGTAGTCCATGGCGTGCAGGGCCGTGCCGCTGTCAGGTCGCGGCTGCAGCCGCCGTGCGGCGCGGCTCGACCTTGAGCGGAATCACGCGCCGGCGCGGCTGCAGACCGCACTCGCGCGAATCCGGGTTTTCCCACCACCAGCGGCCGGAGCGCGGATCCGCGCCGGACTCGATTGCACGCGTGCAAGGTGCGCAACCGATGCTCGGGTAACCGCGATCGTGCAGGGCGTTGTACGGCAGGTTGCGAGCCTTGATGTAAGCCCACACGTCCTGCTCGGTCCAATCGAGCAGCGGGCTGACTTTCCACAGGCCGTACCGCTCATCCCACGACACGGTCTCGCCGTGCGCACGCTCTGCCGATTGCTCGCGACGCACGCCGGTGACCCAGGCGCGATGACCGGCAACCGCCCGCTTGAACGGCTCGATCTTGCGGATATTGCAGCAGCTCAGGCGCTCCTCGAGACCGAGATAGAAACCGTTGATGCCGTTGTCGCGCACGTACTGCTCGACCAGCTTCGCGTCCGGATAGAAGACCTGGATGCGGCGCTGATAGCGGCGCTCGACGCGATCGAGCAGCGCGAGCGTCTCGTCGTGCAGCCGGCCGGTGTCGAGCGTGAACATCTCGATCTCGGGCACGTGAGCGCAGATGATGTCCGTCAGCACCATCGCCTCGGCACCGAGGCTGTTGGAGTAGACGACGTCGCCGTACTCGCGCACGGCATGCTCGAGCATGGCGCGCGTGTTCTGGACCAGCGACTGCAAGCGGGGTGACAGAGAGTCCGGGTTCATAGTGGGACGGACTCTAGCCAACCGCCTTATAACCCGTGAAAGACCCGTTTGTTCTGTCATGATGCGGGGCCGTTATGACTTTACAGAGTGTCTGCGGCTACACTTAAGTCCATGAAACTACAGCAATTGCGCTACCTCGCAGCGATCGTCGAAAACGATCTGAACATCACGGCGGCGGCGGAGCGGCTGCATACCTCGCAACCGGGGGTGAGCAAGCAGCTCAAGCAGCTCGAGGATGAGCTCGGCTTTCCGATCTTCCTGCGCCAGGGGCGCACGCTCACGCGCGTCACTCCCGCGGGCAAGCGCGTCATCGATCGCGCCCAGAAGATCCTCAAGGAGGTCCAGAGCATCAAGCGGCTCGCGGACGAGCAGAAAGGCGATGGGCGCGGCTCGCTCGCGATAGGCACGACGCACACGCAGGCGCGCTACGTCCTGCCCGAGGTCATCCGTCGATTCCGCGAGCGCTATCCGCAAGTCGAGCTGCATCTGCATCAGGGCACGTCGGAGCAGATCGCCGACATGGCCCAGCGCGACCGCATCGACTTCGCGATCAACACGGGCTCGCAGGAGCTGTTCGGCAATCTGGTGCTGCTGCCGTGCTATCGCTGGCACCGGCGCATCGTCGTGCCGCAGGGACATCCGCTGTCGAAAGAATCCAAGATCACGATCGAGACGCTGGCGGAGTATCCGATCGTCACCTACGTGTTCGGCTTCTCCGGGCCGTCCTCGCTGCAACAGATCTTTGCGCGCGCCGGCGTTACGCCGCACGTCGCGCTCACCGCACGTGACGCTGATGTAATCAAGACCTACGTGCGGCTCGGGCTCGGCGTCGGTATCGTCGCCAGCATGGCAATGGATCCGCGCGAGGACGGCGATCTCGTCACGATCGATGCCTCGCACCTGTTTCCCGCGCACATGACCTGGGCCGGTTTCCACCAAGGAGCGCTGCTGCGCGGCTACATGTACGATTTCCTGCAGCAGCTCGCGCCGCACCTGACGCGTCGCCTGGTCGATCGCGCCGGCAATGCCGCCACGCCTGCCGACGTCGATGCGCTGTTCGCGGACGTGGAGTTGCCGGTCTACAAATGAACGAAATCATCGACCGCCCGAAGGGACGCTCTCTCAAGCCGCTGCGCTCGTTGTGGCCGTATCTGCGGCGCTACAAGCTGACGCTCGTGCTGGCGCTCGGTGCATTGTTGATCGCGTCCGCTGCATTGCTCGTACTGCCGCTCGCATTTCGCAACGTCATCGACCAAGGCATGGTCGTGCAGGATCGCGCGACCATCGATTTCTACTTCGTAGCGTTCCTCGCGGCGGCCGTCGCGTTCGGTGTGTTCGCAGCGCTGCGCTTCTATCTGGTCACATGGCTCGGCGAACGCGTGGTCGCCGACGTGCGCAGCGATGTGTACGCGCGCGTCATTCGCATGGACCCGACGTTCTTCGAAGTCACACGTACCGGCGAGGTGCTGTCGCGCCTGACGACCGATACCACGCTGGTGCAATCGATCGCCGGTGTGAACCTGTCGATCACGCTGCGTTCGAGCATTCAGCTGGTCGGCGCGCTGGTGTTGCTGGTCGCCACGAGTCCGTCGCTCGCCGGCATGATCCTGATCGGCATCCCGCTGGTGATCGGACCGCTCATCATCGTCGGGCGCCGGCTGCGCACGCTGTCGCGACAATCGCAGGATCGCATCGCCGATACCAGCGGCCTGGCCGGCGAAACGCTCAACGCGATCCAGACCGTGCAGGCCTTCACGCTCGAAGCGCTGAACACCGAGCGCTACAGCAAGGCGGTCGAGGATTCATTCGCCGTGGCGATTCGCCGCACGCGCATGCGCGCGGCGCTCACGGCCATCGGCACGATGATGATCTTCGGCGCGGTCACGTTCGTGCTGTGGCAAGGCGCACATCGCGTGCTCGCCGCGCAAATGACTGGCGGCCAGCTCAGCCAGTTCCTGATCTATGCCATGTACGTCGCAATCTCAGCGGCATCGCTGAGCGAGATGTGGGGCGAAGTGCAGCGCGCAGCCGGTGCGATGGAGCGCCTGGTCGAGTTGCAGAACGCCGAGCCGGTCATCGTCGCGCCGTCGCAGCCCGAGGCGTTTCCGGCGCCGGCCCAGGGCCGCATTCGTTTCGAGAACGTCTCGTTCCGCTATCCATCCCGGCCCGACACGCTCGCGTTGGAGCGCTTCTCGCTCGACATCGAGCCGGGCGAGACCGTGGCATTCGTCGGCCCGTCGGGTGCCGGCAAGAGCACGACGTTCCAGTTGCTGCTGCGTTTTTACGATCCGTTGTCTGGGCGCGTCGTCATCGATGGCGTCGACATCTCGAAGGCGCGCCCCGAAGACCTGCGTCAGCGTATCGGTCTCGTGCCGCAGGACACGGTGCTGTTCGGGACCAGCGCGCGCGAAAACATCCGCTACGGCCGGCCTGGTGCAAGCGATGCCGAGATCGAGGCTGCGGCTCGCGCTGCCGGTGCCGATACGTTCGTTCGGCAATTGCCGGAAGGCTACGACACATTCCTGGGCGAGCGCGGCGCGCGGCTGTCAGGCGGCCAGCGTCAACGCATAGCGATTGCGCGAGCGCTGTTGCGGGATCCGCCGATCCTGCTGCTCGACGAAGCGACCAGCTCGCTCGACGCGGAAAGCGAGCGCTACGTGCAGCAGGCGCTGGAAAAGCTGATGCAGAACCGCACGACGATCATCATCGCGCACCGGCTCGCAACCGTGCTGAAGGCGGATCGGATCGTCGTGCTCGATCATGGACGCATCGTCGCGATCGGCACGCACGCGGAGCTGCTGCAGACGAACGAGCTTTATTCGCGGCTGGCCGCGCTGCAGTTCGCAGATTTGTCGACGGCGGAGAAGCGGCTGGCAGTCGGTTAGCGAGCCTTCGTCGGCGAGCCGCCGAGGTGCGCGCCGCCATCGACGAGAATGAACTCGCCGGTGACCAGCTCCGAACCTTCCAGCAACCACAGCACTGCGCGCGCGATGTCGTCCGGGGTGCAGACCTTTTGCAACGCCGCGTTCGACATATAGCGCGCCTTCGCGCCCTCGTAAGCGGGCCCGAGAGCCTCCTGCAACCACCGAGTTTCCACGAAGCCCGGGCACACTGCGTTGATGCGGATCTGCGGCCCGAGCGCGCGCGACAGCGACAGCGTCATCGTGTTCAGCGCGCCCTTGGACGCCGCATACGCGACCGAGGTGCCGATGCCCATCACTGCTGCGATCGATGAGACGTTGACCACTGCCCCGCCGCCCTGCTTGCGCATCGCCGGCTCGACGGCGCGGATCATCTGGAACGCGCCGACGACGTTGACGCCGTAGACGTGCTGGAAATCCGCCGCACTGAGCGCATTCAGGTCCGCGTGATTGAACGCGACCTTGGTCGTGCCGGCGTTGTTGACCAACGCGTCGATGCGGCCCCACTTCGTCAGCGCGGCCTCCGCCATGCGCCGGCAGTCCGCATCCTCCGCGACGTTGGCGCGGACCAGCAGAGCTTCGGTCCCGTGCTGCTCGCACGCCCGCAGTGTCTCGCGGGCCTCGGCTTCGCTCTTCGTGTAGTTGATGACCGTGCGACAGCCGCGTTGTGCAAGCTGGATCGCGCACGCGGCGCCGATGCCCGTCGCCGATCCAGTCACGATGCAAACGCCGTTCTTCAGTTCCATGCCTCAGACCCTCGCGAGTATCCAACCGCTCAGCAGATCGACGAACTTCGCCCGCTCCGCGGGACGCTCGTTGTGCACCTCGTGGCGCAACCCAGGATAGATCACGAGCTGCTTGTCCGGCGAGCGCAGCGCGTCGAACAGCACGCGCGAGCCCTGCACGGGCGCGATCGCGTCTGCTTCACCGTGCACGACGAGCCACGGCAAGGTCAACTCCGCAGCGGCCTGGCGGCATCGTTCGCACGCGGCCGCGAACTCCACGATCAGCCGCAGGCTCGCGGTGGGCGGAATCAGCGGATCGTTCGCGTAGGCCTGCTGAACGCTTTCGTCGGTCGAGATCTTGCGCGAATCGAGTCCGAGCGGAATGCGCACGTGCGGCAGCAAGCGTGAGCCGAGACGGAAGACCGGATTCAGCGGATTCGGCCCGCGCCGGAAGACTTCCAGCGAATTGCTGGAAGTGATTACACCCCGCCAACGGTGCCGCGCCGAGAGCACGGCGAGGATCGTGACGATCGAGCCCATGCTGTGTCCCCACACGAACAGCGGCAGCTCGGGCGAGCGGCGCGTCAGCGATGCGGCTTCGAGATTCAGATCATCGACGAGATCGTCGAAGCGATCGACATGCGTGCGAGTGCCGGGCCGCGCGCCATGGCCGCGCTGATCGTAGGCGAAGCAGGAGATCCCGCGGCTGGCCAGCGTGGCTGCGAGATCGCGATAGCGACCGGCGTATTCGGCGAGACCATGGACGATGAGCAGCGCGGCACGGGGCTGCGCGGCAAGAGATTCGAATCCGGAGGTGCCCGACTCGACCAGCATCCTGGCCCGAAAGATACCGGAAGAGTCGGGCTGTTACGAAGCGCGGCGCCCCAGCGACAGATCCAGGTCTGGCGCGCCCTGGTAGGCAACCGAAAAATCGTCGAAAGCGGCCAGTGCGCCCTGCAGATCCGCACCCGCCGGCAGCTCGAACGAATCGAAGCCGCAGCGCGCGAGGTAGAACAGCTGATCGCGCTGAATATTCCCGACGGCGCGCAACTCGCCACCGAACTTGTACCGCTTGCGCAGTAGCTGCGCCTGGCTGTAACCGCGACCTTCCGCGATGCCGCCAAACTCGATGGCCACCAGACCGACGCGCAGGAAATCCTGGGCCAGTGCCGCGACCGGGTCGGCCGGGCCGAGCCGCACGCCCAGGCGCCCGTCCCACAGCCACCAGCGATTGCGCTCCTGCTGCCAGCGCGCGAACGGCAGGATCAGCGCGCGATCGCGCCCGTGCGGATCCTCGTCCACGTAGCGCCAATCGTCGTTGACGATTTCACGCCGCCTGATGAGCTGGCGCATAGACCCGAGCCTTGAAAGGTGCCACACCGATGCGGCGGAAAGTGTCGAGGAAGCGCTCTTCCTCGTGCCGCTCGGCCACGTACACGTTGATGATGCGTTCGATGGTATCCACGACCTCGTCGAACGCGACCGACGGGCCGATCACCTCGCCGAGCGAAGCGTCCTGACCGCCGGTCGAGCCGCCGAGCGTGATCTGGTACCACTCCTCGCCGCTCTTATCGACGCCGAGGATGCCGATGTGGCCGACCGAATGATGGCCGCAGCCGTTCATGCAGCCGGACATCTTCAGCTGGATCTCGCCGAGGTCGTACAGGTAGTCGAGGTCGTCGAAGCGCTCGTTGATCTGCGTCGCAATCGGGATCGAGCGCGCATTGGCCAGCGAGCAGAAATCCAGGCCCGGGCAGCAGATCATGTCGGTCAACGTGCCGATGTTCGAGGTCGCCAGGTCGAGCTCGCGCAGCTCCTGCCACAGCACGTACAGGTCACGCTGACGCACGTCTGCGAACAACAGATTCTGGTCGTGCGTCGAGCGCACCAGCCCGAGCGAATAGCGGTCGGCGAGATCCGCGACGCGATCGAGCTGCTCCGCCGTGATGTCTCCCGGCGGGCGGTTCGGCGACTTCAGCGAGAGGAACACGGCACGATAGCCCTGCACCTTGTGCTTGCGCGTGTTCTGGCGATACCAATTGCGGAATTCGCGCGATTTGCCGGCTTCGACGTTCTCGTCGAGCAGCGCTTCGTAGCGCGGCGAGCCGAAGAAAGTCTGGATCCGCTCGAACTCGGCGGCGTCGAAGACCGGGGCCGTGTCGCGCGCAGCGGCGAACTCGGCCTCGACCAGCTCGCGGAACTTGTGCGGGCCGAGCGCCTTCACCAGGATCTTGATGCGCGCCTTGTGAATGTTGTCGCGGCGGCCTTCGAGGTTGTACACGCGCAGGATCGCCTCGAGGTACGCGAGCAGCTCCTGCTTCGGCAGGAATTCGCGGATCACGTGACCGATCATCGGCGCGCGACCGAGGCCGCCGCCGACGATGACTTCGAAACCGACTTCGCCCGCAGCGTTGCGGACCAGATGCAGACCGATGTCATGCACCCGCGACGCCGCGCGATCCTGCGGCGAGCCGGTCACCGCGATCTTGAACTTGCGCGGCAGATACGAGAATTCGGGATGCAGAGTCGCCCACTGCCGGATGTACTCGCACCACGGCCGCGGATCCTCGAGCTCGTCCGGCGCAACGCCGGCCAGATGATCGGCCGTGACGTTGCGAATGCAGTTGCCGCTGGTCTGAATCGCATGCATCTCCACCGTCGCGAGCAGCGCGAGGATGTCGGGCACTTGCTCCAGTTGCGGCCAGTTGAACTGGATGTTCTGCCGCGTCGTGAAGTGGCCGTAGTTGCGATCGAACTCGCGTGCGATGCGCGCCAGCATGCGCAACTGCTTGCTGACCATCAGGCCGTACGGCACCGAGATGCGCAGCATCGGCGCGTGCTTCTGGATGTACAGGCCGTTGCGCAGGCGCAAGGACTTGAAGTCGTCGGCGGAAATCTGCCCGGCCAGGAAGCGCTGCGTCTGGTCGCGGAACTGCGCGACGCGCTGGTCGACGAGACGCTGATCGATGGAGTCGTACCGATACATAGCGGGCGAATGTAGGCCCGCAGCCCGGCGTGGCTGAAATATGGATTGGATATGTCTAAATAGCGCCAGGGCGCGAACTCGAAACCCGAGTCGCGCCAACGACTTGCGCGCTTCAGTCCGGCACCCCGAGCCGCTTGTGCATGATCGGGCTGGTGGTCGTGTACTGCAGCGGCACCTTCTTCGCGGGGTTCAGATGGTGGGCGACGGCGAAGGCCGCCAGCGCCGCCTCGTGGAAGCCCGACAGGATCAGCTTCTTCTTGCCGGGATAAGTATTGATGTCCCCGACGGCGAATACGCCCGGGATGTTCGTCTGGAATTTCTCCGTATCCACGTGGATCGCGCGCTTGTCGATGCCGAGGCCCCACTGGGCGATCGGACCCAGCTTCGGGTGCAGGCCGAAGAACACCAGCGCCTGGTCGCCATGTACGTCATGGAACTGACCGTCGAGACTCTTCACTCGCACGCCGCGGAATGCCTCGCCCTCCTTCAGCAACGAATGCGCGACACCTTCGACGTAGCGCATGCTGCCGTGAGCGACCAAGTCACGCATCTTCGACACCGAAGCCGGCTGCGCGCGGAATTCGGGGCGCCGATGCACGAGCGTGACGCTGCGCGCCTTGCCGACGAATTCGAGCGTCCAGTCGAGCGCCGAGTCGCCGCCGCCGAAGATCACCAGGTCCTTGCCGGTGAAATCGCCCGCACTCTTCACCTTGTAATGAATGTGCTTGCCCTCGAAGGCTTCGCTGCCTTCGAGTCCGATCCGGCGCGGCTGGAACGAGCCGAGCCCGCCCGCGATGATCACCGTGCGCGCATGGAAGCGCGTGTCGCGCGAAGTGGCAAGCAAGAACGTGTGATCCGGCAGCACTTGCAGCTCGGTCACTTCCTCGCCCATGTGGAACTGCGCGTTGAAGGGCTTCGCCTGCTGCAGCAGGCGGTCGACCAGTTCCTGCGCGCCGCACACGGGCAGCGCCGGAATGTCGTAGATCGGCTTCTCGGGATACAGCTCGCTGCACTGCCCGCCCGGATGCTTGAGCGAGTCGATGATGTGGGCGTGAATGCCGAGCAGGCCCAGCTCGAAGATCTGGAACAGGCCGCAGGGGCCGGCGCCGACGATGACGACATCGGCCTGGATGGCGCCGTCGACGGCGCCGCTCGCGAAACTCTCGGTCAAGAATGCTCTCCCGCGGAATGGCAGCGCGGGATTCTAAAGCTTCAACCTGACCTCGGCGAACACCTTGGTGTCGCGGTCGCCCTCGACGTCCGCGTGGGTCAGGGGTTTGGCGACCTCGATGAAGCCGGAGAGCCGCCAGTATTCGACTGCGAAGCCGAGGCCGGCGGTCGCCGCCGACTCTCTGCCCGGCAGGTCCTGCTTCCATGCGGCCGCGAAATCGTAGAAGCCGTATATCGAGGTCTTGCCCAGCACTGCCGCTGCCGAGGACATCTCGCGCCGCAGCTCGGCCTTGGCGCCCAGACCCTGATCGCCGGCGATCTCAGTCACTTCGAAGCCGCGCCCGAGGCGCTCGCCGCCGATCTTGTAACGCTCGCCGTCCGGCAGGACGTACGCAGACTGCTGACCGAATGCATCCAGACGCACCGTCCAGGTCTGCGCGAAGCGCACGAGCTCGGTGAACTGCAGCTTCGTGACCCAGAAGTCCTTGCGGCGCGGATCGTCGACGATATCCAGCGCATCGAGCGTGCTGCCGAACGCATCCAGTCCGTGCCGCACCTGCATGCCCAGCAAGTACTGGCTCGCAGCGCCGGCGCGACCGGTGATGCGTGCGCCGAGTTCGACGACGCGCAACTGCTCGGTCCGCAGGCGCGTGTCATCGCGCGTGATTTCCAGGTCGTCCCAGTCGAAGGTTGCCGACCAGCCGAACTTCGTCGCCGACGTCGAATCGAACGTCCCCGACGCGCGCAGCGAGGCGTGGTCACGATCATAGCGATCGTCGCGATCCGGCGTCTCGGTCGGATTCGACTGCGTCTTGAAGAGAGTCGTGGAGAGATGCGTGTCGGCTGCGGTTACGGGCACGTCGAAGAACAGGCCGGCGCCGCTGTACTCGCCGGTGTCGGTCGCGCCGGAGGCAAACAGCCCGAGGCGCTCGCGCCAGCCGAACAGGCTGTTCGCGACGACCTGGCTGAAGACGAACATCGGACCGATCTCGCGCGTGCCGCGGTTCGAAAGCTGGATCGTCGCATCGAAGGGCTTGTATTCGGTCGCCACCGTGAGCGCGTAGGCATTGCGGCGCGACTCGTCCCGACGCGTCGTGGCGCGAACGGTCAGACCGGGCAGCTCGCGCATCGCCTGCAACGCTGCCTGCAGATCCACGGTTCGCAGCGGCACTCGCAGACTCAGATCGCTCGCCAACTCTTCGAGGCGGGCCGCATAGGGACCGGCATCGCCGGTGAACTGGACACGCGTGATCTGCGCCTCGAAGACTTCGATGCGCAGGATGCCGGCAGCAGCGAGGTCGTCGTCGAGCCGGAACTCCGGACGCGAGTAGCCGTCACGCAAATACAGAGCTTCGAGCTGCGCGATGATCGCCTGCGCGTTCGAGGTGTTGATCGGACGGCCGAGATGATCGCGGTACGCGGCGAACAGCTGCGTCGGCGTGTAGGCGCTCGAACCGTCGATCACGGTTGCGTTGAGCGTTGGTTCGTCAACAGCGCCGGCGCCCGCAGCACCGAGCGTGCACACGATTATGACAACAGCTTTCGCTGTTGACGTAACCCGCGATTTGCACGCCTTATGAAACATCTGCGCCTGCCCCCGATTCGTCGCAGCGTATCTTTGCCGGCGCCAAATTCCGGTGCTGCGATCACCCTCACATCTGCAGGCGCGATCGATACGTACGATCGCGAAACTGCTAGGGGAGAGCTGTCAATGTTCCAGTCTTTGCGAATCGCGTCACGGTCTGCAGCCCTGACGCTCCTCGCCGCGCTTCTTGTGTGCGTGCCGTTTTCACTGACGTCCGCCGGAACTGCGTCACAGGGCGACATCGTGGTCGTCACTGTCCATGGCACAGTGAACGCAACGATGGCGGGCATGACGGTGCCGCTGTCGGCCGGCGCGATCCTGCAACTCCCCGCGACTGTGCGCACTGGCGCTGACGGCGCAGTGGAGCTGCGCCAGGGCCCGAGCACCTTCGCCGCAGCGGGCAACACTGAGCTGGAAATTCCCCAGAGCGCCGCGCAGGACGGACTGGTCGAGCGCATCGTCCAGATTCGCGGCAACGCCTTCTACAGCATCGGCAAGCGCACCGGCACGCGCCTGCGCGTCGAAGCTCCGTACCTGGTCGCGGTCATCAAGGGCACGCAGTTCAACGTCGCCGCGCAGGAAGACAGCACGACGATCGCACTCTTCGAAGGTCACCTCGAGGTCCGCGCCAGCGACGACAGCGACGTGGTCGATCTGGACGCCGGCGAGATCGCGATCCGCCGCCGCAACGACGTCAGCATCAGCGTCCTGCGCCTGAATGCTGCCCGCGGCGATACGCGCCGCAACCCTGAGCTGGCCTCGCGCCAGCAAGCGGATTCCTCGAATCCCGGCAGCAGCGCGATAGTCGCGCGCAGCGACAACACGTCCGTGCGGTCGCGAGTCGATGCACCGACGATCAGTGTCGACTCGGCTTCCAGCGGAGCGGTCACGACTCCTGCGCGTGCGCAGGTTGTCGACGCAGTTGCCGACACGACTACGAATGTGACCGCGAAAGCGGCAATCGAAGTGGATGCGCGCGACAGCGCGCCGGTCGCAGCGAACGTCGATGTCGATGCAAAGGTGGCCGGCGCCGGTGTCGATGCGGGTGCCACAACGACAGTCGATGTCGCTGGCGTGAGCGCTAATGCTGGCGCGAGCGCTGCGGTCGATGTCCCTGCCGGTTCTGTCGATGTAGGCGTCGGTGCAGGCGCCGCAGTTGGCGGAGCCGCGAGCGTCGATACGAGCGTATCTGCCGGAGCTGATCTCAGTGCGGGCACTGTCGCTGCGTCCGGCGACGTCGGCGTGACCGCAGGACCTGTGAGCGCAGCGGTGGGCACGAGTGCCGCGGTCGATGCTCCTGCCGGCACGGTGGACGTCGGCGTGAGCGGCGCTGTCGCGGCAACTAACGCAGTCACAATCGATACGAGTGTTGCTGCCGCTGCAAACGTTCCGGCCGGCACCGTGAATGTCGGCGCCGACACATCCGTCGCAGCTGCCGGTCTACCGGTCGAGACTAGTGCCGCAGCGGCAGTTGACGTTCCCGCCGGCACAGTCAACGTCGGCACTGACGTAGGTGTCGCAGGTGTCAACGTCGGAGTCGACGCCGGCACGAGCGGCGTCAGTCTCGATGTCGGCACCAGCAATGACAGCGGCGGTCTGCTTGGCGGCGTCGGCGGCCTGCTGGGCGGCCGCAAGCGTAACTGACGACCGTGATCGGCCGAGCTCATCGCTGGCCTCTCGTCGCTCTGACGATACTCGCGCTGACTCTGCTGCTGCGCGCGGCGGGCCAGCTCGCGCCGTTCGAGCATAGCGTCGCCGACGCACGCTCCCGGCTGCTGCAGCGAGAAGTTCCTTCGGACATCGTTCTCGTCGGCATCGACGCGCGCAGCCTCGCCGACTTGCGGCAATGGCCCTGGCCGCGCCGCTATCACGCACGCCTGCTGGAAACCATTGCAGCTGCAGAGCCGCGCCGCGTGTTCGTCGACGTCGACTTCAGCGCGCACACCAACGCCGAAGAAGACGGCTTGCTGGAAGCGGCGCTCGAACAATTCGAGCCTTCGCAGATCGTGCTGCCGGCGTTCTTTCAGCCGGACGAAGGCGTCGCCGGCAAGCTGGTCTACACACGCCCGCTCGCAAGCCTCGGCAGCTCCGCGACGCTCGGCGGCGTGAACTTCCGCCCGGACAGCGACGGCTTGATCCGCTCGATGGCGACGAGCTGGGCGTTCGGCGCCGAGACGATTCCGTCGGCGGTCGCAGTGCTCGCAGGAACAGATGTCGCTGCGGACGGCGATGTGCCCATCGACTATTCGATCTCTCCTGCTTCGTTCACGTATGTCTCGTACGTGGATGTGCTCGCCGGGCGCATCGATCCGGCGACGCTCCACGACAAGACTGTGATGATCGGTCCGACCGCGCTGGAACTCACCGACATCAAGGCCGTCCCCGTCTACCAGGCACTGCCCGGTGTCGTCGTGCAGGCTCTGGCAGCACAGTCACTCCGCGAAGGCGCACTGCGCACTACTCCGCTGTGGGTCGATCTGGTGGCGCTCGCAGTTCTCGCTGCGCTCGCCGCCGCCTATTTCGTACGCAACGGCTGGCGCCGCAATCTTCTGGTCGGCGCGGGGGCCATCGCCCTCCTCGCCGCGCTCGATGTGTACGCGTTCTCGGCTCATCGCATCGTGCTGGAGCTGGTGCCAGCACTGCTGATCGTCGGCGGCCTGTTCCTCGCGGCGACGATCCGCTCGCTCGATCAGGAGACGATGCGCTCGTTGGCCTATGCACTCGGCATCCGTCGCCGCGACGCGCTGCTCGGCAGCGTTGCCGAATCCTCGGCCGACGCCATCATGGTCGTCAGCCCCGACGGGCGCATCGAAATGGCCAACGCCGCCGCGGCGTCGATGTTCGCGAGCAGCCGCGAAGCGATGGTTGGCGCGCTGGTTTCTAGATACGTGCCGCTGCCGGACGCGGCGATTGTCCGGGCGACGTTGCCGGGCAAGGTGATCGAGCAGGAAGCGCAAAAGAACGACGGCACGCCGTTCCCGGTCGAAATCACGGTCAGCCCGGTGGACATCCAGGGCGAAGCACTGCGCACGGTCGTCGTCCGCGACATCACCGCCCGCAAGCTCCAAGAACAGCGTCTGCAGTACGAAGCGACGCACGACTCGCTGACCGATCTGCCAAATCGCGCCGCGCTGATGAGCCACCTCGAGATCGCACTGACGCGCACGCCTCCCGACAGCCGCGTCGCGCTGCTGATGCTCGACTTGTGCCGCTTCAAGGAAGTGAACGACACGCTCGGCCACGAGGTCGGCGACCAGGTGCTGCGCGAAGTGGCACGCCGCTTCGAATCGGTGGCGGATCGCGACGGCTTCGTCGCACGGCTCGGCGGCGACGAGTTCACGCTGGTGCTCGAGCGAAGCACGCCGCACGACGATATCGTCGAGGTCGCGAGCATCCTGCACGAGAGCCTGCGCGAGCCGATTCCAGCGGCCGGCATTGCAATCGACGTAGGCGTGAGCATCGGCATCGCGCGCTATCCGGACCACGCGCAGGACCCCGCAACTCTGCTGCGCCACGCAGACGTGGCGATGTACGTCGCGAAGCGCCGGCAGACGCGCTACGAAATGTACGATCCGGCGAACGATCGCAACACGGTACGGCGCCTCGCGATGGTCAGCGAGCTGCGCAGTGCGATCGCGAACGGCCAGCTACGCTTGTACTACCAGCCGCAGATCAACTTCCGCACGCGTCAATGCGACAGCGTCGAAGCGCTGATCCGCTGGCCGCATCCGGAATACGGCTTCGTCAGTCCCGCGGAATTCATCGTGCTCGCCGAATCGACCGACTTGATCCGGCCGCTGACCGAGTGGACGCTGGAGTGCGCGATGGAGCAATGGTCGCACTGGCGTGCGTGCGGCCTGCAGATCCGCGTCGCCGTCAATCTCTCGGCGCGCCTGTTGCAGGACACGGATTTCGTTTCGGTGCTGCGCGGCTTGCTGGAGAAACATCGCGTGCCGGGCGAAGCGCTCGAGCTGGAGATCACCGAGAGCGCGATGCTTTACGACAGCGAGCGCGCCTTGCGCGTCATTCGCGACATCCATGGCCTGGGCATCGCGCTATCGATCGACGACTTCGGCACCGGATTCTCGTCGCTCGCCTATCTGCGCGACCTGCCGGTGCACGCAGTCAAGCTCGACAAGTCGTTCGTCACGCACCTGCACGAGCGTGCCGACGATCGCAGCATCGTGAACTCGACCGTGCGCATGGCGCATGAGCTGGGACTGCAGGTGGTCGCGGAAGGCGTCGAATCCGAATGGACGGCGCAATACCTGATGGATGCCGGCTACGACTATGGGCAGGGCTACCGTTACAGCCCTGCCCTGCCCGCAGAAGAATGTCGCCGCTGGATCGTCGGTTTCAATACAACCGCGCCGGCCGATCAGCAGCGCCTCGTCAGCTAACGGCCGTTAGCGGCTGGCCGCGAGCTGCTCCGCCTCGCGCTCCGTCACTACGCGGTCCGTAACGACTCGCTCCGTCGGCGCGTTGACCCGAATCCGTGTCACGCTGCCGTCACGAATTTCCTCGAGCGTCTTGATGATCCGCTCGCCGACCAGCGCCAGGATGGCGACGGTTGCGAACACGCCCGCAGCGATGAATGTCAGCGCGCCGCCGCTCTGCGCGAAGATCCACACGACGCCGAGCGCCAGCAGCCACCCTAAAACACCGACCGCCAGGAAGAACCATCGCATATGACATTTCTCCACAATTGGCTGTAGGAGAAATGTCCGACCGGCGACGCGGGTTCCGGCCGTGCAGTGCGACGAGGAGCCGGACGCAGGCGGCGGAGCGCATTGTTCCCTGCGCGGACCCGTGAAAGAATCCGCCGCGACGACTCTCACGGGGAATTCTCCTATGCGCCTGCAAGTCAACGACAAAGAACACGTGGTCGAGGGCGTGGACGAATCCACACCGCTCCTGTGGGTCTTGCGCGATCACCTCGGGCTCGTCGGCACGAAGTACGGCTGCGGCATCGGCCAATGCGGAGCGTGCACCGTGCACCTCAACGGCGCACCGACTCGCTCGTGCTCGCTTCCCGTCAGCGCCGCCGCCGGGCAACGGATCACGACCATCGAGGGTCTCGCAGGCAAGGACGGCAAGCTGCATCCGCTGCAGGCCGCGTGGATCGAGCACGATGTGCCCCAATGCGGCTACTGCCAGGCCGGGCAACTCATGTCCGCCGCAGCGCTGCTGAAACAGAAGCCGGATCCGACCGACGCGGACATCGATGCCGCGATGAACGGCAACATCTGCCGGTGCGGCACCTATCCGCGCATCCGCAAGGCGATCCACGCAGCGGCGAAACAGGCGCACGAGTGAGGGAGCCGTCATGAGCGCAGCCGAGCACACGATCCTGTCCGCCGATGACTACGTGCAAGAGATGCTTCGTGCAGCGGAAGCGCAAAGCACAGTGGCCGGGCTGAACCGCCGCGCCTTCCTCAAGCTCGTCGGCGTGGCCGGCGGCGGCCTGGCACTCGCTTTCTACATCGGCGATCGCGCTACTGCTCTCGCGAATACCGCTGGCAGCGAGCAAGGCTTCGCGCCGAATGCATTCCTGCGAATCTCGCCGGACGGCAGCATCCTCATCTACGCCAAGGGTCCGGAGATCGGCCAGGGCGTGAAGACTTCGTTCCCGATGATCATCGCCGAAGAGCTCGACGCCGACTGGTCGAAGGTGCGCGTCGAGCAGGCGCCCGTGAATCCGACCGTGTACGGGCGGCAGAGCGCGGGCGGCTCGCGCTCGATTCCGACGAACTGGGATCAGCTGAGGCGTGCCGGCGCGACGGGCCGCGCGATGCTGGTCAGCGCTGCGGCAAACGAATGGAAAGTCGACGCCGGCGAGTGCACGACCGAGAACAGCAACGTCGTGCACGCAGCGAGCAATCGACGTTTGAGTTACGGCGAGCTCGCGACCAGGGCGGCCGCGCTGCCGGTACCGGACGAGAAATCGCTCAAGCTGAAGGAACGCAAGGATTACAAGCTGCTCGGCAAACGCGTCAGCGGTGTCGACAACATCAACGTCGTCACGGGCAAGCCGCTGTTCGGCATCGACCAGGTCGTGCCGGGCATGCAGTACGCGGTCTTCGAGAAGTGTCCCGCGACC
This sequence comes from Steroidobacteraceae bacterium, assembly GCA_035275145.1. Classification (GTDB taxonomy): domain Bacteria; phylum Pseudomonadota; class Gammaproteobacteria; order Steroidobacterales; family Steroidobacteraceae; genus Steroidobacter. The sequence continues at coordinate 8,436 of DATENH010000312.1, read as the reverse complement.
GGCGGCAGGGTCGGCGAGGCGAATCTCGAAGAGATCCGCAAGCTCCCGGGCGTGACGAACGTAATCGTGATCGAAGGCACCGGCAAGCCGACCGAAGTGATGCCTGGCGTCGCGATTCTCGCAAGCTCGACGTACTCGGCCATTGCCGCGCGCCGCAAGCTCAAAGTGAGCTGGGACGAATCGACGGCATCGAAAGACAGTTGGAGCAAGGCCGTCGCCGATGCGCACAAAGTGGCCAAACAGAACGGACCCGACTCACTGCGCAACACGGGCGATGTCGATGCCGCGATCGCGAAAGGCAAGGCTGTGGAAGCGTTCTACACCTACCCATTCGTATCGCACGCGCCGCTGGAGCCGCAGAACTGCACTGCCTCCTTCAAGGATGGCGCCGTGGAAATCTGGGCGCCGTCACAGACACCCGACGCTGCGCTCGGCCTCGTCGCCGGCATGCTCGGCATTCCGCGCGAGAAGGTCACGATCCACCAGACGCGCGTCGGCGGCGGTTTCGGTCGGCGCCTGATGAACGACTACGTCTGCGAGGCCGCGCTGATCTCCAAGCAGGCCGGCGTTCCGGTGAAGCTGCAATGGACTCGCGAAGACGACATGCAGCACGACTTCTATCGGGTCGGCGGTTTCCATTCGTTCAAGGGCGGTATCGACGGCGCCGGCAAGCTGGTCGCGTGGTCGGATCACTTCATCACGTTCAGCCAGGACGGTCAGAAGCCGACCAGCGGCGGCGACCTCAGCCCCGACGAATTTCCCGCGTTGCTGCTGCCGAACGTGCGGCTCACCCAGACGAAGCTGCCGCTCGCGATTCCGACCGGGCCGTGGCGCGCGCCGCGCTCCAACTCGATTGCGTTCGCGGTGCAATCGTTCCTGCATGAATGCTCGGTCGCAGCGAAGCGCGATCATCTGGAATTCCTGCTCGAGGTCCTGGGCGAGCCGCGCTGGCTGCAGCAGGGCAACGAGTTCTCGCTCAACACCGGGCGCGCCGCAGCCGTGATCAAGCTGGCCGCCGAGAAGGCGGGCTGGGGCAAGGAGTTGCCGAAGGGCCGCGGGATGGGTCTCGCCTTCCACTTCAGTCACGCCGGGCATTTCGCGGAAGTCGCGGAAGTCAGCGTCGATGCGAACCGCAAGCTGACGTTGCACAAGGTCACCGTCGCCGGCGACATCGGACCGGTCGTCAATATGAGCGGCGCGGAGAACCAGGTCGAGGGCTCGGTCGTCGACGGCTTCAGCACTGCGCTCGGGCTGGCGCTCTCCTATGAGAACGGCCGCATCCAGGAGACGAATTTCGATCACTACCCGCTGCTGCGTATCCCGCACGCACCGGTGGTCGAAGTGCACTTCATCCAGAGCGAGTACTCACCGACGGGTGTCGGCGAGCCGGCGTTGCCGCCGGTCGCGCCTGCCATCTGTAACGCGATCTTCGCTGCCACCGGCCATCGCGTGCGCACGCTGCCGCTGAGCAGCGAAGGCTTCAAAGTCTGAGCGCAACGCTCGCCTTCTGATCCATGGCCCGCCGCGTGTTGCGGCGGGCTTTGCCGCTCGTCATGACTTTCCACAGAATCGCCGGCGTGAACAGCGCAGTCGGCGCCTTCAGCAGGTGCATGACTTCGTAGAAGCGCTCGGTCACCTGCGGTGAAACGCTCGCCGCCTTGTGCACCTTTTCCGTGTACCAGTGCAGAAACTTCAGCGCCCGAGCGCGCGTGCCCGTCGTCTGCGCGAAGCGAAAATCCTCGCCCGTCGCCAGCTCCCACGGACGATCGGCGGCGCGCGCGACTTCGCGGAAGAACGGCCGCCACAAGTCCGTCAGGCTCCAGCCGGTGGCGACGCGTTCCTCCAGACAGGCCTGCAGCGCATCCGCATACATCGATGCAGCGCTCATGCCCTGGCCGTAGATGGGATTGAAGCTGCAGAGCGCGTCGCCGAGCACGAGCAAGCCCGGCGGAAAGCGCCGCAGCTTCTCGTAGTGCCGGCGCAGTCCTGCGGGAAAGCCGTAACGCACGGGCTCGCCGAGCGGCTCGGCGCTGCGCAGCGCTTCGTACATGTCGGGCACCGGCAGGCTCTTCGCAAACGCCAGGTAGCCCGCAAGATCCGTCGGCGGGTGATCGCCATGCATGCCGACCAGCGTGCAGATCCAACGATCGCCTTCGAGCGGGAGAATCAGTCCGCCGCGCTTGGCCGGCGGTTGCGACACGACATACAGCGTCTTCCAGTCCCGCGATGCGTTGGGCGGCGCGCGGAACAAGCAGCTCGCATAGCCGACGTCGATGCGCACGGCCGATTCTTCCGGCCGTTCGAAACCGAGAACGCGCAGCTGCTGCGGAATCTGCGAGGCACGACCGCTGGCGTCGATGACGAGATCGGCCGTCAGTCGCTTCTCGGTGGCGCGATCGTCGCGGCGATACGCACGCACGCCGCTGATGCTCTGTCCATCGTAGACAACGCTCTCGACCGTCCAGCCGTGCATGATCTGCACGTTCGGCAGGCGCCGCACGCGCTCCGCGACGGTCCACTCGATCAGCGGCCGGCTCGCCGAGATGAAGTCCAGCGCGCTGTGATAGCGGCACTTCCAAACGTCGAAGTGAAACCACTTCACGTCGCGGCCCATGTTGACCGGCGTCGCGCCGGCCGCGAGCAACTCGTCGCGGATATCGGCGAACAGCCGGCAGATCGTATCCTGACCGCGCAACAACAGGCCGTGCGCATGACGACCCTGCGGCACGCCGCGGCGCGGCTCGGGCCGTTCGCTGCGCTCGTCGCGCTCGATCACGGTGACGGTCTTGAAGTAGTCCGCCAGCACTCGGGCAGCCAGCAGCCCAGCCATGCTGCCGCCGATGACAATCGCATCGCCGAAGGAATTGCGCTCCATGAGAATCCCCGCATGTCAGGATGACGATGCAAAGGTAGACCGCGCAGTCCGCGAGCACATCGCCGCAACGGCCGAAAACGTCGCCCACTTTCGTGGGGAACTCAGATGGAACGGAAGGGAAAGAGAGAGAAAAGAAAGTTTCTCGCAAAGACGCGAGAGTTATTTCTTGGTCAGCCCGCGCTGCACAGCGAACAGCGCCGCCTGAGTGCGATCCTCGAGCTTCAGCTTCGCCAGGATGGTGCTGACATATCCCTTCACCGTTCCCTCGGTGAGGTGCAGCTCGTCGCCGATCTGCCGGTTGCTCATACCGCGCGCAATCAGATCGAGCACGCTGCGCTCACGTTGCGTGAGCAAGGCCAGCGGGTCCGCTTGCCGGTTGCGCAACTGCTCGACCAGTGCCCGCTGTGCGAGCGGGTGCAGCCATGTCTGTCCCCCCGCAACCGTGCGCAAGGCGGTGAGGAAATCGGCCTTGGTCACGTCCTTGAGAATGTAGCCCTGCGCACCGGCGGAAATGATCTCGCGCACCTGGCCGTCTTCCGCGTAGCTCGTCAGCGCGATCACCTTGACCGTCGCCGACGAGGCACGGATCACGCGGATCGCATCGCTCGCGGGCAGACCGGGCATCTTCAGGTCCATGAGCACGATATCGGGCGCGAGCCGGCGCACCGCCTCGCACGCCTCGTCGCCGTTGGTCGCTTCGCCGACGATCACGAACTCGTCGCAGTCGTCGAGCAGAGCACGCAAGCCTTCGCGCACGATGCCGTGGTCGTCGACCAGCAGCAGGCGGATGGCAGGAGCAGCGCTCACGATGGGTTCGCCAGCAATGGAATGCGTATGCATACGGTGGTCCCTTGTCCAGGCTGCGAGCGGATTTCGCACACGCCGCCGAGAACGGCGGCACGCTCGCTCATTGTGTGCAGGCCGATGCCTTGCTCGGCGCGATCGGCATCGGCGGCGGCACGTTCCGCCAGATCGAAGCCGCGGCCGTTGTCGCGGACGCTCAGCGTCAAGACGTCGGCGTCCACGCGTCCGTTGATGTCGACGCGGTTCGCACCGGAGTGACGGATCGCGTTCGACAGCGCCTCGCGACAGATCAGATACAGGCTTTCCTCGAGTCCGGGCTGCTGGGATTTGTAGCCGGCGAAATCCAGGCGGATGCTCGGCGTCTGCGGCGCGAGCACGAGTGCGAAGCGTTGCAGGGCGGCGGCGAGACCCATTCGTTTCACGTCGCCGACGCCGACGCGCGACGCGGAATCCGCCGATTCGCCGCTCACCGTGTCGGGCCGCAGCTCTCGCAGCAGCGCGCGCATCTCGGAGAAAGCCAGGCGCGCCAGCTCTTCGATACGCCGCGCGCGGCGCTCGCCCTCGGCGGGATCGCGGCGCCACGCCGACACCAACGACTGCGACATCAGACTGATGGAAGACAGCGCCTGACTGACCGCATCGTGCAGATCGCGCGCCAACCGCTGCCGCTCGCGCATCACCGCAGCTTGTCGCGCTTCGGAAGTCAGGCGAGCGTTCTTGATCGCGACAGCGAGGTGATCCGCGATGATCTGGATGCTCGCGACATCGTCCTCATCGAACGGGTCGAGCCCTTCGAGATTGATGCAGCCGAACACTTCGTCGCCGAGCATGATCGGCACCGCGAGCTCGGTGCGCACGTTGACGGGCATCGGCGGCGGGACGTAACGCGGATCCTTGCGCACGTCGTTGACGATCTGCACTTCGCCAGTCGTCACGGCGGCGCCGGTGATGCCCTTGGTCGCGGGCATGCGGAACGGCTGCTCGAAAATATCCTGATAGGCGCCGGCGTGCGCGCGGAACAGCAGGTAGTCCTCCTCGCCGCGATACAGCAGCGGGATGACGACGTTGCGATAGCCGAGATGATTGTGAATCGCCTGCGCCGCTGTCGCGACCAACTCCTCGGGCTCCAGCCCCGACGTGATGACGCGCGCGATGCTCGCGATCAGCATCATGCGCTCGGTGCGCCGTTGCTCGCGGCCGTAGCGCATCGCGTTCTGGATTGCGATCGCTGCGTGACGCGCGAACAGGCGCAGCGTCGCGAGGTCGCTCTGACCGAACTTGCGCGGCGGTCGCGCACCGATGCCGAACACACCGAGCAGACCACCGCTCGGGCCGGGAATCGGCACGCCGATCACGGCATTGCCGCTGAGATCGGGCAGCGTGATGCGATCGAGATCGCCGTAGTTGTCGAAGATGACCGGCTTGCCCGTCGCGAGCACACGACCGACCAGCCCTTCGTTCGGCTCGAACTCAGTGCCGAGCTCGGCCTCCGGCAGACGATGCACCGCTTCGATCTGCACCACGTGTCGGCGCGGCTCGTACAACCCGATTGCGCCGTCCTCCGCGCCAAGCAGTCCGCAAGCGCGCGTGATGATGCTCGTGAGCAGCGGCCGCAGCTCGAGCTCGCTGGCGATCTCTTCGAGGATCGAGCTGAAAGGCTCGCTGAGGTGCGCCGACTCGTGCGGCGCTTCCGCGCTCATGGGCGGGGTCGGTTCGGGGACTTCCAGCCGGATCGTGACCGGGCCGGAATTCACTTGCGTGCGTTGCGAAGACATGTTGCGCGCAGTATTCGCCGCGAGCGGGCGTGGTTCAAGCGAAACTGGCCAAAACTGACTTTTGTCAGTGCACGATTCAGCCGTTGGATGTCTCACGCTCCAGCACTACGGGCAAGAGCCGGCCGATGATCTGGCGCACGGCGTCGCGCTCGCGCCCGACCATCCGGCGCAGGTGATTGCCGATGATCGCGTCGCCGAGCGCGGCCATCGTCACGAACAGCGTCGCGGACGTCACGCGCTGGTGGACATCCTGCGAGTCGCCACCGGCATCTGCGCCGCGCTCGACGCTGTCGATGTAGTCGCGCACGACCTCGCCGACCGGCGCAAGCCGGGTCGCCTCGCCCGACAGCACGATCCAGGCCGCGAGCCGCCCCGCGCCGCCGCGATCGAACGCGTCGAAGACGATGTCGACGAAATCGCGGAATTCGCCCTTGCCGGCGCGCAGCCGCATGACCGCCGATTCGATCGCGGCGGTCAGCTCGCTCATCATCTGGCGCATCAGCTCGGACTGCAGGCCCGCCGCCGAGCCGAAGTGATGGATGAGATTGGTGTGGCTCATCCCGAGATCGGTGGCCACGGACTGCAACGTAATGGCGTCCGGCCCGTCGGCGAGCAGCAGGCGGCGCGCGGACGCGAGCGCCAGCGTACGGGCCTCCTCGGGTGTGCGCCGGACGCGACGGGCATTGCTGTTTTTTGCGACCTGTTTCGCTTTCGGCACTATTGACACCACTCTCAATAAGAAACTCTAATACGCCCCATGTCCGTGACCACGCCCGCCGACCTCACGATCACACCTCGAGACCTCAAGGTGGACCGTAACACGCGCAACGCCCGCTGGTGGCATGGCGGCGACCCGGTCGCGACCGCTTACTTCAATGCGCTGTCCGCAGCGTTCCCCCAGGGCGAGACGTTCTTCATCGAGTCTGTGCGCCGCTACCGCGACTCGGTTCATGAGCCGCTGCGGCAACAGATCGCGGCGTTCGTGCAACAGGAAGCGCTGCACACGCGCGAACACGTGGTTTTCAACAAGCTGCTGCGGACCGCCGGTTACGACCTCACCGCGATCGACGCCGAGGTCCGGCGTCGCGTCGACGAAGCCCGCACGCGGCCGCACGTGGTGCAGCTGGCGCTGACCGTAGCGCTGGAACATTTCACCGCGATTATGGCGCATTCGCTGCTGACCGAAAGGGAGCCGCTACCGGGCGCGTCAGAGGAAATCTTGCGCTTGTGGCAGTGGCACGCCATCGAAGAGATCGAGCACAAGGCGGTCGCATACGACACGTACCTGGCGGTGACGCAGCGCATGTCGGGACTGAAGCGCTGGGCCCTGCGCTGTCACGTGATGGGCCTGGTCAGCCTGCAGTTCTGGTATTCGAACTTCCAGCGGATGGCCGATTTCTTTCGCCAGGACGGCATCAACACGCCGCGCACCTGGTGGCGTGTTGCGAAATACCTGCTGGTGAAGCCGGGAATGATGCGGCGAATCTTCTGGGACTATCTGCGTTTCTTCGTGCCGGGGTTTCACCCGTGGCATCGCGACGATCGTAAGCTCATCGCAACCACCGAGCGCAAGCTCGGATCAATCAATATGTGAGACGCAGTTCACGCAGGCCGGGCTCTGTGCCCGGTCTGGAGTTGCTTTGACAACAGCAGGGCGCATTTAGATCCCGGCATTTCGCGCCGGAATCTGCCTACAGCTTCTCCTCTCCCGTGCGGCGCAGATTCGCACTTGCGGATCGTTTGCGCTGCCGTCCGCGCTGCTTCGACTCGCGTACGACTCACAACCCTTCCGCGAAACATCATCGTTAGAAGTTCAGGGTTCTGGGAGAACAATCAAATGTCCGCGATAACAGTCAATGCCTTTCCACCACTCCACGCGTTCAACTCTTCGCGCAGCTGGTTCCTCGCGCTGATCGTATTGCTGCATGCAGGATTCTTCTGGGTACTCACGCACGGCGTCACAGTCGGCAGCGTGAGCATTCCGAAGGGGTTCATCCTGATCGACCCGGCGCCACCCAAGCCGCAACTGCCGCCGAAGCCGCGCGTGATCGACGAGCCGGTCGTCAGTCGCGCGTTCGTGCCGGATCTGGATGTGCCCGACCTGGTGGCCGCCGAAGACACGAACGCGCCCCGACAGACCACGCAAGAGGTGACGCCGCCGCCGCACGAAATAGTCCGCGACGCGCCCGGCGCCGGCCCGGTCATCGTGCTGCCGCAGGGCGACCCACGTTACCCGTTCACGGAGCCGGAGTACCCGATGACCGACATCCGCATGGGCCATGAAGGCACGGTGTGGCTGACGATCGAGATCCTGCCGAACGGGCGCGTCGGCGCGGTGCGGGTCGATCAGACGAGCGGCTTCGCCCGGCTCGACGACTCCGCGGTCCGCGAAGCGCGCAAGTGGCGGATGAAACCGGGCACGCAGGATGGCATCGCGATTCCGATGCACAAGCGCGTGCCGGTTACGTTCCGGCTGAAGGACTGACCGGCAATCACCACCGATAGGTGAACGACGCGCCGTAGGTTCGCGGCGCGTTGTAATTGCGGTTGCCGGCGCCGAGGCCGGTGTTCAGCCCCTGAGCGACGTATTGCTCGTCGCTCAGGTTCTTGCCCCACAACGCCACTTCCCACGAGCGCGCGGCATTGAACATGGCGACGCGTGCGTTCACGAGCACGTAGCTGTCCGCAGCGATCACCGGATCGTTGATCGCATCCTTGAAGACGCTGTCGGAGTAGCTGCCGTCGACCTGGATCGAGCCGCCGAGCGTGCTGGAGAAATCCGCTTCGTAACGCGCCAGCGCGCCGAGCGTCAGGTCCGGTGCATTCGGCAACTTCTTGCCCTTGGGAATATCGCCCGTGAGCGTGCGGAACGCGCCGAGCTCGGTGTCCAGCCAGCCGACGCTGCCCTGCAGGGTGAGATGCAAAGTCGGCGCCCAGGTCGCCTCCAGCTCGACGCCGTAGACGGTCGCTTCGTCGACGTTG
>DATENH010000311.1:0-10041 GCA_035275145.1 Steroidobacteraceae bacterium | reverse complement strand
GCAGCGCTCGACCAGGCGCTTCACCGCGTCCTGCCGGTTCTGCGTCGCGTAGCAGATGTCTTCCTTGCGCGGACTGGCGAGCGTCGGGAAGCGCGCGCGCAGCGCGTCGACGATCTTCTGCGTATCGTCGACCGACAATGTCGTCTGGGTGACGAACGCAAGCTGCGACGGATCGCGAATCTGCAAGCGCGCGACATCCTCCGGCGTCTCCACGAGCAGGATGCGCCCGCCGAATGCCGTGTCGAACTGCCCCATCGTGCCTTCGACTTCCGGATGTCCCGCGTGACCGATCAGGATCACTTCGCGGCCTTCGCGCGAGTAGCGCGCCACTTCCATGTGCACCTTGGTGACGAGCGGACAGGTCGCGTCGAAGACCTTGAGGCCGCGACGTTTCGCCTCGTCCTGGACGGCGCGCGACACGCCGTGCGCGCTGAAGATCACCGTTGCATCGTCCGGCACCTCGTCGAGCTCTTCGACGAAGACCGCGCCGAGGCTGCGCAGACGCTCGACGACGTAGCGATTGTGCACGACTTCGTGGCGCACGTAGATCGGCGCGCCGAACAACTCGATGGCGCGCTCGACGATGTCGATTGCACGATCGACGCCGGCGCAAAAACCGCGTGGATTGGCGAGCAGGATCTGCATGGTCACTCCGTCCCCGCGCGGCGCTCGCCGGCCGCGGGCTCCTTGCCGTGCCCGCGCTCGCGGAATGCATCCAGCAACAGACAGCCCGCGCCGATCGAGATCGCGGTGTCGGCGATGTTGAACGCCGGGAAATCCCAGGTGCGCCAGTTGAAGTAGATGAAGTCGACGACGTAACCGTGCATCACGCGATCGATGACGTTGCCGAGCGCGCCGCCCAGCACCAGCGACAGGCCGATCGCGAGCAATGTCTGTTCGGCGCGGATTCGTCGCAGCCACAGCATCAGCGCCATGCTGACGGTCAAGGCCAGCCCGATGAAGAACCAGCGCTGCCAGCCGGACGCCTGCGCAAAGATGCTGAATGCCGCGCCGGTGTTCTCCAGGTAAACGACGTCGAGAAACGGCAGCAGCGCGATCGTGTCCTGCGTCTTCACCGTGCCGATGACCAGCGCCTTGGTCGTCTGATCCAGTAAGACGACGAAGAACGACAGCCACAGCCAGTTGCTGGCGCCGCGCGTCGGCGTGAACCAGACCTTCGAAAGCGGATTGCTGCCCATGAGCCTCTGAGCTCTCTATTAAATGTAGCGCCGCGGCTCGCCCGGCCCGGCGAGATTCGCGACACAGCGGCCGCACAGCTCCGGATGCTCGGCACTGCTGCCGACGTCCTCACGCTTGTGCCAGCAACGCACGCACTTCTTCGCCGCGCTCGGCCGAGCAACGATCCACGCGAGGTCGTCGTTCCCCTCCTCCGCCGGCGTCGCCTCGGCCGGACGACTGTCCGCCCGGTGCACGCGCGCTCCGGAGGTTATGAACGCGAACCGCAGTTCCTCACCGAACGGCTGCAGGACCTGCAACACGTGCGGCGCGCAGTAAACGTCGACCTCGGCGTCGAGCGGCGCACCGATCGAGTTTGCATTGCGCAGCTTCTCCAGCTCACGCATCACGCCGCTGCGCACTCGCAGAACGGTGTCCCAATCGATCTGCGGCCGCTGCGCCGCGCCCTGCGGCAACGCGACCCACGTATTGAGCAACACCGACTCGTTGCGCTCGCCCGGCATGAATCGCCAGATCTCCTCTGCCGTGAACGACAGGATCGGCGCGAGCCAGCGCACCATCGCCTCCGCGATCCAGAACATCGCGGTCTGCGCCGAGCGCCGTGCATGACTCTTCGCCGGGGTCGTGTACAGGCGGTCCTTCAACACGTCGAGGTAGAAGCCGCCGAGATCGACACTGCAGAAGTTGTGCACCTTCTGATACACGAGATGGAACTGGTAGTTGCGATAGGCCGCAACGACCTCTTCCTGGAGCTGCTCGGTACGCCACAACGCCCAGCGGTCGAGCGCGACCATCTGGTCCGGCGGCACCTGATCTCTTGCCGGATCGAAGCCGGCCATGTTGCCGAGCAGGAAGCGCACCGTATTGCGCATGCGCCGGTACGATTCGGCGACGCGCTTCAGGATTTCGTCCGACAGACTCATCTCGTTCGCGTAATCGGTCGCGGCGATCCACAGCCGCAGCACGTCGGCGCCGAGCGTGCCGATGACCTTCTGCGGCACGATGACGTTGCCGAGCGATTTCGACTGCTTGCGCCCATGCTCGTCGACGGTGAAGCCGTGAGTCAGCACTGCGCGATACGGCGCGCGGTCGTGCAACGCGACCGACGTGAGCAGCGCGCTGTGGAACCAGCCGCGATGCTGATCCGAGCCTTCCAGATACAGGTCGGCAGGCATCGTGACTTGCGGCCAATGCTTCGACACGCACTGATGCGAAACGCCCGAGTCGAACCACACATCGAGAATGTCTTTGACCTTTTCGTAGTTCTTCGCTTCGGCGCCGAGCAGGTCGACCGGATCGAGGTCATCCCACGCATCGATGCCGTGCTTGTCGACACGTTCTGCCACGGCGTCGAGCAGTTCGGCCGAGCGCGGATGCGGCTCGCCGGTGGCGCGATGCGCGAACAATGCGAGCGGCACACCCCACACGCGCTGGCGCGAGATACACCAGTCGGGACGATCGGCGATCATGTTGCCGATGCGGCTCTCGCCCCACGACGGCATCCATTTCACTTTGCCGATCTCGCGCAGTGCGCCTTTGCGCAATCCCGCCTGCTCCATGCTGATGAACCACTGAGCCGTCGCGCGGAAGATCACCGGCGTCTTGTGACGCCAGCAATGAGGATAGCTGTGCTTGAGTGTTTCTTCGTGCAGCAGTGTGCCGTGCTCGTTCAGCACCGCGATCACGTGCTTGTTCGCTTCGAACACGTGCTCGCCTTCGAACAGCGGGGTGCCGAGAACGTAGCGACCGTCGCTGCCGACCGGATTGTCGATCTTCAGCTTGTACTTCATGCCGACGGCATAGTCTTCCTGACCATGCCCCGGCGCGGTGTGCACCAGGCCCGTGCCCGCATCGAGCGTGACGTGGTCGCCGAGCACGACAGGAACCGTGCGGTCGTAGAACGGATGTGCGAGCGCGAGGCCTTCGAGTGCGGCGCCCGGCACTTCGCCGAGACGCTTGAACTCGTTGACGCCGGCGCGCTTGAGCACAGCAGGCGCGAGCTCCTTCGCGAGCACCAGCAATTCCTCACCGGTATCGATGAGATCGTAGGCGACGTCGGGGCCGGCGGACACAGCCTGGTTCGCAGGCAGTGTCCACGGCGTGGTGGTCCAGATCACGACGCTCGCCGGCGCAGCCAGCGAAGTGTCGACGCCGAAGCGCTTGGCGAGATCGGCAACGTCCCTGATCGCGAAGCGCACGTCAATGGCCGGCGAGACGCGATCCTCGTATTCGACTTCCGCTTCGGCGAGTGCCGAGCGGCAATCCAGGCACCAGTGCACGGGCTTCAGCCCTTTGTAGATGTGCCCGTTGCGCAGGATCTGCGCGAGCGCACGCAACTGCTCAGCCTCGTAGAACGGCTGCATCGTCATGTACGGATGGTCCCAATCGCCCATCACGCCGAGGCGCAGGAAATCGACGCGCTGCGCTTCGACCTGCGACAGCGCGTATTCGCGACAAGCCTTGCGGAATTCTCGCGGCGGCAGCGACTTCACTTCCTTGCCGCGCGCCTTCTCGATCTGGTGCTCGATCGGCAGTCCGTGGCAATCCCACCCCGGCACGTACGGCGCGTCGTAGCCGTCGAACGAGCGCGACTTGACCACCACGTCCTTCAGGACCTTGTTGATGGCGTGACCGAGGTGAATCGCGCCGTTCGCATACGGCGGACCGTCGTGAAGGATGAAAGTCGGGCGGCCGCTCGCGACCTGGCGGAGCTTCTCGTAGATGCGCTGCTGCTCCCAGAACTTCTGCACGTCCGGCTCGCGCCGCGCGAGATCCGCCTTCATCGGGAAGTCGGTCTCGGGCAAGTTGATCGTCTGCTTGTAATCCATGGCCATACTTAACGACTCAAAATCTCCCGCGCGCGGGCCGCATCCCGGTTCATCTGTTCCACCAGCCCGTCCATGTCGGGGAACCACAATTCGTCCCGCAGCCGCGCAATGAAATCGACGTGCAGGAGCTGCCGGTACAGGTCGCCGTCGAAGTCGAACACGTGCGCTTCGAGCAGCAACTCCTTGCCGTTCACTGCAGGCCGGGTACCGAGACTGGCAACTCCCGGCGCGTTCTGCAAACCACCGCCCGACACCCGGACCGCAAACACGCCTGCGAGGGGCGTCGCACGCCGCTGCGGCCGCAAATTCGCGGTCGGAAATCCTAGCCTGCGGCCAAGTTTCGCCCCTTCAACGACCCGGCCCGTCATGCGATAGGGCCGCCCGAGCAGGCGCTCGGCATGCGCCATATCGCCGGCTTCCAGCGCTGCGCGGATCAGCGAACTGCTCACGCGCTCGCCGTCGATCTCGAACGGCGGCACCTCGGTGACTGCAAATCCGCCCGCCGGGCCTGCCGCGCGCAGCGTCTCGACGTTGCCTGCCATGTTGCGCCCGAACTTGAAGTCGTGCCCAACGACGATATGCCGTACACCGAGCGCATCCACCAGCACCTGGCCGATGAACTCAGCCGCGCTCATCGAGCGCAGCGCCGAGTCGAAGCGCAGACACACGAAGCGATCGACGCCGTAGGCACGTAGAGCTGCGTACTTCTCGCGAAATCGCGTCAGGCGCGCCGGCGGCGCTCCCTTGGCAAAGAATTCACGCGGTGTCGGCTCGAAGGACAGGAGCGCGGCAGGCAGACCTTGCGTGGCCGCGATCGCCCGCAGCACCCGGATCATCTCCTGGTGGCCGCGATGAATCCCGTCGAAGGCGCCGATCGTGAGCACGCACCCGCGAGCCGCCCGATCCACGTTGTGTAAGCCCCGAACGAGCTCCATCGTGGCCTCGCGCTCCCAATCGTTCACCGGATGCCGGGCATCTTAGCCCGACTCCGCAGTCGGCGCCGGTGGCTGCAACCGAAACTGCGCCGCCCGCACCCCCAGCGCCCACAACACCCCGAAGTAGACGACGATTCCGGCGGAAATCAGCCCGCTCAACCGCATGACGCGAACCGCTGTGCCGCTGCTCAGCCAGAACGCAAGATCGCCGCCCAGCCAGGCGAGCAGCGCCGCCATCGCCGAGGTCGCGATCACGATGCGCGCGAGCAAGCCGCGCATGACATGGCCCGGCTGGATGATCCCCATGCGAGCCAGCCCGAGGTACAGCAGTCCCGCATTCATCATGGCCCCGATGCCGTTGGTCAGCGCCAGCAACGAGTGAGCCCCGGCCGACTTCAGATTGCCCGTCAGCCACAGCCCCGCGAGCACGACCAGGTTGAGCACCATCGTCAGGCCCAGGGAACGCATGGCGACACGCACCGGCCCCTTCGTGTCCTGCCTGGCGTAATAGCCAGTGGCCAGCACCTTGATGAGACTCCAGCCGAGCAGCGCGAGCGAGAACGCCATCAGCGCGCGCTGGGTCATGTCGACGTCGAACCCCGAGAATTTGCCGCGGTGATAGATGGCCACCGTCAACGGCCCGGCGAGCACCAGCATCGCGACCGAAGCCGGAATGACGATCAGGCACACCAGCCGCAGCGCCCAGGCGAGCGTCTCGGCGAACTCGGCCGGCGTCTGCTTCGCGTGGTGCGCCGACAGACTCGGCAGGATTACGGTGGCGAGCGCGATGCTGAAAACGCCGAGCGGAAACTCGACCAGCCGGTCCGCGAAAAACAGCCACGTCATGCTGCCATCGGCGAGCAGCGAAGCGATCGCGGTGCTCAGCATGACGCTGAGCTGTCCCATCGAGGAGCCGATGATCGCCGGCCCCATGAGCAGCGAGATGCGCTTGACAGCCTCGTGGCGCGGATTCCAGCGCGGCCAGCGCACGAGCCGAAGCCGCAACAACGCCGGCACCTGCATGATGACCTGGATGATGCCGCCGACGAACACACCCAGTGCGAGCGCGAGCACGGGCTGCGAGAAATACGGGGAAATCCAGGCCGCGAACACGATCATCACGACGTTGAGCACGACGGAGGCGAAGGCCGGCAGCGCGAACTTGTCGTAGCTGTTCAGCACGCCGCCCGCGAGCGCGGTGAGCGACACGAACAACAGATACGGGAACGTCCAGCGCAGCGCTTCCACCGCCAACTCGTACTGGCCGGCTTGTTTCGAATGGAAGCCCGGCGCGCACAGCCAGACGATCAGCGGCGCGATGATGACGCCGAGAATCGAGATGACCGCCAGAACTCCGCCGAGCGTGCCGGCGACGGAATCGACCAGGTCACGCACTTCCTCGGTACTGCGCTTCGCCCGGTACTCGGCCACGACCGGTACGAACGCCTGCGAGAACGCACCTTCGGCGAACAGGCGGCGCAACAGGTTCGGGATCTGGTTCGCGAGGACGTAGACCTCGAGCATGACCGCGGGAACGATCGCGGCGAACACCATCTCCCGCGCCAGCCCGGTGATCCGGGACAGCAGCGTAGTGGCTCCGACGACGGCAGTACTGCGAAAGAAGCCGCGGTTCATCGCCGGCGGCGGGGGGCTGGAAGCTTCATGGGGCCGCCATGGTACAGAGCGAGAGCGGCGAGCGGAGGGCAGATAGCGGCCAGGGTCGGGGCAAATTGTGCCGTTCCCCTTGCCTCGGACCGGCCGCATCGGCAGAATTCGCGCTCTTTTTTGGAGTCCCCCGACCGTGGCCAATATCAAGTCAGCCGAAAAGCGTGCTCGCCAGACCGTCAAGCGCCGTACGCGCAACGTGGCCGCCCGGTCCAAGCTGCGCACTGCGATCAAGAGCGTCGTCAGCGCTGTGAGCGCAGGCAACAAGGCAGAAGCGGCCGCGAAGCTGAAGGAAGCCGGTCCGATCATCGACTCGGCGGTGAACAAGGGCGTCATCCATCGCAACAAGGCGTCCCGCCACAAGAGCCACCTGAACGCCCGCATCAAGGAAATGTCCGCCTGAGATACCGGCGGCCGCTTGTAATTGACCTGTAGGTCGGGCTTCAGCCCGACTCCTCCTCCGGCCCCTGCACTCCCAACTCCTCCAGCCGCTTCATCACATCGCGGCAAAGCTGCTCCGTCCCCTGTTTGGCCAGCCCCGAGATCCGATAAACCGGACCCTTCCAGCGCAGCCGGCGCACGATCTCCTTGCAGCGCCGCTCTGCTTCCTCTGCCGGTAGCAGATCCAGCTTGTTCAGCACCAGCCAGCGCTCTTTCTTCGCCAGATCCGCACTGAACTTCTTCAATTCGGCGACGATCGAGCGCGCATCCTGCACAGGATCGGCCTCCGGATCCGGCGGGACGATATCGATGAGGTGGAGCAGCACTCGCGTCCGTTGAAGGTGTTTCAAGAACCGGATTCCAAGGCCAGCGCCCTCCGCCGCGCCTTCGATCAGGCCTGGAATGTCGGCCATGACGAAGCTTCGATGGACTCCCACGGCCACGACGCCCAGGTTCGGGTGCAAAGTCGTGAACGGATAGTCGGCTACTTTCGGCTTTGCCGCCGATACGGCGCGGATCAGCGTCGATTTACCCGCGTTCGGTAAACCCAGCAGCCCGACATCCGCCATCACCTTCAGCTCGAGCCGCAGCTGACGTTTCTCGCCCTCCAGACCCGGCATCGCCTTGCGGGGCGTCCGGTTGGTGCTGCTCTTGAACCTGGTATTGCCCCACCCGCCCTTGCCGCCCTTTGCCACCAGCAAGCGCTGACCAGAGCCGATCACATCGCCAAGCTGCTCTTCTGTGTCGATGTCGACGACAACTGTTCCGATCGGGACGGCAACTTCGAGATCGACGCCACCGGCACCCGTACAGTCCTGGCTGCTGCCAGGCGTGCCATTGGGCGCGCGGAAGGTCCGGTGATAGCGGAAGTCCGCGAGCGTGTTGATGCCCTGCGTGCCGACGAGATAGATGTCGGCGCCCTTGCCGCCGTCACCGCCGTCCGGCCCGCCGAAGGGCACGAACTTCTCGCGGCGAAAGCTCACCGCTCCGCGACCCCCGTGGCCGGCGTGGACTGCAATGTTTGCTTCGTCGACGAATCTCATGTGTGGGGCTCGAACATAAAAAAAGCCCCGGACGGACCGGGGCTCTTTGTGCCATGGAGATGGCCCGAACCTACTCGGCGAGAACGCTCACGAAAGTGTGCTGCTCGACGCCCTTTTTCCGATACTGCACACGGCCAGTGACCTTGGCAAACAGCGTGTAGTCGGTGCCCGTGCCGACGTTGTCGCCGGCCCGATAAACCGTGCCGCGCTGACGCACGAGGATGTTGCCGGCAAGCACCTGCTCGCCGCCGAACTTCTTGATGCCGAGCCGCTTCGACTCTGATTCGCGGCCGTTCTTGGTACTGCCGCCTGCCTTTTTGTGTGCCATGACGCGTTCTCGCTATGTCTGCTCGCCGGCCTTTCAGCTGACGATGCTGGTGACCTTCAGTTCGGTGTAGGGCTGGCGGTGCGTGCCCTGCCGCAGGTAGTGCTTGCGGCGCCGGAATTTGACGATGCGCACCTTGTCGCCCTTGCCGTGACCCTGCACGGTCGCGACCACTTTGCCGCCGCTCAGGAACGGCGAGCCGATCTTGACGCTGTCGCCCTGCCCGACCAGGAGCACCTGGTCGAACTCGACGTTCGCACCGGCCTCGGCCGTGAGCTTCTCCACGCGAAGCACCGAGCCTTCGCTGACGCGATACTGCTTACCACCCGTCGAAATTACGGCGTACATGATCTGACCGAGCTCCGGACCGGCCGGGAACCCCGGCCAGAAAAGGGCGTGCAGTGTACGGACAGCGAAGGTCACTGGCAAGTTTCAGCGAATTCAGTGCATTCAAAGGCTTCGCTGGGCGCGGAAGGAGGTAGATGGGCAGCGCGGGGCATCCATCGGCTACCATTTCCGTCCCCTGTTTGCGTGCCACGGTATGAGTTTCGCGTCCGTCAAAGCCCTGGTCGATGAGGACCTGCGAGAGGTCGACAGAGTCATCCGCACTCGTCTCGCCAGCGATGTCGTGCTGATCAACCAGATCGCCGACTACATCGTCGGCAGCGGCGGAAAACGCCTACGTCCGCTGGTCGTGCTCATGGTCGGACGTGCCTGCGGCAACGGCGATCGCCGGCACCCGGAAGCGGCCGCAATCATCGAGTTCATTCATACGGCAACGCTGCTGCACGACGATGTCGTCGACGGCTCGACGCTCCGCCGCGGCCGCGACACGGCCAACGAAGTGTGGGGCAACGAAGCGAGCGTGCTGGTGGGCGACTACGTGTACTCGCGTGCGTTCGAGATGATGGTGTCGCTCGGCAGCATGCGCGTGATGGACGTGATGGCGAGCGCGACCAACAAGATCGCCGAAGGCGAAGTCCTGCAGCTGTTGAACGCGAACGACCCGGACACGACGCAGGAGCGCTACTTCGAAGTCATCTACCGGAAAACCGCGAAGTTGTTCGAATCCGGCGCGCAGATTGCCGCGATCCTGACCGGGGCGCCGGCGGCGATCGAGGGCGCGATGGCCCGCTACGGCCGGCACCTGGGCACCGCGTTCCAGTTGATCGACGACGTGCTCGACTACCGCGCGGACAGCGAGCAACTCGGCAAGAACCTCGGCGACGACCTGGCCGAGGGCAAGCCGACCCTTCCTCTTATTTATGCGCTGCGGACCGGCAGCGAGGATCAGCGGCGCATCATCCGGCGCAGCATCGAATTGGGCAGCACGGCGGAGCTGGCGACGGTCACCGCTGCAATTGAATCGACCGGGGGCCTTGCGTACACTGCGCGGCTCGCGCGGCAGGAGGCCGCCCTTGCCGTCGAGGCCCTCGCCGAACTGCCCGAGTCGGCTTACAAGCAGGCCTTGCGCGAACTCGCAGATTTCGCCGTCGAACGCAATTACTGAGCGTCGCGCGCGATCGGTTTCGGGGTGTAGCTCAGCCTGGTAGAGCGCTACGTTCGGGACGTATAGGTCGCAGGTTCAAATCCTGTCACCCCGACCA
>DATENH010000310.1:0-12680 GCA_035275145.1 Steroidobacteraceae bacterium | reverse complement strand
TTCCGGCCCGGCACAGAACGTGCATTTGCGGTTCGAGGCATTCGAGACAGGAGCCACGGGGAATGAAACTCATCAGCGCAATCATCAAACCCTTCAAACTCGACGACGTGCGTGCCGCCCTGTCGGAAATCGGCGTTTCCGGAATGACCGTCACGGAGGTCAAAGGCTTCGGCCGGCAGCGCGGTCACACCGAGCTGTATCGCGGCGCCGAGTACGTCGTCGACTTCGTGCCGAAGACCCGCATCGAGGTCGCGGTCAAGGACGCGTTGGTCGACCAGGTCGTGGAAGCGATCATCGGCGCGGCCAAAACCGGCAAGGTCGGCGACGGCAAGATTTTCATCACCGAGCTGGAGCGCGTGCTTCGCATCCGCACCGGCGAAACCGACGATCAAGCGCTGTAGGTCGGGCTTTAGCCCGACAATCCGTGCATGATTGCGTGCATGACGCACGCGATCAGAATTCATTCCTACGGCGGTCCGGAAGTCCTGCGCTGGGAGACGATCGAGGTACCTGAGCCGGGCCCCGGTCAGGCACGGGTGCGCCACACGGCGATCGGCCTCAACTTCATCGACACCTACGAGCGCACCGGACTGTATCCGCTGCAGCTGCCTGCGGTGCTCGGCCGCGAGGCCGCCGGCGTGGTCGAAGCCGTCGGGCCCGGTGTCACTCAGCTCAAAGTCGGCGACCGCATCGCTTACGCCTTCAACTCCGCCGGCGCATACAGCGAAGTGCGCGTCTTGCCAGCCGAACGTCTGGTGCGCATTCCTCCGGGCGTCGACGACAACCAGGCCGCAGCGCTCATGCTGAAGGGCATGACAGCACAGATGCTGTTGCGACAGACCTATCGAGTGCGCAAGGGCAACACGCTGCTGGTGCATGCCGCGGTCGGCGGCGTCGGCTCGATTCTCCTGCAGTGGGCGAAGCATCTTGGCGCGACGGTGATTGCCGTGGTCGGCTCGCCCGCCAAGGCGGAGCGCGCGCGCGAGCTCGGTGCCGATCACGTCGTGCTGTCGGGCGAGAATTGGGTCGCGCAGACGAAAGCGGCAGCCGGCAAGAAAGGAATCGACGTCGTCTACGATTCCGTCGGCAAAGACACGTTCATGGGTTCGCTCGACTGCCTGCGGCCGCGCGGCCTCATGGTGACCTATGGCAACGCTTCCGGCCCGGTGCCGCCGATGGCGCCGCTGGAGTTGAGCAAGCGCGGCTCGTTGTTCCTCACGCGGCCCACGCTGTTTCACTACATTCCGACACGTGCGTCACTGGTGCGTGCGGCGAGCGAGATGTTCGATCTGGTTGCGAAGTCGGTAATCGCCGTGCACGTCGGGCAGACGTATCCGCTGCAGGATGCGGCGCGGGCGCATGAAGATCTGGAAGCGAGGCGAACGGTCGGTTCGACCGTGTTGCTCCCCTGACGTTCACGGGTCCGTGATCGGCGCCCAGTTCGGCTGGCGCTCGACGCGCTCGCACCAGGCGCGGATCGTCGGATACGGCGCGAGGTCGAAGCCGCCTTCGTAGGCGACATGCGTGTAGGCGTACAGCGAGATGTCGGCCAGCGAGTACTGCCCGGCACAGAGATACTCGCGATCGCGCAGCGACTCTTCGAGCACATCCAGCGCCGCGTAGCCGTTCTTCTTCTTCTCAACCAGTTTCTCGCCGAGCTCCTGACGCGTCTTGCCGAGCTTCAGCCAGAAGCGCAGCGTCGCGATGTTCGGCTCGAGGTTGTACTGCTCGAAGCACATCCACTGCCACATGCGCGCGCGCTCGAACGGATCGGTCGGAATCAGCCGCGTGCCCTCGGCGAGGTACGCGATGATCGCGTGACTCTCCGGCAGGAAGCCCTTGCCCGGCACGTCCAGCAGCGGAATGCGTCCATTCGGATTCTTGTCGAGGAAGTCGGCGGTGCGAGTTGCGCCGGTGCGGATGTCGAGCTCGATCAGCTCGTACGGCAACGCGAGCTGCTTCAGCACCAGGCGCACCTTGTAACCGTTTCCGGAGGGCAGGTAGTCGTATAAGCGGTACATCATCGCTCCATCCCGATAAATGTCCGCGCGAGCCTCACGGCTCCACGCGGCGCACCGCATCACGCGCAACTACTTACGCGCGCGACTGCTTGCGCAGTCGCGTTGCCGACACCCTGCCCGATGTCGACGTGGTAGCCGCGTTGCGGTTTACGGTTTCGTGACGCCCCGCGAGGCTTCAAGCACGCAGCGTCGTTGCTCCGCGCAACATCGCCAGCGCACCGCTGCGCACGACCTCGAGTACTTCGCCGAGATTCCCCGCTTCGGCGATGAACTTGTTGATCTGGGATTCACTGTCCGTAAGCTCGACGGTAAAGCTTTCCGCTTCATCCGACAATACTTTGCCGCCTGCTTTGTGCACGCACGCCTGCAAGGCGGCGAGCTGCGTGGCGCCGGCGCGCAACTTGATCAGCAGCAATTCGCGCTCGACGTGCTGATCGCGCGTCACGTCGTCGACGTTCACGACGTCGATGAGCTTCAGCGACTGATTGACGATCTGCTGGATCACGGCTTCGGTGCCGCTCGTCACCAGCGTCAGGCGCGACACGGTCGGATCGTCGGTCGGCGCGACGCTGAGCGATTCGATGTTGTAGCCGCGCGTGGCGAACAGGCTGGCGAGCCGTGTCAGCGCGCCGACTTCGTTCTGCAGCAGGATCGAAATGATGTGGCGCTTGCGCGTGGACATTCCCGGCCTTCCTTTTGAGGTCGAGCATACGGGAAGGCCGCGAGCTTCGTATACATCCCAGGGTGTTGCTGCTAGGCTCCGGACGAAAATTCCCGGGACTTTTTGGCACGCTTAATTGGAATGAGGACGTGAAAGAGACTCTCGCGACGCGCCCTGCGCACGCCGCTCACTCGCTCGCCGGCAAGGTTATGTCGGGCGCCGAGATCATCGTCCAGGTGCTCGCCGACGAAGGTGTCGAAACCGTTTTCGGCTACAGCGGCGGCGCCATCCTGCCGACCTACGACGCCATTTTCGTATACAACCAAGCCGGTGCAGCGTCGGCGCACAAGCCGATGCCGCTGGTCGTCCCGGCGAATGAGCAGGGCGCCGGTTTCATGGCCGCTGGCTACGCGCGCGCGACTGGCAAGGTCGGCGTGTGCGTCGTCACTTCCGGGCCGGGCGCGACCAACACTGTCACGCCGGTCCGCGACTGCATGGCCGATTCGATTCCGATCGTGGTGATCTGCGGCCAGGTGCCGACAGCCGCGATCGGCAGCGATGCGTTCCAGGAAGCGCCGGTCGCCAGCATCATGGGCTCGGTCGCCAAGCATGTGTTCCTGGTCACCGATGCGACCAAGCTCGAAGCCACGCTGCGCACGGCGTTCGAGATCGCGCGCACCGGCCGCCCCGGTCCCGTCGTCATCGACATTCCGAAAGACGTGCAGAACTGGCAAGGCACGTTCCAAGGTGCAAGCCGTCTGCCCGTCAGCGGTTATCGCCACCGCATGAACCGGCTGATGCGCAGCCTCGTGTCGGACCAGCAGTGCGCGGAATTCTTCGCGATGCTCGGCGAAGCGCAGCGGCCGCTCATCTACGCCGGCGGCGGCGTGATCCGTTCCGACGGCGCGGCCGCGCTGCGCGATTTCGCGATCGAGCACGGCGTACCGGTCGTGACGACGCTGATGGGCCTCGGCGCCTTCGACACGACGCATCCGCTGTCGATGAGCATGCTGGGCATGCACGGCGCGGCGTTTGCGAACTACGCAGTGGAAGATTGCGATTTTCTGTTCGCGCTAGGCTCGCGCTTCGACGATCGCGTCGCCGGCAATCCGCCGAAGTTCGCGCCGAAGGCGCGGCGCATCGCGCAGATCGACATCGACGCGTCCGAGATCAACAAGGTCAAGCCGGTAAGCTGGAGTCACGTCGGCCTGTTGCCGGAGGCGCTGCGCGCGCTGCTCGCATACGGGCGGCGTAGCGGCTTCAAGCGTGACTGGTCTGCGTGGCAAACGCATTGCGCCGGTCTGCGACGCGGTCATCCGATGAACTACGATCGCGACAGCAAGCTGATCCAGCCGTATCACGTGATCGAAGAGATCAACAAGCTGACGCGCGGCGAGGCCATCATCTCGACGGGTGTCGGTCAGCATCAGATGTGGGCCGCGCAGTACTTCGACTTCCGCTCGCCGCGCCTGTGGCTCACCTCCGGCAGCATGGGCACGATGGGCTTCGGCCTGCCGGCCGCGATCGGCGCACAGCTCGCGCATCCCGACAAGCTGGTGATCGACATCGACGGCGACGCCAGCATCCGCATGAATCTCGGCGAGCTGGAAACCGTCACGACCTATCAGCTGCCGGTGAAGATCGTCGTGCTCAACAACTTCGGCGACGGCATGGTGAAGCAGTGGCAGAAGCTGTTCTTCAAGGGCCGGCTGTCGGCGAGCGATAAATCGCTGCACAAGAAGGATTTCATCAAGGCGGCGCAGGCCGATGGCTTCCGCTACGCGGTGCGGCTGGAGCACAAGCAGGACGTCGCGCGCGTCGTCGCCGAGTTCATCGCCTTCCAAGGCCCGGCGTTCCTCGAAGTCATCATCGATCCGGATGCCGGCGTGTACCCGATGGTCGGCCCCGGCCAGGCGTACGACGAGATGATCACGGGCGAGCACATCGCTGCCCGTCACGACAGCGCGATCCGTCCGCCCGATGCTTCGGAAATGTTCTGATGAGTGAGGGCCGGGAGGGACCGTTCTGGGACGCGATGGAAGGTCGCGCGCCGCCGCCGCCCGCTGCCGTGACGCTCGGCTTCAAGCTGCTCGACATCGACCCGGACCGCGGCACGATTCGCGTGCAGTTCGAGGGCAAGCGCGAATTTCTGAATCCCATGGGCGTCGTGCAGGGCGGCTTCGTCGCGGCCATGCTCGACGACACGCTCGGCCCTGCGCTGGTCTGCACGCTGCCGCCCGGTCACTTCGCGCCGACGATCGAGCTGAAGGTCAACTTCATCAAGCCCGCGCCGCTCGGCGTGCTGATCGGCGAAGGCCGGCTGGTCGCGCGCGGCGGGACGATCGCCTTCCTCGCGGGCGAGTTGCGGACGGGAGGCGGTGAGCTCGTCGCCACCGCAACCGCGACAGCGCGCATCGTTACTACTGCACGTTGACGATGACTGCCGCCGCGCTGCCGGCAGGCTGGCCGGCCATGACGATCGAGCAAGCGAACGCGCGCCTCACCGCGCCGGGTGCACGCTTCGAGATGCTCGATCTGACCGTCGACGGCAATCGCACCCAGGTCTGGAAGAACTGTCCGCCGACGCTGCGCGAAGTGTTCCTGGCCGGCTGCGCCTTCCCGCAACGCGAATTCCTGGTTTACGAGAACGATCGAGCGACCTACGCCGCCTTCGCGCGCGCAGTCGCCATGCTCGCGCATGAATTGCAGCAGCAAGGCGTTCGCAAGGGCGATCGCGTCGCGGTCGTCATGCGCAATCTGCCCGAATGGCCTGCGGCGTTCTTCGCCGCCGCGCTCGTCGGTGCGATCGTCACGCCGCTCAACGCTTGGTGGACCGGAGCAGAGCTCGAATACGGGTTGAGCAACGCCGGCGCGAAAGTGGCGTTCGTCGACACCGAGCGATTCGAGCGGCTCAGGGAGCACTTCGCGAGTTGCCGCGCTCTCGAGCGCGTGTATGTCTGCCGCGAGAGCGAGGAAGTCGCCGATCCGCGCGTGATCAAGCTGGAGAGCGTGATCGGCGCCGTGAACGACTGGGGGAAGCTCCCGGAGCGCGCGCTGCCGGATGTGCCGCTCGCGCCGGAAGACGACGCGACGATCTTCTACACCTCGGGAACGACCGGCAAACCGAAGGGTGCGCTCGGCACGCACCGGAACATCACGACAGGAATCTTCACGGCCGCCGCCGTCGCAGCCCGTGCGTTCCTGCGCCGCGGTGCGACGCCGCCCGATCCAGCCACGCTGCCGCAGCGGATCACGTTGCTTGCTGTGCCGCTGTTTCACGTCACGGGTTGCAATGCCTCGATGGTCCCCGCGGTGTTCAGCGGCGGCAAGCTCGTGCTGATGCGGAAGTGGGAGACGGAGAAGGCGTTGCAGTTGATCGAGCGCGAGCGCGTCACGATGACCGGCGGTGTGCCGACGATCGCATGGCAGCTCATCGAGCATCCGGCACGCACGCGCTACGACCTGTCGAGCATCGAGCAGATCGGCTACGGCGGCGCGCCTTCGGCGCCGGAGCTCGTTCGCCGCATCGTCGAGACGTTCCCCAAGTCCCAGGCCGGCAACGGCTGGGGCATGACGGAGACCTCGGCATCGTTCGCCGGCAACACCGCCGAGGACTACGTCAACAAGCCTGCGTCGTGCGGACCCTCGCCCACGGTCGGCGCGATGCGCGTCATGAGCGCGGATGGGGCGCGTGAGTTGCCGGCGGGCGAAGTCGGGGAGCTGTGGGTGCGGGGGCCGATGGTGGTGAAGGGCTACTGGAACAATCCGCAGGCGACTGCGCAGACCTTCGTCGACGGCTGGCTGCGTACCGGCGACGTCGCGCGCATCGATGCCGATGGCTTCTGTTACATCGTCGATCGCGCCAAGGACATGCTGATCCGGGGCGGCGAGAACATTTACTGCATCGAAGTCGAGAACGTGCTGTTCGAGCATCCGGCCGTGATGGATGCCGCGCTGGTCGGCATCCCGCATCGGGTGCTGGGGGAAGAGCCCGGCGCCGTGGTGCAGCTCAAGCCCGGTGCGACCGCGACCGAGGAGGAGCTGCGAGCCTGGGTCGCCCGGCGGCTGGCGGCCTTCAAGGTCCCGGTGCGGGTCTTGCTCTGGCGCGACACCCTGCCGCGCAATCCGGCCGGCAAGATCCTCAAGAATGAATTGAAGGGCGCGTTCAACACCCTCACGCATCTGTAAAAAAGCAAGCCGCGCCAGATATGCGCGGTCGGTCACAGTTTCACTTTTCTTGTGTGTTCCTGACGCAACAAACGGCTTCTTTTCCCTGAAAAGCCGTTGCGCGTTGCAACCGCGTCAGCCACCGTACCGCCTGTAAAAATTTCCGACGCCGGGTGCCCGTGCGGCGTCGGGGTAGCCACCACCACCGTCTAGGCAACGTGCGCCGGCACCCGCGTACGAATGGGAGTCAACGTAATGAGCATGCGTAACCGAATGGAGCTTCGCGTTGCAATCGCGGGCATCTTGGCCATCTCAGCGGGCGCCGCTGTGGCACAGGAGAGCAAGGCACCGGAAACCATGGTGCTCGAGGAAATCGTCGTCACGGCGGAAAAACGTCAGGCGAACCTGCAGGACGTGCCGGTTGCAATCTCCGCGTTCACCAGCGAGACGCGCGACCTGCTCGGCATCACCAGCATCCAGGACCTGACCGACTTCACGCCCGGTCTGTCTTATGCCAGCACGCTCGATCGCATGAGCCTGCGCGGCGTCGGCCGTCTGACCAACAACTACGGCTCCGACCCCGGCATCGCGACCTACTCGGACGGTTTCTACACCGCCAGCAACGTCGAGGCGGGCAAGCCGCCGATCGTCACCGATCGCGTCGAAGTACTGCGCGGGCCGCAGGGCACCCTGTACGGCCGCAACTCGATCGGCGGCGCGCTGAACATCGTCTCGAAGCGTCCGACCGAGGACTTCCAGAGCGAAGTGCGCGCGACGGTCGGCAACTACGACACCCAGATCTATTCCGGCTCTATGTCCGGTCCGATCACGGACTGGCTGCGCTATCGCGTCGTCGGCTACGGCGGCGGACAGGGCGAGGGCTTCTTCAAGGATGTGAACAGCAGCGAGACCGAGGGCGGCAAGAACGACGACACCTACGTCGAAGGCCAGCTCGCCTTCAACATCGGCGAGTCGATGGAAGGCTGGATCAAGTACTCGAAGGCGGAGTGGGATCAGGCGCGCCGCGTCGACCGCCGCATCACGCCGAACGACATCGCGCCGGTGTACTTCGGCACGATCGGCGCACCGACCGCCGGCCTGTTCCCGAACGTGACGTTCGGCTTCACGGGCGAGAATCCGGCGCTGACCGATGAGCGTGCCTACGACACCGACACACCGTTCCGCACCAAGCTCGACGGCAACGACGTCGTCACGCTGGAGACCGTGAACCACTTCAGCGGCCTCGACCTGAAGTACGTCGGCGGCTACCAGGGCTATACGTACCAGCAGATCTCCGACTTCGACGGCGTCGATCGCGATCCGTTCGTGCGCACCGTCGGTGCCAACTCGATCACGGTCTACCCGACGATCGAAGCCTTCTACATGGAGGACAAGGAGTACTACAGCAACGAGCTCAACCTGATCTCGACCGGCGAAGGTCCGTTCCAGTGGATCGTCGGCTTGTACCAGTACCACGAGCAGGTGAACCAGAATCAGGGCATCCGCGCGCCGCTGCAGCCGGAGCTCGACCAGCCGCGCGCGACTGCGCCGTCGGCGGCGAACGGCTTCAACCCGCCGGCTGGGCCTCCGCATGTGGACCGCAACCTGCAGATCGCAGGTGCGCTGCTGGAAGCTGACGCGGCCGCCGTGTTCAGTCAGGTCGACTGGCAGTTCGCCGAGACGTGGAAGACCACGGTCGGTGTGCGCTACACGGAGGACAAGAAGGAGGCCGACGAATTCCGCCAGCGCGTGGTGTTCCTTGGCAATCCGGCGCTGCCCTTCGCGTTCTATTCGAGCGGCGAGAGCGCCCACCTCGAAGGCAAATGGCACGCGGCAACCGGCACCGCCGGCCTCGAGTGGCAGCCCAGCGAAGGCACGCTCGCGTACGGCAAGTACACGCGCGGCTATAAGAGCGGCGGCTTCAACGCGGGCGCGATGGCGCCGGGCCGCACGGGTTACACCGAGCCGGAATTCATCAACGCCTTTGAAGTGGGCTTGAAGAAGACCTTCGCGCAGCGCCTGACCACGAACTTCTCGGTGTTCATGTACGACTACAAGGACGCGCAGTACCCCTCGACCGTGCGCGATCCGGTCACGGGCCTGAACGAGTCGCGGTTCTTCAACCTCGAGAAGGCCACCTCGATGGGCGCGGAGCTCGAGACGGTGTGGGCGGTCACGGATGCGTTCGTGGTCCGCTTCAACTACAGCTATCTCGACACCGAGATCAAGGACCCGCGCTGCTTCATCGACGGTGCCAATACCGGCGCCTTCGGTGACGTCGCGGGCGACTCCAGGTTCTGCACGCCGGTGACCGGCTCCCCCACGGTGCCCGGACCGCAGGTCGGACAGAAGATCGACGGCGGCTCGCTGCCGAGTGCCCCGGAGAACAAGATCGCGTTCAACGCGAACTACACGTTCTTCACCGGGCTCGGCAACCTGACGCTGGGCGCGACCTGGACGTACAAGGACGACGCCTATTACTCGGTGTTCTCGCGTGAGGCCTATCTCGCGCCGTCGTACGACCAGACGGACTTCCGCGCGCTGTGGAACGGCAGCGACAATCGCTACACGCTGATCGCGTTCGTCAACAACGCGTTCGACGACGTGGGCTACGAAGCCGCGGGTGCATCGCAGTCGGCATGGGGTACGCAGAGCCGCACGCTGTCGCTGACAGCGCCGCGCACGTACGGACTGGAAATCCAGTTCCGCTTCGGCCAGTAAGAAAAAGGGTGACAGCCCGACCTGCAGTCATTGCGCTGTAGGTCGGGCTTCAGCCTGCTGCGCAGGGATGCGTGAATGCCGCGGGCGCAGGATGCGCTGGAGCGGCCGACTTCCTCACCTCGAAAAAATCCCCGTCAGCACCGGCTTCGCGTACAGCGCCGGCGCCTGCGCTCGATCCACGTCCGGTATCCACCACCTGATCTCCGCCGACGCATTCAGCGTCGCCGTGAGCATCTGCGCCGCGATGTACGGATCCACCGCGCGCACCGAGCCCGACGCGATACCGTCGGAGATCAGCGAGGCGAAGCGATCGCTGACCCGGTTGGACGCCTCCACCATCTCCAGGCAGATCGACTCAGGCAGCGCCGTAAGCGCTGAGGTTCGCAGCAGCGGCCCGCGGTCGGACAGCTGGTAATCGACCAGCGCCGATGCCGCAGTCGCGAGCTTCACGAGCTCGTCCTGCTCGCCTTCGCCGACGGCGCGTTGCACGCGTCGCATGACTTCGAAGCTGCGCTTGAAGCAATCGACCACCAGGTCGTCCTTCGCTTCGTGGTGATGGTAGAACGAGCCCTTGGTGACGTTCAGGCGCGAGGAGATCTTCTCGACCGAAGCGCCGCGGTAACCCCGCTCGTTGATCAGGCGCGTGGCCGCGATCAGGAACGTTTCGCGCGGCGTCAGCTCCTGCGTCGAAGACTGCAGCACAGCGTCGAGCGACAGCGGTTGCGGCTGCCACTTGCGGCCGGGCGCGGCGAGGCCGTGCACGAAGATGTCGTACATGCGCTCGCGAATGCGCTCGTAGTCTTCCAGGTCGTAGCGCGGCAGCCAGGCGACGGCCCAGAAGATCTGCTCCGTCAGGATCTGCGCGCGCGCCGTGCGCGACTGCTCATCGAGCCACGCGAGCTCGGGCGCGACGAAGATCTCGCGGATCTTGGCGAAGAAGCGCATGTACGCTTGCAGCACGAGGCCGCGCTGCGGCTTCTCCAGCGCGCGGATGTCGTTGAACACCGCGATTGCCGGCGCTTCTCCGGCTGCGATCTGCCGCCGCAAGTCCAGCCATGCTTCGAGCAGACGTTGCACGCGTGCGTGCGGCCCGTGCTCGCGCAGCGCGTCGCTGGCGAGCGCGTCGAATCTCGCGATGCCGTCCAGGAAGCAGGCGACGGCGAGATCTTCTTTCTTTTTGAAATAGTAGGTGACGCTCGTCGTGATCAGCCCGACGCGGCTCGCCACGCCGGCGAGCGTCATTCCCTTCACGCCGTGGTGATTGAGAATGTCGCTCGCCGCAGCGACGATCGCCTGCTGCTTGCGTGCGTAGCGCGCCGTCGCTGCGCTGCGGGTGGCGGCTTCGGTCGTCGCCATGTTCCGGATCAGAAGATCTCGAACAATCCCGCTGCGCCCATGCCGCCGCCGACGCACATCGTCACGACGCCGTACTTCGCGCCGCGCCGCTTGCCTTCGATCAGCAGATGACCCGTCATGCGCGCGCCGGACATGCCGTACGGATGGCCGATCGAGATCGCGCCGCCGGAGACGTTGAGCTTGTCGTTCGGGATGCCGAGCTTGTCGCGGATGTACAGCACCTGGCTCGCGAATGCTTCGTTGAGCTCCCAGATGCCGATGTCATCCATCGACAGGCCATTCGCTTTGAGGAGCTTCGGCACTGCGAACACCGGGCCGATGCCCATCTCGTCGGGATCGCAGGCCGCAACCATCATGCCGCGATAGGCGCCGAGCGGCTTGAGATTGCGCTTCGACGCTTCCTTCGCTTCCATCAATACCAGAGCCGCGGCGCCATCAGAGAGCTGCGACGCGTTGCCCGCGGTGATGAAGCGGCCTTCCTTGATCCGCTGGCCGTTCTTGAAGACCGGCTGCAGCGCCTGCAGATCGGCGAGCGTCGTCTTCGGACGATTGCCTTCGTCGAGCTTGAGCGTGACCTCTTTCTCGGAGGTCGCGCCGGTCTCCTTGTCGGTGACGGTCATGCTCGAGGTCAGCGGCGCGATCTCCGCGTCGTAGCGACCTTCCGCCTGCGCCTGCGCAGTGCGCTGCTGCGACTGCAGCGAGTACTGGTCCTGCGCCTCGCGGCTCACGCCGTAGCGGTCCGCGACGATCTCGGCGGTCTCGATCATCGTCATGTAGATCTGCGGCAGGTTCTTGATCAGCCACGGATCGCCCGCGCGGAAGCGATTCATCTTGTCGTTCTGCACCAGCGAGATCGACTCGACGCCGCCGCCGAGCGTGATCTGCATGCCGTCCTGCACGATCTGCTTCGCGGCCGTGGCGATCGCCATCAGGCCGGAAGAGCACTGCCGGTCGATCGACATGCCCGGCACCGTTACCGGGAAACCGGCGCGGAGCAGGCCCTGACGCGCGACGTTGCCGCCGGTCGAGCCCTGCTGCATGGCGCAGCCGACCACGACGTCCTCGATCTCGGCGGGCGCGATGCCGGCGCGCTTCACGGCCTGCGCCAGCGCATGGCCGATCAGCTCCTGACCCTGGGTGTTGTTGAAAGCGCCGCGATAGGCTTTGCCGATCGGCGTGCGCGCGGTAGAGACGATGACTGCTTCACGCATTGAAATGCCCCAGATAAGACGAAAATCACTTCAAATCCTGGAACCGCTTGCCTTCGGCGGCGAGCTTCTCCAGCAGTGGTGACAGAGTGAAGCCCGCACCGAGCTTCGGCCCGTACTCTTTGAGTTTCGCGACCACGGTCTTCAAGCCCACGGTATCGCCGTAGAACATCGGGCCGCCGCGATACACGGGCCAGCCGTAGCCGTTGATCCACACGATGTCGATGTCCGACGGACGGATCGCGATCTTCTCTTCGAGAATCTTCGCGCCCTCGTTGATCATCGGGTACACGCAGCGCTCGAGGATTTCCTGTTCGGAAATCTTGCGCGCAGTCGCGCCCGCCTTGGCCATGAAGTCCTTGATGATCTTCTCGGTGACCGGCGACGGCTTGGCGTTGCGCTCGGCGTCGTAGTCGTAGAAGCCCGCGCCGGTCTTCTGGCCGCGCCGATCCATCTCGCACAGGACTTCGCGCACCGTCGAGCTCTTCGATTTCTCCTTGCTCCAGCCGATGTCGAGGCCGGCGAGGTCGGACATCGCGAACGGGC
>DATENH010000309.1:0-8031 GCA_035275145.1 Steroidobacteraceae bacterium | reverse complement strand
TAGCCAGCGCGATGCTGTCGAGCGTATCGAGCTGTACGAGAAGTGCGTCAGCCGCGCTGTCTCGCACATGCGCGAACGCCTCGGCGAGGACGCGACCGAGCGCGCGTTGTGGAGCAGCATCAAGCGTCGCTTCACCGAGTTGATCGACGAGCTGCCGGACCTGGAGTTCGACAAGACCTTCTTCAACTCGGTCACGCGCCAGACCTTCGGCACGATCGGCGTCGATGCGGCGGTCGAATTCGTCGCGCTGGATTTGAACCCGATCGGCCGGATCACCACGGCGATCGAGACCAACGTTTACGGCAATCGCGGCTCGCTCGAGCTGCTGTTCGAGGAAGTGCTTGCCGACTTCCGCTTCCGCACACCATATCTCGACTTCGATCGCAGCGTGCGGATCATCACCAACGAAGTGCGCGCGCAGTGCGAATCAGATTCGGACGCGTCGCGCCCGCCGCTACAGGTCGAACAGGTCGAGCTGGTGCGCACGCCGTTCTACCAGATGACGCGCGCGTATCTGGTCGGCCGCATCTACGGCAAGGGCTGGATGCTGCCGTTCGTTCTTGCGCTGAAGAACACCGAAAGCGGCGTGCTGATCGACGCGATCATGATGGACGAGAGCTCCGTCAGCATCCTGTTCAGCTTCACGCGCTCGTACTTCCACTGCGACCTGCCGCACGTCGGCCAGGCGGTCGTGTTCCTCAAGACCATCCTGCCGCGCAAGCCGGTCAGCGAGCTGTACACGGTGCTCGGCCGCGCCAAGCAGGGCAAGACCGAGCGCTATCGCGAGCTGTTCCGCCACCTGCAGCAGAGCACCGATCAATTCGTGCACGCGCCCGGCGATCGCGGACTGGTGATGATCTGCTTCACGCTGCCGTCGTTCGACGTCGTGTTCAAGATCATTCGCGATCGCTTCGCCTATCCGAAGAACGTGCTGCGCGAAGAAGTGCTGAAGAAGTACGAGCTGGTGTTCAAGCACGACCGCGCCGGCCGCCTGGTCGATGCGCAGGAATTCAAGCGCCTGCAGTTTCCGACGGCACGCTTCTCCGAAGCGCTGATCGAGGAGCTGAAGAACGAGGCCGCCGGCACCGTGCGGTTCGAGGACGACCAGCTGGTCATCGCCCACATGTACATCGAGCGGCGCATGACGCCGCTGAACCTCTACATCCGCAACGCCTCACGCGAGGATGCGGAGCGCGCAGTGCTCGACTACGGACAGTGCATTCGCGACCTGGCAGTGACGAACATCTTTGCAGGCGACCTGCTGCTGAAGAACTTCGGCGTGACGCGCCACGGCCGCGTGATCTTCTACGACTACGACGAGCTGTGCGCCGTGACCGACTGCCGCTTCCGCGACGTACCGCAGGCGCAGAACGAAGAGGACGAGATGCGCGCCGAGGCCTGGTTCCACGTCAACGAAAACGACGTGTTCCCCGAGACGTTCATGCAGTTCCTCGGCTTCGACCCGCAGCTCAAGGAAGCCTTCCTCAAGGTGCACGGGGAGATCATGACTGCCGATTGGTGGCGCGGGATTCAGCAGCGTCTGACCGAAGGCGATGTGCTGGAAGTGCTGCCGTATCACCGCCACCGGGTGCGCGTGTTCGGCAGCCTGTAGAAAAAGGAAAGACCCTCCCAACAAGGGAGGGTCCAGAGGGGGATGTCGCCAGATCGGATGAAGAGTTACTTGCGCGTCTCCTCGTCGTGCTTCTCTTCGTAGATCTCCTGGCTCTGCTGATTCAGCTGCTGATGCAGATCCTGGCGCTCGTCGCGCGTCAGCGTCCCGTCTTCCTTGTACGTGTGCTCCAGATCGCGGATGTCGCGCCGTTCCGTCCGCAGGTCCTGCGCCTCATCGTGCGTCAGCTCGCCTGACTTCACGCCCTGCTGAATGCGCGCCGTCTGGTTCGCCTGGCGCTCGTTCACGCCCGGGTCGCGCACCGCCGCCGGCGGCCGTTGCTGCTCGTCGTGCTTCTGGCGATAGATGTCACGGCTCGCCTGGTTCTGCTCATGGTGCAGGTCGCGGCGTTCTGCATCGGTCAGCGTGCCGTCCGACTTGTACCCGCGCTCGAGCTGACGGATATCGCGCTGCTCTTCGGCCAGCCGGCCGGTCTCGCGCCGCGTGAGCTCGCCGGACTTCACGCCCTGCTGAATGCGCTCGCGCTGATTGTGCTGGCGTTGATTGACCCGGGGATCGCGCGTGCCCTGCGCATCGGCGTAGCTCGCGCCCACGGCGGCAAACACGCCGGCGAGGGTCAGCACTACTGCAGAAAACTTCTTCATTGCAGGCCTCCTGAAAAGGCGGTGATTTCGAGCGGATCAACGCCCCACCCGGCCTGCGGTTGACGCGGTTGCCCAGGTAATTTCCGGGGCAGCGCCTATTCTTGTTAAATTGCCTCCATGCAACGCGCGCTCTTCATTCTCGGGATCCTCATCTCGCTCGTGGGACTGGCCTGGCCGTGGGTCTCGAAGCTGCCGCTCGGGCGCCTGCCGGGCGACTTCCTGATCGAGCGCCCGGGGTTTCGGTTGTTCCTGCCGATCACGACGATGATCGTGATCAGCGTGCTGATCTCGCTCGTTTTGATGCTGTTCCGGAAGTAGTCAGGTCTGCTGCAAGGCCTGACGCAGGTCTGCGACGAGATCGTCGGCGTCCTCGATGCCGATCGACAGCCGCGCGGTACGCTCCGAGATCTCGGCCCACTGACGCTCCTGCGCGCTGAAGTCGCGCGGGTTGATGAGCCGTCCCGGCCACACCAGCGATTCCGTCGACCCGAGGCTCGCCGAGATCGCGAACAACTTGAGCGTCTCGCTGAAGCGCGCGGCGTCCTCGCGCAGCTCGACTGTGACCATCGCGCCGAATTCATGCATCTGCTTCGCCGCGAGCGCATGTTGTGGATGCGACGCCAGACCGGGATACCTGACCCGTGCCACCTGCGGCTGCGCTTCGAGGAACGTCGCGATCTTCAGCGCGTTCTGGCACTGCCGCTCGTAGCGCAGCGGGTAGGTCTTCAATCCCCGCTGGATCATGAATGCCGTGTGCGGATCGAGCGTCGCGCCGAGGATGATCGAATCCGTGTGCATGCGGTCGATCAGTTCCTTGCGTGCGATGACGGCGCCACCCATCACATCGCCATGACCCGACGCGTACTTGGTCAGGCTGTGGGCGAAGATGTCTATGTCGAACTGCCCGTGGTTGTGAAAGCCCGCGAACGTGTTGTCGAGCAGCGTCAGCGCACCGTGCGCCCGCGCCGCCGCGGTCATACGCTCGAGCGAGGCCACTTTCAGCACGGGATTGGTCGGCGACTCGAACACGATCAAGCGGGTCGGCCGCTCGGCCAGCGTCCGCTCGATCCCCTCGATGTCCTCGATCGACAGCATGGTGTGCGCGATGCCATAGCGGGACAGCACGCGCCGGATCATGTAGCGCGTCGGCTGATACATCTCGGCGAACATCAGCACGTGATCGCCCTGCTTGCACAGCGAGAGCATCGCGAGATTGGCCGCGGCGACTCCCGACGATGTGAGCAGGCAGCCGTCGCGACCCTGCAGCTCTGCCAGCGTCAGCTCGAGCTGGCGCAGCGTCGGGTTGGCGACCCGCGAGTATTGAAAGCCCTCGCGCTGACCGCGCGACTCCCGCTCGCTCTCGGCGACGCTGTCGAAGGTGAACTTGACCGACTGATAGATCGGCGCGACCAGCGGACGATTATCCGGCGGCACCGGCACCGCCGGTGGATGATTGACCCGAGTCGGCGGCTTCATACGCGGCACAGCCGCTCGGCTGCTTCCTCGAGCGTCGAATCGTTCTTCGCGAAACAGAAGCGCAGCACCGTCAGCTTCGGCGCATTCGAGTAGAACGGCGAGACCGGGATCGACGCCACGCCTGCCTCGCGCAGCAACGTGTCGGCGAACTCGACGTCGCTCTGCTGCGAAACCGAGCTGAAATCGAGGAGCTGGAAATAGGTGCCGGCCGCCGGCGTCCAGCTGAAGCTGGAGTTGCGCAGGCAATCGAGGAACCGGTCGCGCTTGCGCTGATAGAACGCGCTGAGCTGCGAGTTGTGCTCGGGCGATGCCTTGAGGAAATCCGCAATCGCGAACTGCAGCGGCGCCGCGATGCTGAAAGTGTTGAACTGATGCACGCGGCGAATCTCGCGCGTGACTTCCTCCGTCGCCACGGTGTAGCCGACGCGCCAGCCGGTGGCATGCATGGTCTTGCCGAACGAGAACACCGCGACGCCGCGCTCGTACAGCTCCGGATGGCCGACGATGCTCGCATGCAGCTCGCCGTCGTAGATCATGTGCTCGTACACCTCGTCCGACAGCACCATCGCCGAGGTCGGCCGCAGCAGGTCGGCGAGCACCTCGAGATCGGAGGCAGTCGCGATCGTCGCGGTGGGATTGTGCGGCGTGTTGATCATCACCAGCCGCGTCCGCGGCGAGAACGCTTGCCGCACGCGTTCCCAATCGATCTGGAAGCGCGGCGGCTGCAGCGGGATGTGGATCGGCCGCCCACCCGCGAGCAGGACAGCGGGCGCGTAAGAGTCGTACGAGGGATCGAACAGAATCACCTCGTCGCCGGGATGCACCAGCGCCTGGATGGCGGAGAAGATGCCCTCGGTCGCGCCGAGCGTGATCGTGATTTCGTTCTCGCTGTCCAGCAGCCGGCCGTAGCTCGCACCGAGCTTGAGCGCGATCTGCTCGCGCAGCTGCGGCACGCCGATCATGGGCGCGTATTGGTTGTGGCCGGCCGCGACGTGATAGGCGACCAGGTCCTTCAGCTTCGCCGGCGCGTCGTAGTCGGGAAATCCCTGCGCCAGGTTGATCGCGTTGAGCTCGCGCGCACGGTTGGTCATGACCGTGAAGATGGTCGTGCCGACGTGCGGGAGCTTCGAGCGAATCATGGTCAGCTCATTTCAACGTCACGCCTGCCGCCAGCTGCATGTCGCGCTGTCGGCGTTTCTCCTGCCTCGCCATCATGATCCCGGCGATGATCACGCCGATCGTCACCAGCGCCACCATGATCGTGGCAAGCGCATTGATGTCCGGGCTCACGCCGAGACGCACTTTCGAGAATATCACCATCGGCAGCGTGCTCGAGCCGGGGCCGGAGACGAAGCTGGTGATCACCAGGTCGTCGAGCGAGATCGTGAACGACAGCAGCCAGCCCGAGATCAGCGCCGGCGCGATGATCGGCAGCGTGATGACGAAGAACACCTTGCCGGGACGTGCGCCGAGGTCCATGGCCGCTTCCTCGAGCGAATCGTCGAGGGTCGCGAGCCGCGACTGCACGATGACTGTGACGTAGGCGAGCGTCAGCGTGATGTGCGCGATCGTGATCGTCGTGAAGCCCCGGCCTTCGGGCCAGCCGAACACCTGCTCCATCGCGACGAACAGCAGCAGCAGCGAAAGGCCCGTGATGACTTCTGGCATGACCAGCGGCGCCGTGGTCATGCTCGACAGCAGTGCGCGTCCCTTGAACTTGCCAAAGCGCGCCAGTGCCGTGCCGGCCAGCGTGCCGAGGATCACCGCGCCGGTCGCGTTGATGGCCGCGACCTTCAACGACAACCATGCGGCGTCGAGGATCTGCTGATTCTGGAACAGCCGGCCATACCACTGGGTCGAGAACCCGCCCCACACCGTCACGAGCCGCGACTTGTTGAACGAGTAGACGATCAACGACAGGATCGGCCCGTACAGGAAGATGAACCCGAGGATCAATGTGCTGAGGCGGAAGGCGCTGATGTTCTTGTTCATCGCTATGCCCGCGCCTCGGCAGCCTGCGCCCGCTGCAGCAGCGCAATCGGAATCAGCAACAGCAGCAGCAGCGCGATTGCCACCGCGCTCGCAACCGGCCAGTCTCGATTGCTGAAGAACTCGGTCCACAATACCTTGCCGATCATGAGCTGCTCCGGCCCGCCGAGCAGCGCCGGAATCACGAACTCGCCGACCGCGGGGATGAACACGAGCAGCGAGCCGGCGACGATGCCCTGGATCGACAGCGGCAGCGTGATCTGCATGAACGCTTTCCACGGACGTGAGCCGAGATCCGCGGCCGCTTCGAGCAGCGTCAGGTCCATCTTCTCCAGGCTGGTGTACAGCGGCAGGATCATGAACGGCAGGTACGAGTAGACGATGCCGACGTAAATCGCGAAGTCGGTCTGCAACATCACCAGCGGCTGGTCGATCACGCCGAGCCACATCAGGAAATTGTTGATGAGCCCGTTGTTCTTGAGGATGCCGATCCAGGCGTACACGCGGAGCAGGAACGAAGTCCAGAACGGCAGGATCACCATCATCAGCAGGATGTTGCGCCACATGGTGTTGGCGCGCGCGATGGCGTACGCGATCGGGTAGCCGACCAGCAGACACAGCAGGGTCGAGATCGCGGCGATCTTCAGCGAGTTGAGATACGCGGTCCAGTACAGGTTGTCTTCGACCAGATAGAGGAAGTTGCCGATGTTGAGCTTGATCTCGAGGATGCGCTCCTGCGTCCAGGCGAAGATCGGCTGGTACGGCGGCAGCGCGATCTGCGTCTCCGAGAAGCCGATCTTCAGCACGATCACGAACGGGATCAGGAAGAACAGCAGCAGCCACAGATACGGAACTGCAATGACGGCAGTGCGCCCTGTCACGCCCCACTGCACGAGGCGAGCGCGCGTCCAGCGATACGGCGGCAGCGTCTCGAGGAAGCGCAACAACAACCGCGCGCCGGCGCTATGGCGTTGCGGGTGCGGAACCTCGGCGCGCGTGATCATTCCAGCAGCACCACCGGGCTGGACGCATGCCAGTGCAGATACACCTGCTGATCCCAGGTGATGTCGTCGGCGTGCCGGTACGCATTGGGCTGCGTCACGCGCATCATCTTGCCGGTGCCGAGCTGCACCAGGTAGATGCTCATGTCGCCCATGTAGGCGATTTCCTTGACGACGCCGCGCGTGACGTTGTCCTGCTGCTGCGGCGGGTCCACCGAGAGCTGGATCTTTTCGGGCCGCACGGCGGCCCACACCACTGCATCCGATGCGGCGCTGACGCCGTGGTTCACGTAGATCGTGCCTTCCATCTCCGGCGACGCAATCCGCACGTGGTCCGGCTCGTCCTCGATCATCTGGCCCTGGAACACGTTGATGTTGCCGATGAACTCGGCGACGTACTTGCAGTTCGGGTACTCGTAGATGTCCTTCGGCGTGCCGGTCTGCACGATCCGGCCGGCTTCCATGACGCCGATGCGGCTCGAGAGCGTCATCGCCTCTTCCTGGTCGTGCGTGACGACGATGAACGTGACGCCGAGCTGCTCCTGCAGGTTGACGAGCTCGAACTGCGTGTGCTCGCGCAGCTTCTTGTCGAGCGCGCCGAGCGGCTCGTCGAGCAGCAGGAGTTTCGGCCGCTTCACCAGCGAACGCGCGAGCGCGACGCGCTGCCGCTGGCCGCCCGACAACTGATGCGGCTTGCGCTTGGCGAACTGCGTGAGCTTCACGAGATTGAGCATGTCGGCGACGCGCGAGACGATCTCGGCCTTTGGCACGCCGTCCTGCTTGAGGCCGAACGCGACGTTCTGCTCAACTGTCATGTGCGGGAACAGCGCGTACGACTGGAACATCATGTTGACCGGCCGCTCGTACGGCGGGATGCCGGCCATGTCGACGCCGTCGATCGAGATGCGTCCGGTCGTCGGCTCCTCGAAGCCCGCAAGCATGCGCAGCAGCGTGGTCTTGCCGCAGCCCGAGCCGCCGAGCAGGCAGAACAATTCGCCGCGATAGACTTTCAGCGAAACGTCGTTGACGGCGACGAACTCGCCGAACTTCTTCGTGACGCTCTCGATGCTGATGTACGGGACGGCCTGGGGATCGTTCCAGACCGGCACTTTCTGCTGCTGAGGCCGGTTAGTTGGGTTGGCAGCCATGAAAGTCGGCGCGCCAGGCGCAATGCCCGGCGCGCTCCTGTTCTATTTATTGGCCCGTCTGGAACTTGGTCCACATCCGGTTCATCAGCCGCTGGAAGTCTTCGCCATACGCAAGCGAGGGGAAGAGCTTCGCCTTCACCTCC
>DATENH010000308.1:0-10936 GCA_035275145.1 Steroidobacteraceae bacterium | reverse complement strand
AAGTTGCCGCGTATTGAGCGGACGACGTCGACGGAATCATGCGGCCGCCGCCGACGTCGTCCGGTCCGTCGCGGCCGGCGACTGCATCGCCGATCACCAGTTGATTGCCGCCCACGCGTGCCTGATGGGCTCAGGTATATGACCGGACGGAATCTTCCACGAGGCGCCAGATGAGGGCTTCGACGGCGTCGGCGCTGCGCTGCCGGACCGAGAGGGCCTCGTAGGTTTCGAAGGTGGTGAGCGCGAACAGGACGTCGACCAGATCGTCGGGTTTGCGCACGCGAGGCAGTCGGCCGATCACGACGGTCAGCACGCCGCGGCGGCGCTCGGTACGCTGCTTCAGGCTTGCAGCGATATCCCGATCGAGCTTGGTCATTCCGGCGAGCTTGGCGAGCACGCGGTCGTGCGAAGCCCAGAACCGGCAGAACACCGCGACGACTCGGCGCAAGGTCGCCATGGCATCCGCATCCGCCAGGACCGACCGCAGCTCGAACAAGCCGCCGCGCCGGGCGATGTCGTCGAACACGGCTTCCACCAGCCCGCGTTTGGATTCGAACTGGTTGTAGATGGTCAGCCGCGTCACGCCTGCTTCACGTGCGACTGCGTCCAGGGAGAAGGCGGGAAGGTCCTTACCGCCGGTGAGCAATCTGCGCGCTGCCTCCACGATGCGCGCACGCGTCACATCGGCTGCCGCGTCGCGCAGGTCGCTTCGATAGGGTTTGCGCTTGGCTTTAGTCTTGACGCGCATGAATTGGTTATACACCATGTATACCTAATATAAATGGAGGGACCTGATCATGTCGAGCGCACCGTTGATCCTGCTGGCCCGCGCCGTTCACATCCTGGGCGGCGTCTCCTGGGCCGGCGCCGTGTTCATGATGACGTCGACGATTCTGCCGCTCGCGGCCAAGCCCGGTAACGAGGGCTTCGGGCAGTGGGTGCAGCCGATCGGGCGCAAGGTCGGCCCGGCGGCCGGAATTGCGGCGGTGCTGACGATCCTGTCGGGCATCTACATGATGAGTGTTCTGCATCCGCACGACAGGTCGATTGGCGGCATCGTGCTCATCTCGGGAGCGGCGGCCGCGCTGCTGTCGTTCGTGTCCGGATTCTTCACCCGTGGATCCAGAGTCGGCGCGCGAGTGACTGCGGCGCTGCTCGGGCTCGCCGTGCTGGCGATGGCTGTGTTCCGTTACGCGGCGGCTATCGTCTGAAGCTCACGACTGCGAGCTCGCCGCGCTCAGCTGCTTCTTCAACGAATACTCGCGCCACAGGATGATCAGGCCCGAGCCGAGAATCAGCGGTGCGCCGATCCAGATCGAGAGCGCGGGGATCTCGTCGAAGAACGCGTAGCCGATGATGATCGCCACGATCATGTTGCTGTAGTCGAGCGGCGCGATCGTCGAGGCTTCGGCATAGCGATAGGAGTAGGTCATCAAAAGCTGGCCGAACACGCCGAACAGGCCGGCGAGCACGATCAGCAGCCACTGTGTCGGCGTCGGCATCGGCCAGCCCTGCAGTGCCGTCACGCCGGCGCAGACCATAAACGTGAGCGAGAAGTAGAACGTTATCGTGATCGCGTGCTCGCCGCCGCTCATGCTGCGCAGAAAGACCATCGCGGTCGCCGACAGCACGGCGTTGGCCAGCGCGAACAGGACGCCTGCTGAGGCACCGTGTCCGAACGACAGGTGCGGGCCGATCGTGATCAGCACGCCGATGAAGCCGATGGCCAGCGCGGTCCAGCGAAAGCGGTGAATCCGCTCGCCCAGGAACAGCATCGCCAGGACGGTGAGGAACATCGGCTGCGTGAAGCTGATGGCCGTGAGATCGGCGAGCGGGATCATCGTGACTGCGGCGAACAGGCAGAACATGCTGGCCGTGCCGGACAGCGAGCGCAGTGCGTGCCTGCGCCAGTTGGCGGTCTTCAGAAGGTGCAGTCCCTCCGTGCCCCAGGCAATCAACGCCAGCACCACGACCGAGATGACGCCGCGAACGAAGATCGTCTGGCCGCTCGGGATCTCGCGACCCAGGAACTTGACGCAGACGGTCATCCCGGCGAAGACGGCGACCGAGGCGAGCTTCAGCGCGATTCCGAGCAGGGGCAGGTGATGACGGGACGAGGAGGGCGGCACTCGCCGCGAATGGTATCAAACCGCCGGCGCTTGTCAGCGCTATGCTTTCTGGTCGAAAGCGGCCAAGGCCCTTTCGACGAATCGCCGGCAAAAGGCGTGACTTTTGCCGGCTATCGATTGCGCGCCGACAGCCTGCTGCGTGCGATCGGACGCCCGTGGAGAAAGACTGTCTCTATCGTGTCGAAGGCTGTCACGCTCTCCAGAGGATTGGAGCGCAGCAGAAGCAGGTTCGCCGTCTTGCCGGGCTGGACCGTGCCGATCTTGTCGTCGAGCCGGAGCAGGCGAGCGTTGTCGAGGGTGAGCGCGCGGAACAACTTCGAGTTCGAGACTCCGGCCGCGATCCAGTTGCTCATCTCCATCCGGCCGTTGAGGCCCGGCGGATTCGTGTACAGCAGATCGCTCGGCGTGTCTGAGCCGAACAGCAAGCGTGCGTCGGCGTCAGCAAGGAAGCGCGTGAGCTCGGCCGCCCTCGTGATCGTTCCTCGAATGCTGGGCTCCGCGGCGGCGTCTCTGTGGCGGTTGTCCCCGCAGCCGTCCTGCGCATGCGCACACCAGTCGATGAATGTCGCAGGATAGACGTCGGCGAGCTGCGGCTGTGCCAGATAGTCGCCGCGGAGCATGTCGAGCTCGCCACCGATCACTTGCGTCGTCGGCTGATAGCCGGTGCCATTGCGCGCTACCGTCATCAAAAGCTCGCGCTCTTCTGCATCCAGCGCAACTCCCTCGCCGGGCTCGCGCCACACTCCGTGCGCGATCACGTCGACGCCGGCGCCGACAGCAACTGTCTGGGCACTCTTGCGGTTCGCGTGCATGAATACCGGCAGGCCGCGCGCGTGAGCCGCGGCGACGAGCTGCTTGACTTCGTCCACGGTCGGCGTGACCCCGACGAACCCGTCATAGACGGTTTTCACGCAGCTCGCCCCATCCGCGGCGATCTTGCCGACAATCGCTTCCGGCGTGCGCTGCGCCGGGTCGCTCACGACAGCGAGCCGCTCTTGCAGGGTCACCGGGTACGAGAAGAAGGGATAGCGAATGGGGCGGAGCTCGCCGCCGATGATCGCGGCGGCTCCGCAGAAGTACGCATCCGGCCGCAGCTCCAGCGCATTCCACTGTGCTGTCCGATCGCCGCTGCCGACAAGATCGACGACGGTCGTGAAGCCGAAGAAGAGGTAGCTCCTGGGATCCTGTGCGAGTGTGCTCGCGACGACTTCGGGTTGCGCAGCGGCCTGTTCGCGCGTCATCGCCGCTGGGAAGCCGGGAGGCACGGCGAGATGTACATGGCTGTCGATGAGGCCGGGAGTGAGGTAACGGCCGGTCCCGTCGATTTCCTCCTGCCCTCGCAGGGGACGTGCACTCACTTCCGCGATCCGTCCCTCGACGATGCGGACGTAGCCGTGCTCTAGCGGCACGGCGCGCTCGGGCGATACGATCGTTACGTCGGAAATGACGAGACCAGCCGGCGGTGCCTGCTGCTGCGTCATGCAAGCCATTAGTAGAAGGCAGGGGGCCACCGTAGTGATGAGAGCGACGCGTCGATTCATGG
Source organism: Steroidobacteraceae bacterium (assembly GCA_035275145.1). Lineage (GTDB taxonomy): Bacteria > Pseudomonadota > Gammaproteobacteria > Steroidobacterales > Steroidobacteraceae > Steroidobacter. The sequence goes on along the minus strand of DATENH010000308.1, from coordinate 7,264 downwards.
GCATTTCAGACGTATCCGCGACGGGCAGGGTTGCATGCGCATGATCGATCGTCGCGAATTCGCCTTGAAGTTCCTGCAGCTCGCCGCGGCCCTGGCCGTACCTGCACGCGTCTTCAGCGAAACGGTGCGTGGAGCGCTCGACGTCGTCGTCCAGCGCGATGTCATGGTCGCGACGCGCGACGGTGTGAAGCTGGCAACGGACATTTATCTGCCTGCGAAGAACGGCAAGCCACTGGAGCAACGCAGCCCGGTCATTCTGGAGCGCACGCCTTACGGCAAGTCGGGCAAGAACCGGCGGCATGCGAGCGAGGAGATCGCGAACATCTACGCGAGTCACGGCTACGCAGTCGTGTTCCAGGACTGCCGCGGTCGCGGCAATTCGCAGGGCGAGTACGTCAAGTATCTCAGCGACGGTCGCGACGGCTACGACTGCTGCGCCTGGATCGTGAAGCAGCCGTGGAGCAACGGCCGGATCGGCGCGCAAGGTCTGTCGTACGGCGCGCACACCATTACTGCATTGGCGTGTCTCGATGCGCCCGGGCTCGCGGCGATGTTCGTCGACTCCGGCGGATTCGCGAACGCCTATCAGGGCGGCATTCGTCAGGGCGGCGCGTTCGAGCTCAAGCAGGTTACCTGGGCTTTCAATCAGGCGCTCGAAGCGCCGGAGATCCGCAACGATCCGGCCAAGCGCGCGGCGCTGCAGGCCGTCGACATCAAGGGCTGGTTCGGTCGCATGCCCTGGGCGCGCGGTCACTCGCCGCTGAGCCTCGTGCCGGAATACGAGGACTATGTCTTCGACCAATGGGAGCACGGCGTCTTCGACGACTTCTGGAAGCAGGTCGGCATCTACGCCGCAGGCTCTTACGATCGGTTCAGCGACGTGCCGATCGTCTGGATGTCATCGTGGTACGACCCGTATCCGCGCACTGCGACCGACAACTATGTCGCGCTCGGCAAGCGCAAGCGCAGTCCGCAACATCTCATTCTCGGACCCTGGACTCACGGCAACAATCACGAGACGTTTGCCGGCGATGTCGACTTCGGGCCGACGGCAGAGCTTGCCGGCAACATCGCGCCCGATCTGCTGACACTGCGGATGCGTTGGTTCGATCGCTGGCTGCAGGGCGTGAAGAACGAAGTCGACAGCGAGCCGGCCGTGCGGATTTTCGTCATGGGCGGCGGCACCGGCCGCAAGAATGCGGCGGGCCGAATGGATCACGGCGGACGATGGCGCGCGGAGAAGCAGTGGCCGCTGGCGGGAGCTGTGCCGACGAGTTTCTATCTGCATGGCGATGGAGCGCTGTCGCAGACAGCACCGGCTGTAGACGCGCCACCGCGCGTCTACGACTACGACCCGCGTCATCCTGTCCCAACAATCGGCGGCACGGTGACTTCGGGGCAACCGGTGATGGTCGGCGGAGCATTCGATCAGCGTGAAGCAGAGCGCGCAGATGTGCTCGTGTTTCAGACCGCGCCGCTCGAGCACGATGTCGAGGTGACCGGTGCGATCGAGGCCGAGCTGTGGATCGCCTCGAACTGCCCGGACACCGACTTCACGATCAAGTTGCTGGACGTGCATCCGCCCAACGAAGACTACCCGCATGGGTACGCGATGAACCTGACCGACGGCATCCTGCGCTGTCGCTATCGCGATTCATGGGAGCGGCCAGCGCTGCTGACGCCCGGCGAGATCTATCGCATCGAGGTGACGGCGTTTCCGACTTCGAATCTCTTCAAGCGCGGTCACCGCATGCGGCTCGACGTGTCGTCGAGCAACTTCCCGCACTTCGATCTCAACTTGAACACCGGTGCGCCGGAAGGCGCCGGCGGAGAGGTGCGCGTTGCGACGAATCGGGTATTCGTGGACCAGCAGCGTGCTTCGCGAGTCGTGCTGCCTGTGATGCGCGTCAGCGGGAAGTGACGACGCCGGCTGCAGGTACGGATTTCGGCGCATGCGGCTGACCGAACGTCAGCAAGTCGCCGCCCGCCGGAATCGAGACGTACTGCTCCCCGTTGACCTCGTACGTCATCGGGCTGCCGAGGATCGTTCCGCCGGTTTCGGTCGACCACAACAACTCACCGTTATCGATGTCCAGCGCGAAGAACGTGCTTTGATCGCTGCCGAACACCAGCCCGCCAGCCGTCGAAACGAGTCCGGGCATGAAGTTGCCGTCCAGGCGCGGCGCATGCCGGTGTTCCCACGCCACCTCGCCCGTGCGCGCGTTCAAGGCGCGGACGGCGGTGTAGAACGCGCGACCGCTCGCCTTCGGCGGACTGTAGAACGACGGGAAGTACACCATTCCCTGCTCGAGCACTGGCAAAATCAACCAATCGCGCGCGGCGTAGTACGTTGGCGACGACCAATGCGTCGCGCCTACATTGCCCGGATAGAGCAACCGCCCTTCGTTGCCAGCGTCGCCTTGCAGCGGCAAGGGTCGGCCGCTGGCAGTCAATCCCGGCGTCCACGTCACCTGCGCGAAAGCTTTGCTGAGCAGGTACGTGCCTTTCTCGCGGTCGAACACGTAGTAGTAGCCGTTACGATTCGCCCACAGCAGCCGCTTCTCGCTGCCGCTCGCTCCCGGATAGTTCACGAGCACGGGAATCTGGTTCGCGCCCCAGTCCTTGTTGTCCGCAGGCACGAACTGAAAATGCCACACGAGCTCACCGGTCGTGCCGCGCAACGCGACTGCAGAATTCGTGTAGAGGTTGTCGCCCTTGCGGACGCCGGCATCGTAGTCGGGCTTCGGATTGCCGATGCCCCAGTAGAGCAGGTCGAGCTCCGGGTCGTACGAGCCGGTCAGCCAGGCGGGACCGCCGCCTTTGCGCCACGACTCCCCATCCCAGGTCTCATGACCGCGCTCGCCCGGGCCCGGCACGGTGTGAAAACGCCAGCGTTCTTTGCCGGTGTGGACGTCGAACGCGACGATCGCTCCTCGTCCGATCTGCCGCGTCGAGGTTCCGATCACCACGACGTCGCGATAAGCCAGCGGCGCTGCGGTGACGTAGTAGATAGTGTGCTCCGGCTCGATCGTCGCCTGCCACACCTGCTTTCCAGTGGCCGCTTCCAGTGCGAACATCCTGGCGTCGGACGACGCGTAGAAGATCTTGTCGTCGAGCAGCGCGACGCCGCGATTCTGATTGCCGAATTCCCCGCCGAGATCGTTCAGGCGCTGGCATTTCCAGGTCCACACGGCGTGACCGGTTGCCGCGTCGAGCGCCTGCACGCTGCACGGAGGAACGGAGATGAACATCAGCCCGTCGCGCACCAGCGGCGTGACTTCCAGCGGCGGCGAGTTCTCGAATTGATGGAGCCACTTCATGGTCAATCGCTCGACGTTGCTGCGATCGATGCCGCGCAGCGAGCTGTGGCGAGTGCCGGTATAGGAGCCGGAATACGTCAGCCAGTCCGCATCGGGCTGCGCTTTGGCGGCAATCGTCTCGTACGATGCGGCGACCGCGGCGAACGGGCTGGCCGTTTTTTCGGCGGATGTCGCTTTGTCGTTCGCGGCACCGAGCGAGCGAACGAAGGAGATGACTTGCCAGCGCTGGGTTTCGCTCAAGTAGGGCGTCGCGGGCATCGGAGTGTTGGCGACACCATCGCGTATCGTGCGAAACACGGCCCAGTCGCTGTCGCCGTGCTCGAACTCGCGGCCGACCAGGGCCGGCGCAATCTGACTGCCGCGACCGTCCGGGCCGTGGCACGACGAGCAGCGCTCGAGAAACAGCACGCCGCCGCTCGCGATGTCGCGCTCGGTGGTCTCGGTATTCCGGATCACTGCGTACGGATTGCGGCGCTCGATCAGGTCCTCCAGGCCCTGGGCGGAGCTCGGCATCATGTAGCCGATGGTTTCGCCCAGTCCGATGTCGGGGATCTGGCCAGTCACGTGCAGCAGCACGACGTGCATGCGCCAGCGAATCCGCTGCATTGAGACACAGACGACTGCCAGCGCAAGACACGTTGCGAAAGCAATCAGGAGCAGCCGCGAGCGTTTTTTTGTTGCTGTTGTTTCAGCCACGGCCCATCGTAGCAGGCAATCGCGCCATGTGTCGTGATCATAGGATGTAAGGTGTAAACAAGTCACATGAACCCACGAATATGTTGAATTTGACGCTGCTCGGCTTCGGCATGGTCACGACGTTCATGACATTGATCATGACCCGGCGACTATCGCCCTTGGTCGCACTCATCAGTATCCCGGTGCTGTTCGCGCTGCTCGGCGGTTTCGGCGGCACGCAGCTGGGCGAGATGATGCTCGCGGGCCTGCGCACGCTCGCGCCGACCGGCGTGATGCTGATGTTCGCGATCCTGTACTTCGGTCTGATGATCGATGTTGGCCTGTTCGATCCGCTGATCTCGGCAATCCTCCGCGTCGTCGGCAACGATCCGCTGAAGGTCGTCGTCGGCACGGCGGTGCTCGCGACGCTGGTCTCGCTCGATGGCGACGGTTCGACGACGTACATGATCACGATCGCCGCGATGCTGCCTCTCTACAGGCGGCTGCGCCTGGATCCGCTGGGTCTCACATGTGTGACCATTCTCGCGAACGGCGTGCTGAATCTCACGCCGTGGGGCGGCCCGCTCGCTCGCGTCGCGAGCGCGTTGCACGTCGAGCCTGCTGAGGTGTTCGTGCCGATGTTGCCCGCGATGGTTGCAGGCATAGCCGGAGTGTTCGGTCTCGCGTGGTTGCTCGGTCGGCGCGAGAAGCAGCGGCTCGGTCACCTGTCGCTGAGCGCGGCTGCGACCGAGGATGTGTCTGTCGCGGATAGCGCGCTAATTCCGCTGCCATCGAGCGCCGACAGCGTGTGTCGCCCGAAGCTGCTGGTGTTCAACGCGCTGCTCACGCTGGCGTTACTCGCTGCCCTGGTGGCCGGCGTGCTGCCCTTGCCGGTGTTGTTCATGGTCGCGTTTGCAATTGCGCTGGTGATCAACTTTCCGAACGTCGCCGAGCAGCGCGAGCGCATCGCGGCGCATGCGAAGAATGTCATCGCGGTGGTCTCGCTGATCTTTGCGGCCGGCATTTTTACGGGCATCCTCGGCGGCACCGGCATGCTCGATGCGATGGCGAAGAGCATGCTCGCTATCGTTCCGGCATCGCTCGGTCCGTACCTGGCGCCGATCACGGCGCTGGCCAGTCTGCCGTTCACGTTCTTCGTCTCGAACGACGCCTTCTACTTCGGCGTGATCCCGATCGTTGCCGAGACCGCGAACGGGTTCGGCATCGCACCCGTCGAGATTGCCCGCGCCTCGCTGATCGGTCAGCCGGTGCACTTCCTCAGCCCGCTGGTGCCTTCCACTTATCTGCTCGTCGGCCTGGCCGGCGTGGAATTCGGCGACCACCAGCGCTACACGCTGAAGTGGGCGGTGCTGATCTGTCTGCTGATGCTGCTGGCAGCGATTCTGTGCGCCGTCTTTCCCTTTGCGGCGTGAGCACGACGGCTACGCTTTCTTCAACAGTCCCTGTTCTTCCATCAGCTTGTACGCCAGATAGTACTTATAGATGTTGCGCACGTAGGTGACCGTCTCGGCGCCGATGCGGCGCGCCGCGACGATCTCGACGTTGTCGAACCAGACGTTTTCATCGAGCTGCAGCTTGGCGGCCTCGGTGCGCAGCTTCGCGACGCGGGCCGGCCCGGCGTTGTAGGACGCAAGCGAGAACAGCGCCTTGTCGAGCCGCGTCATCGGCTCCGCCTCGTAGTAGTCGTCGATCATCAGGCGCAGATATTTCGTGCCGGCCTCGATGTTGCGATCGAGCTGCTCGATGTTCTTCACCCGCACGCGCGGATCCCGCGCCGTCGCCGGCATGACCTGCATGATGCCGATCGCTCCCACCGCACTTCTCTTCTTGTTGTCGAGCCCCGACTCCTGATACGCCTGGGCCGCGAGCAGCAGCCAGTCGAGCGAGTACTGGGTGCCGTACTGTTCGAAGAACTGGCGCGTCTGCACCAGCCGCTCGGCGTCCTTGGCTTTGCGGGGGTTGCGAATGAACTTGCCCTTCTCGAAGTACTCCTCGAATTTCATGTTGCCCCAGAGCGTGCCCTCACCGTGCTTCTTCTGGAACTTGCCGACGAGTGCCAGAAGCTGCGGGTTTTCCTTGCGCACTGCCCAGGTGAAGGGCGCACTGGCGCGTAGCTGCACAGTCTCGTGTACGCGCAGCTCCGGCAGGATCGGTGCCCAGAGTTTCGCGACGTAGCGATTGGTCACGGTGGCCGGAATGACGCCGGCGTTGACCATCTCGAGCGCTTCGTCATCCTCGATCGTCGGATCCAGCTCGCGCACGACGACCGGTTTGAGCTTGCGCTGCGCAAGATCGCGATTCAGATCGCCGAGGCTCTCGAAGTAGGCGCTGCCGCGGCGGACCCACACTTCGCGGCCCGACAGCTCATCCACCGTAGCGGGCGCCGGTGTCGTGGCATTGCTGACGAAGACTTCCGTGACCTGAAATCCTGCGTCGGCGAAATCGACGACCTTGCGGCGCTCGGGCGTTTCGGTGACGAGGACTGCGATGACGTCGCCGCGTCCGCTCAGCAGGGCGGACAGCAATTGATCGCGCCGCACCGGCACGATCACGACCTGCACCTTCAGGTTCTTCTTGATCTTGAGCTCTTTGTTGACCCAGCTCTCGAATTGGACCAGCGCATCCGCGGTGATGCCCTGCTGCGCGCCACGATCGAAGAAGAAGTGCGTACGGTCGACGGCAACGAGCGCACGAATCTGCCGACGCTGCAGCATCTCGGGCAGATCGCCGGTGTGCGGCTCGATGACTTCATCGAGTACCGTGGGAAGCGGCGCAGCCGGCTCGGCTTGCGTGACCGCAGCGGAGGCAGGGGCCGCAGCAGCGGGAGAACCCGCGGCGGGAGGCGACTCCGCCTCGCGCGAACAGGCACACAGGGCCGCGAGCAAGACCAAAACTCGAACGAGCGGGTTCATGTGCACCGCGCAGTGTGCGGCCGCGAGTTGCTTCGCACACTACGTAGCGGGTGAAAGCTTCGAGACCCCTGTCGGCGCACGAAGCTCGCTTCGCAAGCCAGGGTGCCGTCGTGGCAGAGGCCGAGACTGCGTTCAACGAAACCGAAGAGCTGGAACTCGCTTCCCGGGCGCTCGAAGCCGTCGACATGTTTACGCGCGAATCGTTTTTCGCATCCCGAAGCCGACACATCTTAAGTGTGGCGGCCGTCCTGCCTTCCGGCGCTTGACCCGGCGCAGCAACCTGGCTCGTAATGGCGGCCCTTCAAGGACCGACCCCCGATCCATCGACGATGAGCA
>DATENH010000307.1:0-35772 GCA_035275145.1 Steroidobacteraceae bacterium | reverse complement strand
GGATGTCTTCGCCGACCCTCAGGCCGAGCGCGTCGCGAATCGCCTGGGCTTTGGCCGAGTCGCCTCGTGCACGCTCTTCGATGACCCTTTCGACGGCCGAGACTGCGAAGGTGACGCCGCAGGCCTTGATGCATTGCAGGTCGCACGGCGCCAGCATTCGGAGCTTGGGATCGCCTGCGAATGACGCTGTGATCGCCAGCTCGTCCAAGCCACCGAGATCCTTACTGGGAGGCACCGCGCCAGTCCACGCGTTCAGCAGCTCCGTCACGGTGGGGTAGGTGCGCGAGACGTCGCGGACACGCCCGTTGACGACCATCACAGGGATCGGACCGGCGCCCGCGTCGAAACGGCCGACCAACAGCGCGTCACGCCAGTCTTTGGGAAGGTCTTGAACGAGATTCACGCCTGGCACCGTCGCGGGCTGCGCCTGTTCCCAGTCGGGGGCTTGTTGCTCAGCAGGGTAGTGATAGCGCTATCAAAATACAAGTCGCAGCCGGCCGCCGGCTGATTGCCGGCCCGGATGTCAGCTCTTGCGTGGCGCGGCCACCGAATCGCGCTTGATGAGCACGTGGGCCATCACGTGGTCGGAAACCACGCGTGCTTCGCCATCCTTGCGCAGGCGGATGCCGCGCAGGAGCAGCTCGATTGCCGAGCCGGCCATTGCGGCGATCGGTTGCCTGATGGTCGTCAGCTCCGGCCAGACTGTGGTTGCCGTGGGCGTGTCGTCGTAGCCGACGACGGACAAGTCGCGCGGCACGTCCAGTCCGCGGCGATGCGCGACCGAAACCGCCGCGGCTGCCATGTCGTCGTTGCTGGCGAAGATCGCCGTCGGCGGGGCCTTGCGGCTCAGCAGCTTTTCGGTCGCTTCCAGACCAGAGCGATAGGTGAAATAGCCCTGGTGGATCAGCCCGGGATCGATAGCGAGGCCGGCCTGTGTCATCGCCGCCTGGAAGCCTTCATAGCGCAGGGCGCTCGCCGTCTGATTCGGATGGCCGCGAATGAAGCCGATGCGCTGATGGCCCGCGGCGATCAGGTGCTCGGTCATTTCCTGGCTCGCACGGAAATCATCGATGCGGACGCTCGACAAGTCGGCCTGGAAACGGCCCGAGGCGATTGCCACCACGGGAATGCCGGCAGCAGCCAGTTCCGACAGCACGACCTTCGACTCGCACAGCGGCGGCGGCAGGATCACCCCCGCCACGCTCTGCGCGATCTTGCGCGCCGCTACACGCTCAGCCGCATGGCTCATGTGGTCCCACGTATCGAGCACGAGTTGGGCGGCGCTACGGGCGGCACCAGCCAGTGCGCCGACGAGCAACTCGCTCAGATAGGCCGCGCTCGGGTTCGTGTAGATCAACGCGATGCGTGTGCCTTGCGCGGCGGCTAGCGAGCGCGCGGCGGCATTCGGCGTGTAGTTGAGCTCGCGAACGGCGCGCATGACGCGCTCGCGCGTCGTGTCCCGCACGTTGCTGTTGCTGTTCATCACACGCGAGACCGTCATCGGCGAGACGCCCGCGTGGCGCGCAACTTCGTGAATGGTTACCGCGTCGCCTTTGCGTCGCTCGGTTCGCGCGGTGTTCTTCACTCGCATGGGCCGGATTATTGCTCACGCCGCCTGCGGGTGGAAGCAAATAAGGTTGGCGTGTTACCGTTATCACAGGGTGGTAACACGAATGATTGGCGTGGGCGCTCGTCGGGCGGTGTGCCTCATGGTCGTGCTGTGGGGGCTGGCGCTCGCACCCGTCGCCTCGGCCGAGGACGGTTACGACTTGTGGCTGCGCTATCGTCCCGTCGAGCAGCCCTGGGCAGACCGCTATCGCGCAGCGTTGACGCAACTCGTCGCGGGCAGCGCATCGCCCACGCTAGGGGTCGCACGATCGGAGCTACAACGCGGACTGCAGGGACTGCTTGGCGTCACGCTCGCTGCGGCAGACGGCGTGTCGCAGGATGGCGCGGTGGTCGTAGGTACGCCGCGCTCATCGCCGTTGCTGGCGCAGCTAGAGCTGTCGCTGCCAGCTTCCGGCTCGCAGGGTTACGCGATTCGGACCGCCACCATTGGCGGACATAGCGCGTTGATCGTCGCTGCCGAGGATGATGTCGGCGTCCTCTACGGCGTCTTTCATCTGTTGCGCCTGCTGCAGACACGGCAGCCGCTCGAGAGGCTGGAGGTGCATGAAGCACCGGCGGTCCGTCTGCGTGTCCTCAATCATTGGGACAACCTCGACCGGAGCGTCGAGCGCGGCTACGCCGGCCAGTCGATCTGGGACTGGCACAAGCTTCCCGGGTATCTCGATCCGCGCTACACCGACTATGCGCGCGCGAACGCTTCGCTCGGCATCAATGGCACGGTGCTCACCAACGTCAATGCCGACGCATTCAGTCTCAGGTCCGATTACCTGGAGAAGGCAGCGGCGCTGGCTGGTGTGCTGCGTCCGTACGGAATCCGGGTATTTCTCACGGCGCGCTTTGCGGCGCCAATCGAGATCGGCGGCTTGCAGACCGCCGACCCTGCCGATCCGGCCGTCAAACAGTGGTGGCAGGCGAAGGCCGCTGAAATTTATCGCCTGATTCCCGACTTCGGCGGGTTTCTGGTCAAGGCCAACTCCGAAGGGCAGCCAGGACCGCAGGACTACGGCCGGACGCACGCCGACGGTGCAAACATGCTCGCCGACGCAGTTGCGCCGTTCGGCGGCATCGTGATGTGGCGCGCGTTCGTGTATTCCAACGAGGTGCCGGACGATCGTGCCAAGCAGGCCTACAGCGAGTTCAAGCCGCTCGACGGCCGCTTTCGCGGCAACGTGCGGGTGCAGGTGAAGAACGGGCCGATCGATTTCCAGCCGCGCGAACCGTTTCATCCGTTGTTCGGGGTCATGCCTCGCACGCCGCTGATGCTGGAAGTGCAGATCACCAAGGAGTATCTCGGCTTTGCAACGCACCTCGCTTACCTGGGCACGCTGTACCAGGAGGTGCTGCGCGCCGACACTCATGCGCGCAGCACAGCGTCCACGGTCGCGAAGGTCATCGACGGCATTGCTGGTGTCGCTAACATCGGCACCGACCGCAACTGGAGCGGCTCGCACTTCGATCAGGCGAACTGGTATGCGTTCGGACGGCTCGCGTGGAATCCCGCTGCCTCGGCCGAGGACATCGCGCGCGATTGGGTGCGCATGACCTTCAGCAGCGATGCAACGTTCGTGACGCGCGTCGTCGATATGATGATGAAGTCGCGTCAAGCCGTCGTGGACTACATGACACCGCTGGGACTGCATCACCTGATGGCCGAGGGTCATCATTACGGCCCGCAGCCGTGGTTCGACGGCGGCAAGCGGGCGGATTGGACGTCCGTGTACTTTCATCGCGCGGATGCGCAGGGGATCGGCTTCGATCGAAGCGCGAGCGGTAGCAACGCGGTCGCGCAGTACGCTGGACCTGTGGCTGCGGAATTCGGCGACGTGCGGCGAGTGCCGGAGGACTATCTGCTGTGGTTCCATCATGTCCCGTGGAGCTATCGCATGCGGTCGGGCCGCCCGCTGTGGGATGAGCTCGTGTATCGCTACACGCATGGAGTGGACGTCGTGCGCGAGTTGCGCAAGACCTGGGATGAGGTCGGGCCGCTGGTGGATGCAGAGCGTCGCGACCAGGTCGCCGCGTTCCTGCGGATCCAGGAGCAAGAGGCGAAGTGGTGGCGCGACGCGTGCGTCGCGTATTTCCAGTCCTTCTCGCAACGGCCGATTCCGTCGGGCCTGCCGCCGCCGGAGCATTCGCTCGACTACTACAAGGCGCTGAGCTTTCCCTATGTACCTGGCCACTAGTTTTCTGGTCGCCGCGACCCTGCTGCATCCCGTGTTCCAGGATCACGTCGTGCTCCAGCGCGACAGGCCGATCAACGTGTGGGGCGAGGCAGCGCCGCGCGAGCCGCTGAGCGTTTCGCTGAACGGACAGACTGCTTCGGTGCGGGCCGACGAGCGCGGACGCTGGCACGCGACGCTGCCCGCGACTTCAGCAGGCGGCCCGTACGAGCTCGCGGTGCGCACACAGTCCGGGCAAGTTCAGACCGTCAACGATGTGCTGATCGGCGATGTCTGGCTGTGCTCCGGACAATCGAACATGGTTCTGCAAGTGCATCGTGCGCTGGACTCGCGCTCCGAGATCGCAAACTCCGCGACGGATGCCATCCGCATGCTGACCGTGCCCGAAACCACCAGTGCGCGGCCTCTCGATCAATTCATGCAGCCGGTGACCTGGAAGGTCGCGAGCCCGGCGACGGTGCCTGATTTTTCCGCTGCGTGTTTCTACTTCGCGCGCGAGCTGCGCAAGACCGTCGATGTGCCGATGGGATTGATCGCCTCAGCGTGGGGCGGATCGAGGATCCAGGCATGGATGAGTGAAAAGGCGCTGCGCGGAGTCGCAGGATTCAAAGATGCACTGGACGTTCTGGAGCTGTACCGGCAACGGCCGGCGGCCGGACACGCTCGCTGGGGTGCGATGTGGGAAGCGTGGTGGCTGCAGCGAACGCAGGGTCCTCGTGAATCTGCGCCGTGGACCGTGAAGCCGGCCGGCGAGTGGCGGACGGCGCCGCGCGAGCTCGGATACTGGGAACAGTGGGGCGTGCCGGAGCTGGCGAGCTACGACGGGATGGTCTGGTTTCGCACGACGGTGACTTTATCGGCGCAGCAAGCCGAGCAGGTGGCGGTGTTGTCGCTGGGGCGCGTCGATGAGATGGATCAAACGTGGATCAACGGCCGACCGATCGGCAGTGTGCCGGCAGCATGGCAGGCGGATCCCGAGCCGCTGATCGGACCGGGTCCCGGCCGCACGTATCGGTTGCCGCGAGGGACGTTGCAGCCCGGCGAGAACATCATCGTCGTCAATGTGCTGGACACGTATGCATTCGGCGGACTGGCCGGCCCCGCGGAGGACCGCGCGCTGCGATTTGCGGACGGCTCGACCGTGCGCCTGGAAAACGAATGGCGCTACCAGATTCCTCCGGCCGGATTCGAAGAGCCGCCGCGCCCACCGTGGGATCCAACGCGCGGGATGGGAGCGCTCTACAACGCCATGATCGCTCCGCTCGGCGATCTGTCGATTCGCGGCGTCGCGTGGTATCAGGGCGAGTCGAACACGAGCACCTCGGCCTCGTACCAGGACCTGCTCACACGCTTCATGGCCGACTGGCGCGGGAAGTTTGGCGCCGAAGTGCCGTTCCTGATCGTTCAATTGGCAAACTACGGACAACCGCCGACTGCGCCGGTCGAGAGCGGTTGGGCGGAGGTGCGCGACGCGCAGCGTCTCGCCGTCGCAAACGATCCGCATGCAGGTCTCGCCATCGCGATCGACATCGGCGAGCGCTACGACATCCATCCTTCGAACAAGCAGGAAGTCGGGCGGCGCCTGGCGCGGGCTGCGCGACGCGTCGTCTATGGGGAACAGATCGCGCCCTCCGGGCCGGTCGCGCTCAGCGCGCGCAAGGACGGAACGAATGTGGTCGTGACGTTCGGCGACGTCGCCGAGCATCTCATCACGTACAGCGCAGCAGAGCCGATCGGCTTCGAGCTGTGCGCACGAGATGCAGGTTCGTGCCGCTACGCCCGTGCACGAATCGACAAGAACCGCGTGATACTCGACGCCGCCGGGTACACCCCTGCGACTCGCGTGCGCTACTGCTGGGCTGATAGCCCGGTCTGCACGGTGTTCGATACAGCGCGACTTCCCGCCGGCCCGTTCCAGATCGAGGTGCAACCATGACTCCCGACGGCTCGGTACGCGATCGCGAGATCGTGAATGCACGCGTGATCGTCACGTGTCCGGGGCGCAATTTCGTCACGCTCAGGATCGAGACGCGCTCTGGCATCGTCGGGCTCGGCGATGCAACGCTCAACGGCCGCGAGCTTGCCGTAGCGGCCTATCTGCAGGAACACATCATCCCGAGCCTCATCGGTCGCGATGCCGGGCGCATCGAGGACACGTGGCAGTTCTTCTACCGTGGTGCGTATTGGCGGCGCGGGCCTGTGACGATGACGGCGATCGCAGCAGTCGATGTTGCTCTCTGGGACATCGTCGCGAAGCTCGCGAACATGCCGCTGTATCAGATGCTCGGCGGCAGATCGCGTAACGGGGCGCTGGTCTACGGGCACGCGAACGGCCGCGACATCTCCCATACGAGCGACGAAGTGCGGCGTCACATCGAGATGGGGTTCCTTGCGGTTCGTGCTCAGTGCGCGGTGCCTGGATTGGAGAAGACCTACGGCATCTCGAGCGCCAAAGCCTATGAGCCAGCCGAGCGTGCGCTGCCGCTGGAGACGCTGTGGGCGACGCCGCAGTATCTGCGCCTCGTGCCGCAGTTGTTCGAGCGGCTGCGCGTCGATCATGGCAACGATGTCGAGCTGCTGCACGACGTGCATCATCGCCTCACGCCGATCGAAGCCGCGCGGCTGGCGCGCGATCTGGAACCCTATCGCCTGTTCTGGCTGGAGGATGCAACGCCCGCCGAGAATCAGCAGGCGTTCGAGCTGATCCGGCAGCATTCCGTTACGCCGCTCGCGGTCGGCGAGGTCTTCAATTCGATCTGGGATTGCAAGCAGCTGATCGAGCGCCAGCTCATCGACTTCATCCGCACGACTATCGTGCACGCCGGCGGCATCACGCACGTGCGCCGCATCGCGGACTTCGCACATCTGCACCAGGTCCGCACCGGCTTTCATGGCGCGACCGACCTGTCGCCTGTATGCATGGGCGCGGCGTTGCATTTCGACGCGTGGGCGCCGAACTTCGGCATCCAGGAATACATGCTGCACTCGAAGGAGACCGACGACGTCTTCCCGCACGACTATGTGTTCCGCGAAGGCCGCTTGCTCTGCGGCGAATCGCCTGGCCACGGCGTTTCTCTCGATGAGAAGCTCGCGGCGAAGTTTCCCTACTCGCCGAAGCAGCTGCCGATCGCGCGGCTGAAAGACGGGACGATGTGGGACTGGTGATGCTTCGCCGGTTGCTGCCCGCGATCTGCGCGCTGGCGTTTGTTCGCGTCGCGCAGGCCGAAGCCGTTGCGTACGACTGGTTCGAGTACACGGGACACGACGCTGTCTTCGAGCAGCCGCTACCGCCCGGACACTATCGCAACCCGATTCTCAGCGGCTTCTATCCGGATCCGAGCATCACGCGCGCCGGCGATCGCTTCTATCTCGTTCATTCGACGTTCGCCTACTTCCCGGGCATTCCGGTTTTCGAAAGTCGCGACCTCGTGCATTGGCGACAGATCGGCAGCGTGATCGATCGGCCTTCGCAGCTCGACTTCAGCAAACTCGGTGTGTCGCGCGGCGTGTTTGCTCCGAGCATCGAATATCGAGACGGGCTCTTCTATGTCTTCAACACGCTCGTGGACGGCGGCGGCAACTACGTCGTGACCGCGAAGAATCCCGCCGGCCCGTGGTCCGATCCGACGTGGCTGCCGGAACTGGAAGGCGGCATCGATCCGTCGATGTTCGTCGACGACGACGGACGTGCCTACGTGCTGAACAACGGGCCGCCGCCGGGCACGCCGCGCTACAACGGTCACCGTGCGATCTGGTTGCAGGAATTCGACCGCACCGCGCTCAAACTGCAAGGTCCGCGCAAAGTGCTGCTCGACGGGGGAGTCGATCCCGGCAAGAACCCGATCTGGATCGAAGGCCCACACATATACAAGAGGGCAGGGTGGTACTACCTGAGCTGCGCGGAAGGCGGCACGGGCCCGCAGCATTCGCAGGTCGTGTTGCGGGCTCGCTCGCCGTCGGGCCCGTTCGAGGCGTATGCCGGCAATCCGATCCTCACGCAGCGCGACTTGCCGCCCGATCGCCGGCAGCCGATTACGAATGCGGGTCATGCCGATCTGGTGGAAGCGTCCGATGGATCGTGGTGGGCGACGTTTCTCGCTACGCGAACCTATGAGGGCGTGCACTACAACACGGGGCGCGAGACATTCCTGTTACCCGTGACATGGCGCGATGGGTGGCCGGTCATCCTCGAACACGGTCGTGAGATTCCGTCTGTCGTGCGGGGGCCGAGGTTCATGGCAGCGGGGGATCAGAAGCCGTTGTCGGGGAATTTCACGTGGAGGGATGAGTTCGACGGCGCTGCGCTCGACAAGAGTTGGTTGCAGTTGCGCTCCCCCTCCCAGCGCTCTGCTGCGCAAGGATGCGCGAATGCCGCGGGCGCAGGATGCGCTGGAGTGGCCCCCGCGAGCAGGGGAGGGGTTCTGAGGATTCAGCCGCAGGTCGCGACGCTGGATGCGATTGCGACGCCGTCGTTCATCGCTCGGCGTCAGCAGCATCAGGTGTTCGACGCGACCACGCAGTTGCGCGTGCCATCGCAAGCGGGGACTGCTGCGGGACTGGCGGCGTTTCAGAATGAAACTCACTGGTACTTCTTGGGTGCTCGTCGAGCCGGCACGGGCGTCGAGCTGTTTGTCGAGAAGAAGAACGGCGAGAAACTGGCAACGCTTGCGACAACAACGCTGCCGCCGTCGGCGACCCAGCTCAAACTCCGCATCAGCGGCAACGCCCGCGCGTACTCCTTTTTCTACGCAGCGCCAGACAGCAGCGGTTGGCAAGCTCTCAAGGAGAACGACGACGGCTCGATCCTCAGCACCGACGTGGCGGGCGGTTTCGTCGGAGCTGTTCTGGGACCGTACGCCCGCGAAGAGCCCGCCTATCGCGATCTGAACCTGAGCTTCGAGGCACGCGCTGCCGATCTCGTCGCGCACATGACGCTCGAAGAGAAGATCTCGCAGCTCGGCAACAATGCAGCGGCAATTCCGCGACTCGGTGTGCCGCAATACGAATGGTGGAACGAGGCGTTGCATGGCGTCGCGCGTGCTGGCGCTGCGACAGTGTTTCCGCAGGCCATCGGGCTGGCAGCGACGTTCGATCGCGACCTGATGCACGAAATCGCAACTGCGATCAGCGACGAGGCACGCGCCAAGCATCACGAGTTCGCGCGCCGCGGGCTGCGGGGGCGCTATCAGGGGCTCACATTCTGGTCGCCGAACATCAACATCTTCCGCGATCCGCGCTGGGGCCGCGGCCAGGAGACCTACGGCGAAGACCCGTGGCTCACTGCGCGCATGGGCGTTGCCTTCGTGCAAGGGCTACAAGGCGACGATCTGAAGTACCGCAAGGTCGATGCGACCGCGAAGCACTTCGCCGTGCACAGCGGACCGGAGGCGGACCGACATCACTTCGACGTGCATCCGAGCGAGCAGGATCTGTACGACACCTACCTGCCGGCCTTCCAGGCACTGGTGCAGGAAGGGAAGGTCGCTGCAGTCATGGGCGCTTACAACCGCGTGTATGGTGAGTCGGCGTCGGCGAGCACGCTGCTGCTGCAGCGGACCCTGCGCGAGCGTTGGGGCTTCCAGGGCTACGTCGTTTCGGATTGCGACTCGATCGAGGACATCTTCAAGCATCACAAGATCGTGAACACAGCGGCCGAGGCGGCGGCGCTCGGTGTCAGCAGAGGTTGTGAGCTCGATTGCGGCAAGACCTATGAGGCGTTGCTGCCAGCGGTGCAGCAGGGCTTGATCAGCGAGCAGGAGATCGATGCAGCCGTGCAACGATTGATGCTGACGCGCTTCCGGCTTGGAATGTTCGATCCGCCGGAACGCGTGCGTTGGGCGCAGATTCCGTACTCGATCAATCAGTCTGCAGAGCACGATCGTCTGGCACGCCGCGCGGCGCAGTCGTCGATCGTGCTGTTGAAGAACGACGGTGTGTTACCGCTCTCGCGCGACATCAAGACGCTGGCAGTCGTCGGGCCCACGGCGGACGACGTGATGTCGCTGCTCGGAAATTACTACGGAACGCCCGCTGCGCCGGTGACGGTGTTGCAGGGAATCCGTGACGCAGTCGGAGCCACGACGCGCGTGCTCTACGCGCCCGGCGCGGATCTCGTCGAAGGTCGTGAGGAGCCGCGTGCTGCGCCGTTGATCGATGCACAGTATTTGCGTGTCGCGGCGGGATCTTCACAGCAAGGACTCAAGGGCGAGTACTTCCGCGGCCGCGATTTCGCCGGAGCGCCGGTCATGACGCGAGTCGACGCGCGCGTTGCATTCCGTTGGGATCGCGGCGCACCGACTGACGATCTCGTGGCTCGTGGCGAGTTGCCGAGCACAAGTGCGTTAGCCGGCGATGACTTCAGCGTGCGATGGACCGGCCAGCTGTTACCGCCGGAGTCGGGCCGTTACGAGATCGTCGTGGGAGCGAACGACGGCTTTCGCCTGTTCCTCGACGGTCGCGAGCTGCTCGACGGCTGGGAGATCAACGAACGCGTGCGCAGCCGCAACGTCACGATCGATCTCGAAGCGGGCAGGGCGTATGAGCTGCGACTGGAATACTTCGAGGACATTCGCGATGCCGAGGTGCGGCTCGCCTGGCGTCGGCCCGGCGCACGGCCGCCGTTCGAGGAGGCGATGGACGTTGCGCGACAGGCCGACGCGATCGTATTCGTCGGCGGCCTGACCGGCGATGTCGAAGGCGAGGAGATGAAGGTGAGCTATCCGGGTTTCGCCGGCGGCGATCGCACGGATCTGCTGTTGCCCGCGAGCCAGCAGAAGCTGCTCGAGTCGCTGCGCGCAACGGGCAAACCGCTCGTGCTCGTCCTGACGACTGGATCGGCGCTTGCCGTCGACTGGGCCCAGGCGCATCTACCGGCGATCGTGGTCGCGTGGTATCCGGGTCAACGCGGCGGCACTGCAGTTGCGGATGTGTTGTTCGGAGACGTGAGCCCATCAGGGCGCTTGCCAGTGACGTTCTACAAGGCGAGCGAGCAGCTGCCGCCGTTCGACGATTACTCGATGCGGGGACGAACGTATCGCTACTTCGAGGGTCGGGCGCTGTACCCGTTCGGTCACGGGTTGTCGTATTCGCGATTCGCGTACTCGGCGCTGCGATTGGATCGTTCGCGGGTCGAGCCGAGCGGCAGGGTGACGGCGTCGGTGATGGTGAAGAATGTCGGCAAGCGCGCGGCTGACGAAGTTGTCCAGCTTTACGTGCGTGCGGTTGAGTCGAAGCTGCCGCATACGCGCAAGGATCTGCGCGGGATAGCGCGCGTTTCGCTTGCCGCGGGTGAGTCACGGAAGGTGGAGTTTACGATCGACGTGCAGAAGGATTTGCGGCGGTACGACGTTGCTGCGAAGGATTACATTGTCGACGCCGGCCGCTACGAAGTGCAGATCGGCGCTTCGTCTGCCGACATCCGCCAACGCTCGACCTTTGACGTGTCAGAGTAATTCACCGCTGCAATCGCACGCGTGCGAGCATGTGATCCGACGTCATATACAGCGTTCTCCCATCCTCACTGAACGCACAGTTCGCCACTGCCGCGCCCGTACCAATCCGCCCCAGCCGCTTGCCATCTCTCGCGAATACCAGCACTCCACCCGGACCCGTCGCGAACAGATGCCCATCGGCACTCATCGCCATGCCATCGGGCAGACCCGGCGCAGTGGGTGCAATCAGATCCGACGCGTCAGCGAAGACTCTCCTGTTGGTCGGCTCGCCCGCAGCGTCGAGGTCGTACGCGACCCAGATCGGCCGCTGCGGATCCGAATTGGAGACGAACAGCACGCGCTCATCCGGCGACAGCTCGATGCCGTTCGGAAAACTGAGCGATCGATCGATCGCAGCGACCGTCCCGTCCGGTGCCAGGCGATACACGCCGTTGAAGTCCAGCTCCTTGAGCTTCGAGGCATTCAGCCCTTCGAGACCGTACGGCGGATCGGTGAAGAAGATCGTCCCGTCCGAGCGGCGCACGAGGTCGTTCGGACTGTTGAACCGGTGACCTTGGAAGTGCGTCGCGAGCAGCGTCTTGCGTCGGTCCTCGAGCGCAAGCCGCGCGACGGCGCGGCTGCCGGAGTCGGCCATCAGGATCGTGCGGTCGTCGGCTGCGATCAGGCCGTTCGCACCGGCCTCGCGTAGACCGGCGAGATCGCGACCCGCGTAGCCGGACGGCTTGAGGAAGATCGACACGCCGTCGCGCGCCGACCATCGATAGAGCGTGTTAGCGGGAACATCGGTGAACAACAGGTAGCCGCCAGCGCGAATCCACACCGGCCCTTCGGCCCAGTCGAAGCCTTCCGCGAGCTTTTCGACTTGCGCTCCGGACGCCACCACTGCGTCGAAGGCCGGATCGAAGCGCTCGATGCGGCCGATCGGTGCCGAGCTCGAACAACCTGCGTGGTCGCGCACGTACTGACGCAGCCATTGCAGCGCCGGCCGTTCCGAGCCGTCTTTGCGCACGAGATAGGCACCCTGCGCGTTGCGCCACAGCGGCGGGCGAAATCCCCACAGCGTGATGCCGCGGACCGCGGGATGCTCCCAGAAGACCGGGAAGATTCGTCGGTAGTCCTGCAATTGCCGATCGTCGGTCGGGCCGTCGATATCGAGCTCGGTAACGTAGATCGGCAGACCCGTCGCAGCGAGCGCGTCGAGGTTCGCGACGTGCGTCGTCATGGGAATCTCGGCAGTCGTGGTGAAAGCATGACCTTGCACGCCGATCGCATCGATCAGGTGCTCGCTCTGCAGCAGCTCGATGACGTGCTTGTAGCGCTGCGTCGCGTCGCGATCCTTGGTGATGTCGTAGTCGTTGATCAGCAGTCGCGCGCGCGGGAAGTAGCTGCGCGCCATGCGAAACGCGCTGAGCACCCAGTCCCAGCCAGTCTTGCCGGGGCCGCCGAGCGCCTGGATGTAGTTGCCGCCGCCGGCGCCGCGCTGGCTCGGCGGATCGTGCAACGGCTCGTTCACGACCTCGACGAAATCGAGCTGCGGGTAGCGCTCGGCGACGGCGGCGAACCATTCACGGATCTCGGCGAGCTGCTCTTGCGGCGGCAGGTCCTCGATCCAGGCGGGCTGCTGATTGCCCCACACGAGCACGTGCATCTGGAATGGAATGCCCTGCGATTTCGCGAGCGCATAGGCCTCGTCGAGAGCGCTCCAATCCATCACGTCGCGCACCGCCTCGACCCGTCCCCACTTGCCGCCATTCTCCGGCGTCACCTTGTTCCAGTACTCGGCAAAGCCCGGGGCTTGCGCCGTGCTGAACGCACTGCCAAGAAATTTTCCGGCGGGACCGCACAGCGGCGCCGCCGCAGCGGCGTGCACGACTAACAGCAACAGCCACGCCGCGCGCTGCGCCATCGTGGTCATTCGATAGGGGCGGGCTGCAGCCGCGGCGCCAACAGATGGACCACGACGAGCGCGAGCAGATAGGCCGAGCCCGCGAGCATGAACACCGGCACGTAGCTGCCAGTCGTCTCGAGCAGAAATCCCGTGAACGTTGCGATCATCATGCCGCCGACTGCTCCTGCGAGGCCGCCGATGCCGACCACAGAGGCGACAGTATGCCGCGGAAACATGTCCGATGTGAGCGTGAACACGTTGGCCGACCAGCCTTGATGGCCTGCCGTC
Organism: Steroidobacteraceae bacterium; assembly: GCA_035275145.1. GTDB lineage: Bacteria > Pseudomonadota > Gammaproteobacteria > Steroidobacterales > Steroidobacteraceae > Steroidobacter. Next base: position 22,336 of record DATENH010000307.1, on the reverse strand, counting down.
GCGAGCCCGATCAATGCAACGGCGAGCCACAAATTGTGCGCGCCGGACGCGAACACGATGGGCGTGACCGCGAATGCGCAGATCAGCATCGCGGCCTTGCGCGCGCGGTTCACGCTCCAGCCGCGTTTGATGAAGCGGCCGGCAAGCCAGCCGCCCGCGATACTGCCGACATCGGCCATGAGGAAGATCAGGACGAGCGGCAGGCCGAGTGCCGTGAGCGTGAGCCCGTATTCGGCATTGAGGAATTTTGGCAGCCAGAACAGGAAGAACCACCAGACCGGATCGGTCATGAACTTCGCCATGACGAACGCCCAGGTCTGCCGATGTCGCAACAACTGCAGCCAGGGGACGCGCACTGCCGCTTCCTGCGGATCGCTGCGGATCAGCTCGAGCTCGGCGCGCGACAAACGTGGATGCTGTTCGGGTGGCCGGTAAGTAACCAGCCAGGTGACGAGCCACGCCGCGCTCAGCGCACCGGTCGCCAGGAACGCAGCCTGCCAGCCGAAAGTTACAGCGATGATCGGTACGGTTGCAGGCGCAATGATCGCGCCGAGGTTCGATCCCGAATTGAAGATTCCCGTCGCCAGCGCGCGCTCGCGACGCGGGAACCACTCCGCGACAGTCTTGATTGCAGCCGGAAAGTTGCCAGCCTCGCCCAATCCGAGCGCGAAGCGTGCCGCTGCAAAGCCCGCGACGCTGCCGACGAGCGCATGGCTCATGGCTGCGAGACTCCAGACCGCGATTGCAAGCGCGTAACCGATCCGGGTGCCGAGCCGATCGATGATCGCACCGGCCGTGACCAGCCCGATTGCATAGGCCGCCTGGAACGCCGTGACGATGTTGCCGTACTCGATTTCGCTCCAGTGCAGCTCACGCTGCAACTGCGGCGCAAGCACTCCCAGCACTTGTCGATCGATATAGTTGATCGTCGTTGCCGCCAGCAGCAACGCGCAAATTCGCCAGCGATACCGGCCCGGCGAGCTCACTCGCCGGCCAGGCCAACCATCAGCACGGCGGTCTTGAGGTCGACCGAGTTCGGTCCTGCCATGATCTGGAATTCGCCGGGCTCGACCACGTACTGCATCGCCTCGTTCCAGAACGCAAAGGCTTCTTTGCCGAGCGTGAACTCCACGGTCGTCGCCGCGCCGGGCTGCAGGGTCACGCGACGAAATCCTTTGAGCTCCTTGACCGGCCGCGTGATCGAGCTGACGACGTCGCGAACGTAGAGCTGCACGACTTCATCGCCGGCGACAGCGCCCGTATTGCGCACGTCAACAGACACCTTGACCGTGTCGGTGGACGCAATTCGGGCTGCGGAGAGGCGCGGTGCGCCGATCTCGAATGTCGTGTACGACAGTCCATAGCCGAAAGGAAAGAGCGGCTCAGCCGAGTCGAAGTGGTAGCCGCGGTGCGCGCTCGGCTTCTGGTTGTAGAACATCGGCAGCTGGCCGATCGAGCGGGCGATCGTCACCGGCAGTTTGCCGCCTGGATTCGCATCGCCGAACAGGATGTCCGCCAGTGCCGTGCCGCCTTCCTGACCCGGATACCAGCCCTCGAGCAGGGCATTCGCTTGCGCAGCGATCTCAGGAATCGACAGCGGCTGACCGTTGATCAGCACGACTGCTACGGGCTTGCGCAGCGCGAACATCGCCGTTGCGAGCTCATCCTGCTCGCCGATCAAGCCAAGCTCTGCACGGTCGCCCAAGTGATTTTTGGCCCAGCCCTCACGGCTCGTCGCACTGCTGCCGCCGATCACGAGCACGATCGCGTCGGCACCTTGCGCGACCTGCACGGCTTCCTGAATGCGCTCGCGATTGCGTTGCGGATCCGACAACACGACTTCGTTCTCGTACCAGTCGCCGCTGTCCGTGATCCGCACACCTTCGGCACTGAGGACGCGAACGCGGTCGCCCAGCTTCGCCTTGATGCCGTCGAGAACCGTGACGACGTGGTTGGGTACATTCGAGTATCCGCCGAGGTCGACGCGCGCGGCATTCGGCCCGATGACTGCGAGCGTCTTGAGCCGGTCCGCGCGCAACGGCAGCAGGCCGTCGTTCTTCAACAGGACGACCGACTTGTGCGCAGCTTCGAGCGCGAGGGCACGTGCCTCGGCGTTGTCGGTGATCGCCACTGCGCGTTTCACGTCGGCCGGCGGCTCATCGAACGTCCCCGCAAGGAATTTCAGGCGCAGCATGCGGCGAACGGCAGTGTCGATCTCGGCCTGCGTAATCGATCCTTGCGCGAGGGCGCGCGGCAGCAGCACGTAGGACTCGCCGTCGGGCAGATCGGCATCCACACCTGCCTTGAAGGTCCGCACGGCCGCGCTCAGCGGATCGTTCGCCGTCCGGTGAACTTCCATCGTCTCCTTGATCGCGAAGTAGTCGCTGATGACAGCGCCCTTGAAGCCCATCTCCCCGCGCAGCACGTCGTGCAGCAGCCAGCGGTTCACGTGCGATGGCACGCCGTCGATCTCGTTGTAGGAGGGCATCACTGCCAGCGCGTTGCCGCGCTCGATAGCAGCGCGAAACGGCGGAAAGAACACCTCGCGCAGAATGCGCTCGGAGATGTTGGCCGGCGCTACGTTGGTACCGCTCTCGGGCTGGCCATGGCCGGTCATGTGCTTGAGGGTTGCGAACACGCGATCCCTGGCGAGCGGCAACGTGCGTCCCTGAAAGCCCTGCACCGCTGCGACCCCGAGCTCGCCTACCAGGTAAGGGTCTTCGCCGTAAGTCTCCTCGATGCGGCCCCAGCGCGGATCGCGCCCGACATCGACGACTGGGGCGAGCACGAGCTGCACGCCGCGAGCGCGGATTTCGCGCCCTGCCACGGTGAACACGCGTTCGAGCAGCGCCGGATCCCAGCTGCTCGCCAGTGCGATCGCCTGGGGAAAGCTCGTGGCGCCGCGGGCTGCGTAGCCGTGCAGTCCCTCCTCGTGAAACAGCACCGGGATGCCAAGACGCGTCCCGCGTGCATAACGCTGAATCGCATTGACCAGCTCGATCGTCTGGCGCACGTCGCGATAGGGTGTCTTGAACGGGTTGCCGGGTCCCACGAGGTCGCCGGGCCGGGAGAACTGGCCGATGCCGTTCGGATAGAGCCGCCGCGCGGCCGCAGGATCGAACTGCCCGTTGCCGTCGAACAGCTGACTTTTCTGCGTCCAGATCGCCGTGAGCTGCGCGATCTTCTCGTCCTGCGTCATGCGCGCCAGCAAGTCTTCCACGCGATGCTCGACGGGCGCTGCCGGGTCGCGATAGACGGCTCGTTCCGCCGCGTGCGCGGCCGTTGCCGCGAGCAGTGTCCCGACCAACAGCGGGATGCACAGGAGCCCGGAATTTTTCATGGCTTTCCCCCAACCGCGCGATATAGAGCGCTCGTTCGTATGCTCTTCACTGATACCGTTATCATTATCGCAGCTGGCAGTCAGGTCAAATGGGGCTGCGCATGCCGGGCGGCCGGCGGGACGAACTGCGTGCCGGACCGCGGCGGAAACTGGCTTTTCCTGCGGTTTTACCGGGCACGTGTTGAGGTCCAGTTGCGGCAGCCGTTGTGCCGACGCGCCGGCGCGGCGCTACTGACACCGGTTGCAATTCCCAGATTGTGAGCGCTATCATGATTTGCAATGCGACGCCGCCGACTGCGCGGGTCGCAGCTCCAGTAGAACATCGGACGGCTATCAGGGGGGAGAGAACGATGCGTACGCCTCGGCTCTTGGTCGCATGCGCCACACGCCGTTCCAGCCAGGTGCTGGGTCTGTGCATGGGCGCTTTCATCATCGGACACGCGCAGGCCCAGGCGGCGGCGCAAACGACTACACCGGCCAGCAGTGAGTCGCTCGAAGAAGTCATCGTCACCGGCTTTCGCCAGAGCCTGAAGAGCTCGACCGAGGCGAAGCGCGAATCCGTCGGCTTCACCGACTCGATCTTCGCCGAGGACATCGGCAAGTTTCCGGACACGAACATCGCCGAGTCCTTCCAGCGCATTCCCGGCGTGCAGATCAGCCGCGAGATCAGCGGCGAGGGCAACCTGGTCGCGATCCGCGGCCTGAACACCAACTTCACGAAGGTGTTGCTGAACAACGCGCCGGTGGCGATCGCCTCCTCGACGCAGGAAGGCTCGAGCGCCAATCGCGAAGTGCCGCTGGACATGTTCCCTTCGGAGCTGTTTTCGCAATTGACGGTGGCGAAGACCTCGTCCGCGGAGATGATCGAAGGCGGCGCGGCCGGCACCATCAACATGCGCATGTCGCGGCCGTTCGATCACGAGGGTCAGAACCTGACCTATCAGATCCAGGGTATCGATAACAGCAACGCCGACAGCACCGGCGCCCGCGGCTCACTGATCGCGAGCAGCACCTGGGGCAACTTCGGCGCGCTGGTCGGCGTCGCCGCAGTCCGCAACAAGGTCGCCACGACGGGCTTCGAGACCGTCGGCTGGGCGAGCATGGCGCTGAGCGCGGCTCAATGCGGCGCGGCTGGGGCGCCGTGCAACACGACTGGCGGCAACGGGCCGGGAACGCCCGGCACCGTGCCCGACAATGCGAGCACGCTTGCGGCCGGCTTGACGCCGGGAGCGCCCATCGACCAGGCGTTCCTGCTGGCGAACAATCCGGGCCGCACGATCCAGCAGATCGACAACGCGCTGATCCCGCGCCTCGGTCGGCCGATGTTCGAAGTCGGCGACAAGGATCGCTACAACGGCATCATCAGCCTGGAATACCGGCCGAGCGACGACCTGCACGTGTTCCTCGACTCGATGTACGGCAAGGCCGAGAACGACTTCGAGCGCGTCGACATGATGTGGGGCGTGCGCGCCGGCAGCCAGGGCGGCCGCATCATTCCGACGCAGCTGCAGGTGGATCGTGAGAACTGCACCAACGGTTGCGTAGTGACCAGCGGCGTGTTCCCGAACTCGCAGTTCCTGCTGGAGTACCGGCCCTACACCGAGGACACGAAGTTCTGGGGCACGAACCCCGGCTTGAACTGGCAGATCAACGACAAGCTGAACCTCGACGTGGAAGGCAACATCACTCGCAGCGACTTCCGCCGCGAGTCGCCGACCGTGCTGGTGATTTCCGGCGCCGCGACCGTCAACTACACCAACAACGGCGGCATTCCGAGCATTACTTCCGCGACCAGCCCGAACGATCCCGCGAATTTCCACTGGCTGGTGACCAACCGCGGCGGCACCGATGTCGGCCGCGTCAACGTACCGGTCGAGGAGCGCGAGACGGAGACGACAGGCGGGCGCTTCGCGTTGACATGGGGCGGCGAGGATCTCAACCTGAAGTTCGGCGCAGCCTACGACGAAGTGACGCGCGACATCCGGCCGACTGGCGCGGATCCGCAGTGGTCGGCTGCAGCTTGCGGCGGCAATCCCAGCAACTTCGCGTTGCAGCCGAACGGCCAACCCCCTTGCCGCGGCCAGACTTCGGCAGAAATCGCAGCGGCCAATGCCGCGGCGGTCGCTGCGGGCCAGCCGCCTCCATATCCGACGTATCTCAACTACGGCAACTCGCTCATTCTGGACGGCGCGGTGCCGGGTTATCTGCACTCGACTCAGTATGGCTTCGTCAGCGTCGATTTCGATCGCTTCGCGAACGATTCGAATTTCCATGCGATCCAGGCAGCGGCGCTCGAAGCGGGCGGCCTGCCGACGACGGCCAACTGGGGCACGATCGACGAACAGGCGACTGGCCTGTTCGCGCAGCTCAACGGCAATCTCGACATCGGCGACAACAGCTTGCGTTACAACGTCGGCGTGCGCTACGTGCAAACCGACCAGTCGGTGATCTCGCGGCTCACCGTGCCGGATTCGGGCAACGCGGCTCGACCCGACGGCTCGAAGGTTCCGGACGCGGTCAATCACGTCGAGAACAAAACGGATTACGAGAACTGGCTGCCGGCCGCGAACGTGGCCTGGAATCTCACGGACAATGCGATCGTCCGTGCCGGCCTGTCGCGCACCATGACGCGCGCCAATCCGACCGACATGCTGCTGGGTCTCTCGATCCGCAATGCCGACGTCTCGCAGGTCGATCTCGGCAACCCCGAGCTCGAGCCGTTCCTGTCGGACAACATCGACATCGGCTTCGAGTACTACACGGGCGAGGAGGGTTACTTCGGCGTCGCCGCCTTCCGCAAGGGCATCGAAGGGTTCACGCAGCGTCAGTCACGTAACATCACGTTCGGCGACCTCGCTCCATTCGGCATCACGCTGGACTCGCTGAGTCAGCAGCAGAAGGACGCGGTGAATGCGCGCGGCGGCAACAGCGCCTTCGTCGAGCTGCGCCAGACCGTGAACGCCAGCGGCCGGCTGACGATCGACGGCCTCGAGTTCAACTGGGTGCAGCCGCTCGACTTCGCGCTCGAGCGCATCGGGTTGGGCGGGCTCGGCTTCACGGCCAACTACACGATCATCGATCAGAAGGGCGAGGGCGCAGCGCCCGCAATCGCGATCGGCGTGCCGCCGGAGAGCTACAACGCCACGCTCTACTACGAGAAGCACGGCATCAGCGCGCGCATCTCGGTGACGTACAACGAGGGCTCGCAGGTCAGCCAGCCCGGCAGCAACGAGCAGGGCGTGCTCGGTGCCTCGTTGTTCGGCGATGACTATACTCAGTGGGACTTCTCGTCCAGCTTCGACTTCCAGGAGATGTTCGGGATCTCTTCATGGGTGCCGCAATTGACGATCGACGTCATCAATCTCAACGACGAGGATCGACGCGCGTACTCGCAGTTCTCGAATGCGACGTACACCAACTTCAGTTCAGGCAGGAGCGTGTTGGTCGGTTTGCGGGGTACGTTCTGACCCCCAGCGGACTCCGCAAACGGCTGCTGCCAGCGCTGGTGCTGGCAGCAGCCGCCAACAGCGCAATCGCGGCGGAGCAAGCTCCGCATCTCCGTACCAAGGGCACGACCCAGCAGCTCGTCGTCGACGGCGCGCCGTTCCTGATCCGCGGCGGCGAGCTCGGCAACTCGACCGCATCCGATCTCAAGTATCTGCAGCAGTTCTGGCCGCTGTTCGGCAAGCTCGGGCTCAACACGATGCTGGCGCCGGCCTCCTGGGAGTTGATCGAGCCGGTCGAAGGGCAGTTCGACTTCCGCTCGGTCGACGGTCTGCTCGAACAGGCCCGCGCGCATCAGACTCGCATCGTGTTGCTGTGGTTCGGCGCGTGGAAGAACTCGATGTCGAGCTACGTGCCCGGTTGGGTGAAACGCGATCAGGCGCGTTTTCCGCGCTCGCAGCTGCCCGACGGCCGGGGCATGGAAATTCTGTCACCTTTTGTTACCGCTAATCGCGACGCTGACGCACGCGCGTTCGCCGCGTTGATGTCGCATCTGCTCGCCGTCGATGCACGTCATCGCACGGTCATCATGGTGCAGGTCGAGAACGAGATCGGGATGATCCCGCATGCCCGCGACTACAGCGCGGCCGCGAATGAGTTGATCGCCGGCGAGGTGCCCGCCGCCTTGATGAGCTATCTCGGCGCACACCGCGGCAAGCTCGCGCAGCGGCTCGAGGAACAGTGGCGTGCCAATGGCGCGCGTACGCAAGGAACCTGGGAGCAGGTGTTCGGGCGCGGCGCAGCGACGGAAGAAGTGTTCATGGCCTGGCACTTCGCAACCTACGTGGATGCAGTCGCGAAGGCCGGCAAGCGTGTTTATCCATTGCCGATGTACGTCAATGCGGCGCTGGTGCGACCCGGTCGCCAGCCGGGCGAGTACCCGAGTGCCGGACCGTTGCCGCATCTCATCGATGTGTGGCGCGCGGGCGCGCCGGCGATCGATTTCCTTGCACCGGATATCTACTTTCCGAACTTCGTCGAGTGGGCTCGTGCGTACTCAGTTCCAGGCAATCCGCTGTTCGTCCCCGAGACCGGTCGCGCGCCCGACGCGACGCCAGCGAATGGTTTCTATGCAATCGGCGAGCTGGACGCGATGGGTTTCAGTCCTTTCGCCATCGAGTCCTACAAGGCCGATGACGCGCTCGGCGGCGCATACGATGTGCTGCGACAACTCACGCCGCTCATTCTCGAACACCAGGGTGACGACAGCATGATCGGCGTGCGACCGCCGGTCAGCTTCGACGGCATCGTCGACGACACACCGCAGTCGTTCCGGCTGGGCGACTACACGTTGCACGTTGCATTCAAAGGGGCAACGACGGAGCCGGCGCCGCAGCGGAAGGTCGAGGCAAACGGCGGCCTGATCATCCGTCTCGGCGCCGATGAGTATCTCGTCGCCGGGCAGGGACTGATCGTCACGTTCTCGACCGAAGGTGCGACCGCGGGCATCGAGAGCATCTGGGAGGGAACCTACGTCGAGGGACGCTGGCTGCCGGGCCGGCTGCTCAATGGCGATGAGAGCCATCAAGGCCGTCACCTGCGCATACCTGACAACAAATTCGGTATTCAGCGCGTGCGACTGTACCGCTACCAGTAAGTCACGCGCGCTTCACTGAGCGATCCGCTCCTGCAGCCGCTTCCGATAGCGCCGGCTCAAGCGCAGCCGCACCTTGGATTTCAGCACGACCTGGTACTCGCCCGAGTCGTGCAGCTCCAGTCCGCCGATCCGGTCGAGGTTGACGATGATCGAGCGGTGAATGCGGATGAACTGCTCTTCGCCGAGATCCCGCTCGAGCTCCAGCAACGTTCGACGCAGGATGTGCGTGCTGTTGCCCACGTGCAGGCAGGCGTAGTAGCCGGCGGCTTCGATCCAGTCGACATCCGCGGGGTTCAGGAACAGGAGCTGTCCCGGAGTTTTCACGATGAGTCGCGGCGCCGGCTTCTGTACTCTCGTGTAGTTTGCGAGCCGATCCTTGGCGCGTTGTAGAGCGCGATGAAAGCGCGCGTCGTCGAACGGCTTCAACAGATAATCGAGCGCGCCAGCCTCGAAGGCGCGCAGCGCGTACTGATCGTACGCTGTCACGAAGATGATGACGGGCGGCAGATCGTTGCCCAGCATTTCCAGCACGTCGAAGCCGTCGCACTCCGGCATCTGTACATCGAGAAAGACCACCTGAGGCTTCGATTTGCGGATCGTCTCGATCGCCTCGGCACCGGACGAGCATTCGGCAATCGATTCGATCCCGGGGTCCCGGCGGAGCAGGGCGGTCACGTTGCGGCGGGCCCATTCCTCATCGTCGACCACCAGAACCTGCATCACGCCTCCGTGAGCGGCAGGGTGACGACGACCTCCGCCTGGCCGCCCGGAGCGCGCGTCAGATGCAGCTCGGACTCGTTGCCGTGCAGGATCTGCAAACGCGTGCGGAGATTATCGAGACCGATGCCGGTGTGCGCGGCAGGTTTCTCGGTCGCGACGTTCGGGCCGTCATTGCTGACACTCAGACGCAAGACTCCGTTGTCGCGCGTGCCGCTGACGCGCACTGCGCCGCCAGCGACACGATGGGCGATGCCGTGCTTGATAGCGTTCTCAACCAGCGGCTGGAGCAGCAGGTTGGGAACCTGAGCGTGCAGGATCTCCTGCGGGATATCGACGCTCACTTGCAGGCGCTCGCCGAAACGGACCTTCTGAATGTCGAGATAGCGCTGCAGGTACTCGACTTCCTCGGCCAGCGTCACCTGCATGCGGTGCGAATCCTCCGTAGCGCGACGCAGGAACTCGCTCAGCCCGACGATCATGTTCACCGCGGCGTCGCTGCGCTGCTCGCGCACCAGGCCGGCGATCGAATTCAGCGTGTTGAACATGAAGTGCGGCTCCATCTGTCCGCGCAACGCGGCGAGCTTCGCCTTCGCGAGCTCCTCGTTGAGTCGCGCGGTGCGCTCTCGGGCATCGCCAATCCAGACGATGCCCCAGATCAGCCCGTACACGATGAAATAGGGCAGAACCTGGTAGGGAAGCGAAGTGCGCCAGGCTTCCGCGAAGGTCGGGTGCGGTGTGTAGTCCCAGGGGTTCAACCACGCCTGCAGCATTGCGAACCACGTTTCCGCGAGCAGAGTGAGGACGATGACGGCCGCAAGATGAACTCCGACGGCTGCTGCGATCTTGCCGCGAGTCAGCGTGTAGCGGCGCGCGAGGTGGATGACGAGCGGAGTGGCCAATACCCAGGGCAGCCACGACACCGCCTCGAATACGAAAATCAGCAGCCGGGAGGTCCTGCCCACGGCATGCATGAAGAGCACCGTTTCGCAGGAGTCGAACAGCACGGCGGCGAGCCAGATCGCGGCGATCCCGCGCCAGCGAGTCGGGCGCACGGCGGTGTCGGTCTCAGTCATGGCAGGACTGTACGCCAGGCGGCCGGCCGGCAGGGGTCGCTTGAAACGAAGAGCAGGTTTCGTGCAGTGAGCGGTCGTCGATCCGGAGCTTCATCTGGATGGATCCCTGCAGCCGGTTCGCCCGTGTTCAAGGAAAGAGCACAAAGAACTGCCGGGGGAGTGGGATGTCGACTGAGTCGGAGTGGCCGTTCGTCGAGCGTCGCAAGAACGATCGTCGCAAGGGAGATCGGCGGCGCGTAGACGGGCTGAACTCACATAATGTTGCCCACCTGTGCACGGCCCGCGAGCGCCAGACTCTGGCCTTGCTGCTGCTGGGAATGACCAACAAGCAGATCGCCCAGGACCTCCAGATCGCGGAGGACACCGTGAAGAAACACCTCCAGCACATCTACCGGAAGGTCGGCGTCCACCGTCGCGCCCTCCTCATGCTGGAAGATCGCGCGCGCCGGCCGTCATCCGCCGCAGACACACCTGCCGTCGAATAGCCCCGCCAAGCCCCTGATAAGCCTTCGCTTGTCCTCCAAGATACTCACACGCGTGTGAGTGAGTATTGACAGAGGCGCGCCGCAGTGGCTCACTGCGCCTCGAGCGTCGGCACCAACGATCGACGCCCAGAGGGGGAAAGCGATGAAGACATTACTTCTCGCGACGGCCTGCGCCGCCGCAAACGCAGTTGTCTGGTCGCCGGCACAGGCGCAAACGCCGGCTCAGTCAGGCAACACGGCAACGAACGCAACGGTGCTCGAAGAAATCGTCGTCACCGCCGAGCGGCGCCGTACGAGCCTGCAAGTCACGCCGATCGCCGCGACGGTCATGACCGGCGAGAAGCTGGCCGACAGCGGCGTGATGGTCGTGGATCAGTTGCAGTTCATCTCGCCGGGCGCGACGGTCAACAACTTCGGCCAGGGCATCGACTTCAACATCCGTGGCATCGGCAAGGCCGAGCACAACACGCAGACGACCACCGGCGTCATCACCTATCGCGACGGCGTCGCAACGTTCCCGGGATATTTCACGGCGGAGCCGTACTACGACATCGCGCGAGTCGAGATTCTGCGCGGCCCGCAGGGCACGTTCGTGGGTCAGAACGCGACGGGCGGTGCAGTCTTCGTCACTTCGCAGGATCCGGTCATCAACGGCGGCACCACTGGCTACGTCCAGGGCCAGGTAGCGAACTACAATGGTTACGGCGCGCAGGGCGCGCTCAACTTGCCGGTCAGCGACACGTTCGCCGCACGCGTCGCGTTCAACGGCGAAGCACGCGACAGTTTCTATGACATCGCAGGTCCGCATACCGGCGATGACGGAGTGAAAACGGGAAGTGCGCGCCTCGGCCTGTTGTGGGCACCGAGCGAGAACTTGTCGGTGCTGCTCAAGACCGACTACAACTATCTCGACCTGAGCGGCTATCCCTCCGATCCCGTCAACGCACGCAACGATCTGTTCGACATCACCGCGAACGGCGACATGCACGCGCTGGATCGCTTCGGCCGCGCGGTCCTCAAGCTCGACTACACCTTCGGCAACGGCACGACGCTCCGTTCCGTCTCCGGCTACCAGGAGGGTAGAACGGAATATCGTGCGGACCTGGACGGCACGAGCATCGGCAACAGCCTGTTCGGCGACAAGGTCGACGAGACGATCTACTCGCAGGAAATCAATCTGATCTCCGCCGACACCGGGCGGTTCACATGGGTGTTCGGCGCCTACTACCAGGACGACGAATACGAGTTCCTGCCCGGCGAGTTCTACATCGTCAGCCCGGCCGGACGCTACGAGCTCGAAGGCACGAATCCGAAGGAAGCCGGCGCCGTGTTCGGGCAGCTCACTTTCGGCCTGACGGACAGCCTCGAGCTGCAACTCGGCGCGCGCTACACCGAGACGAATACGACCAATCACATCGAGATCAATCAATTCGGACTGCCGCTGGTGCAGGAGCAGAAGGCCGAGTACTCGAATACCTCCGGCAAAGTGGCGCTCAACTGGACCGTCGATCCGCACCAGTTCCTGTACGCATTCGTCGCGACCGGCTTCCGGCCGGGCGGCCTCAACGTTCCCGTCGGCCTCGGCATCCCCGCGCCGTTCGACGAGGAGCTGGTGACGAACTACGAGGTCGGCTGGAAGGCCGGCTGGATGGACGGCAATGTCCGGACGCAGCTGAGCGCGTTCTACAACGACTACGAGAATTTCCAGGTCATCGTCGGTTACCCGACGATTCCGGTGTTCGGCTTCGAGCTGAACGTGCCGAACTCCACGACGATCTACGGCTTCGAGGCGCAGCTCGAAGCGGCCTTCGGGCAATTCTCGATCGACGCCGGACTCGGCTGGCTGCACAGCGAGCTCGGCAAGTTCTTCGCCGTCGATCCGCGCATCCCGAGTCTCGGCGGCTGCAATCCACAGACCGGTCCGGCAACCGCATCGTGCATCGCTCTCGAAGGCAACGAGCAGACGTACGCGCCGAACTTCACGTTCAACCTCGGCATGCAATACGACTTCGCACTCGCCAGCGGCGACAGAGTCACGCCACGCGTCAACTACGGTCACGTCGCCGAGCAGTGGGCGACGCTGTTCGAGAACGAAGCACGCGGCGATCGCGTCGAAGCTCGCAACATCGTCAACGCGCAGATCGCGTGGCGGCACGAAAGTTGGGTGACGACGCTGTACGGCGCGAACCTGACGGACCAGCACTACGTCGGAGCGATCAATTCCGGCCTGCGCTTTGCCGGTCCGCCTCGCACGTTCGGAGTGCGCCTGCTGAAAGCGTTCTGACATGGGGGCGCGCGCCGGGTGGGCTCTCGCGATTCTGTGCTTCGTCTACGTGCTGAACTTCCTGGATCGGCAGCTCCTGTCCATTCTGGCGAAGCCGATCCAGGACGATCTTGGGCTCAGCGACGGACAGATCGGCAGGATCAGCGGGCTGTACTTCGCGATGTTCTATTGCGTGCTGGCCATTCCGATCGGCTGGCTCGCCGATCGGACGCATCGCGTTCGCCTGCTTTCGCTTGCTTGCGCGCTGTGGAGCGCGGCGACCGTCGCCTGCGGACTGTCATCGAACTATCTGCAACTCGTGCTTGCGCGGATGTCGGTCGGCGTGGGGGAGGCGGGCGGCGTGCCCCCTTCTTATGCAATCGTCTCGGACTACTTCCCTTCCGGCACTCGCGGCACCGCGCTGAGTCTGTTCAACCTCGGACCGCCGATCGGGCAGGCGCTCGGTGTTGCGTTCGGCGCCTCGATCGCCGCAGCTTACAGTTGGCGATCAGCATTCGTTTCGCTCGGCGCTGTCGGCATCGTCACGGCGGCGATCGTGTGGCTGTTCGTTCGTGAGCCGGCGCGCGGCGGGCTCGACGCTGCGCCCGCAGCTCACACCTTTACTACCAAGCCAGCGCCAGGAGGATTCTGGTCGACGTGCCGCATGTTCTTCTCGCACCCAGTGCTGTTGCGAGTATCGCTGGCGTGCGCCGCTACGCAGTTCGTTACGTATGCAGTGTTGAACTTCACCACACTGTTCCTGATGCGTGAGAAGGGCATGACGCTGAACGAGATCGCGGTGTACTACGCCGTGCTCGTCGGCGCCGGCATCGGCTTGGGTATGTATGTGTCGGGACGCCTGATCGATCGGCTGGCGCGGCGCTCCAAGGCGGCCTATGGCTATCTGCCCGCAATCGCGCTCGCGCTGGCGATTCCGTTCTTCATCGCGTTCGTCTCGATGCCTGATTGGCCGCTCGCATTGGTGTTCCTCGCGCTGCCTACCTTTCTGAACTACTTCTATCTCTCGCCTGCGGTGACACTGGTCCAGGAAGAGGTGCGTCCCGATCAGCGCGTGCTTGCGGGCGCGCTGTTGTTGCTGGTGATGAACCTGATCGGCCTCGGGCTCGGGCCGACGTGGCTGGGAGCGGTCAGCGATTTTCTGCGGCCCGAACATCCAGACAACTCGCTGCAGCTTGCCTTCTACACACTGGTACCTTTTTACCTTCTCGCGGTGCTGCTTCATCTCTGGCTGGCGCGCGCGCTGAAGCGACAGCCCTAAGCGGAATGCTCAGATGTCCACACGTATCCGATCGCTCGTCCTGATCGCAATGCTGTGCGTCGTTTTGCCTGCGACCGCACAGCCCGATCCTCTCGTCGAGGCGGCCGCCGGCAAGCTGCGCGGTGAAGCAATCGGACCGCTCAATGTCTTCAAAGGAATTCCTTACGCACTGCCACCGGTGGGTAACCTTCGCTGGCGACCGCCCGTCGCGGTGTCGCCCTGGACCGGTGTGCGCGATGCGACTCGATTCGGTGCTGCATGCACGCAACCTGAACTGCGACCCAGCCTCTACTCCGAAGAACTGGCCGCGGTGAGCGAAGACTGTCTCCTTCTCAACGTCTGGGCACCGCAAGGCGCGCGCAATAAGCCAGTGTTGGTATGGATTCATGGCGGCGCGCTCACGTCCGGATCGAGCAGCGAGCGGCTGTACGATGGCGCAAAGCTCGCCGCGCGCGGCGTCGTGGTCGTCTCGATCAACTATCGTCTCGGCGTCCTCGGCTACCTGGCGCATCCGCAGCTCAGCGCCGAGTCGCCGCAGCGAATCTCCGGCAACTACGGCCTGCTCGACCAGATCGAAGCGCTGCGCTGGGTGCAGCGGAACATCGCTGCCTTCGGCGGCGATCCGGCGAAGGTCACGATTGCCGGCGAATCGGCTGGCGCGCTCAGCGTCATGTACCTCATGGCCTCGCCACCGGCGCGTGGCTTGTTCGCCAGAGCGATCGCCCAGAGCGCCTACATGATTTCGATGCCGGAGCTGAAGCGCGCGCGGTTCGGCGAGCAGGCAGCCGAAACGATCGGGTCGCGACTGGCAACTGCGATCGGCTCACCGAGCATCGTGGACCTGCGCTCGATGGATGCCGCAAAGCTCGCGGATGCAGCCGCGCAGACCGGATATTTCCCGCTCGGGACCGTCGATGGCCAAGTGTTGCCGCGGCAGCTCGTGGAGATTTTCGATCGCCACGAGCAGGCGAACGTACCGATCCTCGCGGGCTTCAACAGCGGTGAGATCCGCTCGCTACGCTTCCTGGCACCCCCAGTGCCTACCGACGCCGCGTCGTACGAGGCCACAATCCGCAAGCGCTATGCCGATCTTGCCGAGGCGTTCCTGAAGCTCTACCCAAGCAGTCATCTCGAAGAGAGCGTGCTCGCGACGACTCGCGACGCGCTCTATGGTTGGACATCCGAGCGCCTCGTCGCAAAGCAGACGGCGCAGGGACACCCGAGTTATCTCTACTTCTTCGATCACGGTTATCCCGCCGCAGATGAAGCGGGTCTGCACGCATTCCACGCTTCGGAGCTTCCGTATGTGTTCGGCACCGCCGATCGAACGCCGCCGCGCTGGCCGCAGGTGCCTGACTCGCCGCAGGAGGCTGCACTGAGCGATGCACTGATCGGCTACTGGACGAGTTTCGCGATCGCTGGCGAACCCAAGGCTCCGGATCGGCCATCCTGGCCCGCGTACGGCACGACGCGCGCGTACATGCTGTTCGCCGATAGCCCACGGCCCGGCACGCACCTGCTGCCCGGCATGTACGAATTGAACGAACAAGTCGTGTGCCGACGACGCGCCAAGGGCGGACTGCCCTGGAACTGGAACGCCGGACTCGCTGCACCGACGCTGCCGACTCGCGAGGATGTCTGCCGATGATCGACGGTTCCATGCAGGAGTACGCGCTCACGCTCGACAAGTTTCTCGACCACGCCGCCAAGTGGCATTCGCGTGCGCAGGTCGTGACCGGGCGTGACGCGGGCAAGGTGGATCGCGTGAATTATGCCGATCTGAAGGCGCGCACTTTGCGCGTCTCAGCAGTGCTGCGCGATCTCGGCATCGGAGTCGGCGAACGAGTCGCGACGCTCGCGTGGAATACGCAGGCGCATGTCGAGACGTGGTACGGCATCATGGGCCTCGGTGCGGTCTGCCACACGCTCAATCCGCGACTGATGGCGGCGCAGCTCGCGCGACAGGTCATGCGCTCCGGCAGTCGCATCATCGTTGCCAGCGCCGATCTCGAATCGCTGACTCTGCAGATCGTCGAGCGCGCTCCCATCGTCACGCGCGTGCTGATCATCGACGGACCCGCGCCGACGTGGAGCGGCAATTGCCGTGTCGTCCATCTCGAGACCGCGATGAGCCAGGTCCGAACCGCCGTGACCTGGGGCGGCTTCGACGAGCGCGCAGCTTGCGGTCTGTGCTTCACGTCCGGGACGACAGGCGCGCCGAAAGGAGTGACTTATACCCACCGCTCGAGTTTCCTGCACGCGATGAAGCTCCTGCAGGCCGACGTGCTCGGCATCACCGCGGCCGACAGCGTGCTCGCCGTCGTGCCGATGTTCCATGCCAATGCCTGGGGATTGCCATTCGCTGCGCCAGCGGCCGGTGCCAAGCTGGTGCTGCCTGGTCGCAATGCTGACGGCGCGAGCCTCGCACGCTTGATCGCCTCCGAGGAAGTCACGATCGGCGTGGGCGTTCCCACTGTCTGGTTGGGTCTGGTCGAGCATCTCGATGCGACCGGCGGCGACCTTCCATCTCTCGAACGGATCTTGGTCGGTGGTTCGCCGTTGCCACCGGCTCTGATGGAGCGCATCGAGCAGCGCCTCGGCGTTTCGGTGCAGACGAGCTGGGGTATGACGGAACTGTCGCCGTGCGGAACGATGTCGCCGCCGCGCGATCGCAAGCGATCCGCCGCGGTCTCGGGTCGCCCCGCCGTCGGTGTCGATCTGCTTTTGAAAGACGCGGACGGCCGCCACTTGCCGGAGCAGCGCAATGCCGAGGGACACTTGTGGGTTCGCGGCGCCAGCGTGATCGAACGCTACTTCGGGGAGGAGAGCGCCGCTACCGATGCCGAGGGCTGGTTCAACACCGGCGATCTGGCGCGCATCGATCCGGACGGCAATCTGATCATCACGGGTCGGGCCAAGGACCTGATCAAGTCGGGCGGCGAGTGGATCAACCCGGCGGAGATCGAGGCGATCGTCGGTGCCTTGCCCGAGGTATCCTTGGCGGCCGTCATCGCACGCGCCGATCCCAAATGGGGCGAACGGCCGGTGCTGCTGGTGGAAATGCGCGAGGGCACGGCCCTCGATGACGCGGCCCTCCTGGCGGCGCTGACCGGCAAGGTCGCGCCCTGGTGGATCCCGGATACCGTGGTCCGCCTGCAAAAAATGCCGCTGGCTTCTACCGGAAAGATCGACAAAATGCAGCTCAGGTCAGAATACGGCAGTGGTTGAGCGGAGACCCCGATTGTGCCCTCAGATCTGAAGCCCCCACGCAAGCGAGCGAGCAAAGCGAAGCAGCCGAAGTCCCGGACCCGGCGTGTCACCAAGGCGGCGCAGCGCGCCGAAATGACCGAACAGATTCTCGACACGGCCGAGGAGCTGTTCTCCAAGCACGGCCTGTACGGCGTCACGCTGAAGGACGTGGCGAAGCGCCTGGGCGTGCATCACACGCTCATGAACTACTACTTCCGCGACAAGAAAAAGCTGTTCGACGAGGTCTTCGCGCGGCGCGCCGTCGTCACGAGCACGCGCCGGATGCGGGCTCTGGACGAATACGATGCAGCGACCCACGGCAAGCCGACCATCGAGGGAGCGCTGCATACGTTCCTCGACACCGACCTCGACCTGTACATCGAAGGCGGCAAGCCCTGGAAGAACTACGGCGCCCTGGCCTCGCAGGTCGCCAACACACCGCAGTGGGGCGCTGAGCTGATGGACAAGCACTTCGACCCCGTAGTGCTACGGCTCATCGGCTTGTTGAAACGCGCGCTGCCCCATTGCTCGGAGGAGGACATCCTCTGGGGTTACCACTTCGTTTCCGGCGCCTTGCTGCTGACGCTGGCCCGCACGGGGCGTATCGACAAGCTGTCGAACGGCCGCTGCAAGTCGGACGACTTCGAAGCCGTCAAAAAGCGGATGGCGAAATTCATGGCCGCCGGCTTCCTGGCCGTGTGCGGCGATTAGACCTACCGCCCTACATATATATGTATCGCGGCTTGTGTTCCCGGGGGGGTATGACGAATATACAGCCCCTGCCATGGCTGAAAGATCGTTCACGCACGAAGTCGGTAAATTGCGCCTCGGCGCGGGACAGGAGTTTCGCGGCGAGGGCATCCTTGCCGTAACCAAGGCACTGCTTCAGTCGGGCGTCGGTTATGTCGGCGGCTACCAGGGCGCGCCGATCTCGCATCTCATGGACGTGCTCTCGGATGCGCAGGGGCTGCTGAAAGAGCTCGGCATCCACTTCGAAGCCAGCGCCTCGGAAGCGGCGGCCGCCGCGATGCTCGCCGCGTCGGTCAACTATCCGATCCGTGGTGCGGTGACCTGGAAATCCACCGTCGGCACCAACGTCGCGTCGGATGCGCTAGCGAACGTTGCGTCCGGCGGCGTCACCGGCGGCGCGCTGGTGATCATCGGCGAGGATTACGGCGAAGGCTCTTCGATCATGCAGGAGCGCTCGCACGCGTTTGCGATGAAATCGCAGATGTGGCTGCTCGATCCGCGGCCGAACCTGCAGAGCATCGTCGCGATGGTCGAGCGTGGGTTTGAGCTGTCGGAAGCCTCGAACACACCGGTCATGCTGGAGCTGCGCATCCGTGCGTGCCACGTGTACGGCTCTTTCATTGCCCACGACAATCGACCGCCGAAATTCACGCTGCAGGATGCGCTCGACAATCCAACGCGCGATGTGAATCGCATCGTGCTGCCGCCGGCCAGCTTTCTGCACGAGCAGGAGAAGATCAATCAACGCTGGCCGGCCGCGGTGAAGTTCATCGTCGAGCATCGGCTCAATGAGTTTCTCGGGGGAGCGAGCGGCGACGTCGGCATCATCCTCCAGGGCGGTCTCTACAACACGGTGATCCGTGCGCTGGAGCTGCTCGGTCTCGCCGACTCGACCGGCGAAACGGAGCTGCCGCTCTACGTGCTGAACGTGACCTATCCGCTGATCGACAGCGAGGTCGTCGAGTTCTGCCGTGGCAAAAAGGCCGTGCTGATCGTCGAGGAAGGCCAGCCCGAGTATCTCGAACAGAATCTCAACTCGATCCTGCGCAAGGCGGACGTCGGCGCGCGCGTTATCGGCAAGGATGTGTTTCCGCGAGCCGGCGAGTACACCGGCGATGTGATTCAGCGCGGCGTGCGCGCATTCATGCGCGGGTACGCGCCGGAGCAACTCGATCGCGCGACGCCGTTGCTGCCACCGCCGCCTGCGGAAGTACCGAAAGAAGTGCAGGCGCTCGCGCCGCTGTTGCCGATCCGGCCCGCCGGCTTCTGTACCGGCTGCCCCGAACGGCCGATCTTCACCGCGATGAAACTGTTGCAGCGGGAGCTGGGCCAGGTGCACATCAGCTGCGACATCGGCTGTCACCTGTTCTCGATCCTGCCGCCGTTCAATCTCGGCAACACCACGATGGGTTACGGGCTCGGCGCGGCCGGCGCGTCGGCATTCAACGCGCCGCGCAACAAGCGCGCGATTGCAGTTATGGGCGACGGCGGCTTCTGGCACAACGGCCTGACCTCCGGTGTCGGCAACGCGGTGTTCAATCAGAGCGACAGCGTGCTGGTCGTGGTCGACAACGGTTACTCAGCGGCAACGGGTGGACAGGACATCCTCTCCTCACGTGCCGACAATAGATCGAAGAGCACGAAGCATCCGATCGCGGAAGCGGTGAAAGGCGTCGGAGTGAAATGGCTGCGCGTCGTCGATCGGACGTACGACGTCGGCCGCATGCGCGACGTGCTGCGCGAGGCGATGACGACGCCGGAGAAAGGTCCGAAGGTCGTGGTGGCCGCGTCCGAGTGCATGCTCAACCGTCAGCGCCGCGAGAAGCCTGCCTTCAACAAGGCTGTCGCGAGCGGAGCGCGCAGGGTGCGCGAGCGCTTCGGCGTCGATGCGGATACGTGCACCGGCGATCACTCGTGCATTCGTTTGTCGGGCTGTCCCTCGCTGACCATCAAGCCCAATCCCGATCCGTTGCGGCAGGATCCGATTGCGCACGTCGACAACTCGTGCGTCGGCTGTGGAGTGTGCGGCGAGGTGGCGCACGCGGCCGTGCTGTGCCCGTCGTTCTATCGTGCGCAGCTCGTGTTCAATCCCACTGGCTGGGATCGCGCGTTGCAGAAGCTGCGCTCGCGCGTCATCGGGTTCTTCCAGCGGCGAGCAGAGCGCCGCAGGCTGCGACATGCCTTCTGACGCGGCGCGCCCGATATCGATCGCGATTGCGGCGCTAGGAGGGCAGGGTGGCGGAGTACTCGCCGACTGGCTCGTCGCCGTGGCGGAGCTGCATGGCTGGATCGTGCAAGCCACGTCCATTGCCGGTGTGGCGCAACGAACCGGGACCACCGTCTACTACCTGGAGATGAGCCCGCCGCCGAGTACGCCGGCGCGGCAGCCCGTGCTCGCGCTGATGGCAGTGCCGGGCGACGTCGACCTCGTCGTTGCCGCGGAGTTGATGGAAGCGGGACGAGCGGTGGTTCGCGGCCTCGTCACGCCGGATCGCACGACGACCGTTGCCTCCACTCATCGCATCTACGGCATCACCGAGAAATCCGCGATGGGCGACGGCGTCGTCAATGCCAATGCAGTGTTCGCCGCGCTCGAATCGCGATCGAAACGGCTGATCAGCTTCGACATGCAGGCACTCGCCGATGAGCACAGCAGCGTCATCAGCTCGGTGCTATTCGGGGCCATTGCAGCATCCGCAGTACTGCCGTTTCCGCGCGCGCTCTACGAGCAAGCGATCACGCAATCGGGCGTGGCGGTGACGACCAATCTGGCGGGCTTTGCTGCCGGCTTCGAGCGTGCGCTGACGCGCTCGCCGATGACGAGCCTCGTGCCGCCGAGCGCTGGACCCACGACCGAGCTCGGCCGGAAGCTCGACGAACGGATCAAGCGCGAGTTTCCCGCGCATCTGCATGGTCTGCTGCAGGAGGGGGTGAAGCGCACGCTGGACTTTCAGGACGGCGAGTACGCCGAGCTCTATCTCGATCGCGTGCAGGAAATCCGCGATGGCGGCGGTCATGCGCTGACCGCGGCAGTCGCTCGACATCTGGCTTTGTGGATGACGTACGAGGACATCATCCGCGTTGCCGATCTGAAGACTCGCGGCACGCGCTTCAACCGCGTGCGCGAGGAAGTGCGGGCGCCGGCGGAGCAGATCGTCTACATGACAGAGTTCATGCACCCGCGCTTCGAAGAAGTGTGCGAGACGTTGCCGGCCGGGCTGGGCGCGCGATTGCAGGCGAGCGGCAGGGCGCGTCGATTGTTCGCCCCGCTGTTTCGCAAGGGCCGGCATATCCAGACCGCGCACGTCGGCGGATTCCTGTTGTTGCACTTCGTGGCCGGCCTGCGGCGCTGGCGTCGCGGCACGTTGCGTTATCGACTCGAGCAGCAACGCATCGGCGCATGGCTGGAGCACGTCAAGGCGCTGGCGGCCAAGCCGGGCGGCTACGATGCTGCGGTGGAGTTGGCGGAGTGTCAACGCCTGGTGAAGGGCTACAGCGATACTCACGAACGCGGACTGAAGAACTACGGCATCGTGACCGACGCCGCGCGGCGCATGGCCGATCGGCCGGATCTCGCCGCGATCATCAAGCGCCTGCGGACTGCGGCGCTGGCGGATGAAGAAGGCAGGCAGCTCAGAACCGCGTTGCACGAGCTGGGACAAAACCAATGAAAGCCAGATCGCTACTGATCGCTGTTGCACTGCTGCTCGTACCGCTGCTCGCCGGAGCGGCGGAGCGACTGATCATCGACCATGTGACGGTCATCGAGGGCACAGGTCGTGCGCCGCAGCCGGACATGGCTGTCATCGTCGACGGCGCGCAGATCGCGGCCGTCACGCCGAGCCAGCTCGCGGGCAGCGAATCCGGCCGACGGATCGAGGCCCGAGGCAAATTCCTCATCCCCGGGTTATTCGACGTGCACATCCATCTGCGAGGTGCTGCGCAACCTTCCGGGCCGAACGTGAAGTGGGAAGAAGCGAGCCGCGGCGAGGCGCTCGCCGCGCTGGCGAGCTATCTGTACTCCGGTGTGACCACCGTGTTCGACGCCGGCAACATGCCGAAATTGATCCTGCCAC
>DATENH010000306.1:0-8596 GCA_035275145.1 Steroidobacteraceae bacterium | reverse complement strand
TGATCGCTGACCGTCTGCATCTCTTGATCGTCCCGGTCCGTCATGGGCATGTCACCTGTTCTCCATGTCGCCGAGGTCGTCCTGCTTGAGCTGCATCCGCAGCTGGCTGTACGCGCGCGTGAGATCGCGCAGGATCACTCGGTAGGTCAGTCCCTGGCGTTCCGCAATCTGCTTGTACGTCAGCCCCTCGTTTACGTGCAGCAGCAAGACCTCCCGCTGTCGCCGCGGGAGCTTGTTGACCGCCTCTTGCATGTGTTGGTTCGCCACTTCGCGGGCGATTGTGTTCTCGGGCTCGTCGTTGAACTCCACCTGCAGATCCTCGAGCCAGCTGTCGTCGTGCGGCTTGCGATGGCGCGCGCGCTCCTGCCACTCGTTGGCTACGTTGGCGGCGATCCGGAAGAGATAGCCCTGCGGATTGTCGATGGCGACGTCGTCGCTATACCGAAGCAGGCGCAGGAAGACCTCCTGGGCGAGGTCGTCGAGGTCGGCGGTCGGCACCGACGAGCGGTGGGACAGCCATTGGCGGATCGGCTTGCGCCAGCGCTTGAACCAGGTGACCAGGCGGCGGTTGCGCGGATCGTTCTCGGGATCGGGGCTGTGCTGACGCGAGCCGGGGGCGACCGGCTCGGCTGCCGGTTCACGCTGCTCGTCTACGTCCGGGTCGTTCTGCTGACGATCGATCACTAACGGCCTGCGCTCGCGGAATAAATCTGACTCCCTCAGATCTAGACCGGGCGAGACGCCGGGGTCAGCTCCCTGGGCGGCCCTCTGCGCAGGCCGGCGCACCGCACCGCAGGCGGCAGTGCGTTACCAATCTGCCGTCGTGAACGGCCGCAGCAGCAACTCCTTGGAGATCGGGGCGACCTGCCGCAGGCGCTGTTCGTGGTAGGCCTTGAGCGCCTGACGCAGCGGCGCAGCCTCGTTCGCCGTGACGAGGGCGCTGAGCTGGTCGACCTCCACGAACACGTTGGCGACAATCTCGCATTCGAGCACGCGCGCGTGGTGCAGGCGGTCGTTCATGTTGCGGACGATCTCGACGAACTCCCCCACCCCGGAGCGCGTCGCGATTTGTAAGAACAGCTCACCCGTCTGTCGAGCCAGCTGCTCGGCGCTGCGCTCCTGAACCGGGACCTCCTCGGTGGCTGCCGTCGGCGCGGCCGGCGCCTGCGCGGGTTGCTCGGGCCAGCGCGCGACAGCCGCATCCAGGATCGTCTGGTTCACCGAGTACAGGCCGAGGATGTCGTCCTCGGACGGCGTGCGCGCGAAGAAGCCGCGCTTCGGCACGGACATAATCATGCGCTCGGCGGCGAGCCGGGTCAGCGCTTCGCGCACCGGCGTCGTGCTGACTCCCAGCTCATCGGCGAGCACGCCGATCTGCAGGAGCTGCCCAGGGACCAGCGTCTGCGCGAGCAACCAGTTCTTGATGCGTTCGTAGACGGCACCTTCGGTCATGGGGTCCTCGTCGCTCTTTCTCGAATTTTCGTTTCCGAGCTGAAGCGGAGTCCGTCGCTTCAAAGAGATATGTGCCAGTGTGTTCATGCTTTCACTCTTGCTCGCGCCGATGCACGGCGCGTCCCCGGTTACAAGTGCGGCAGGAAGCGGCAGGCGACGATGGGAGCCCTCCCCATTGAATAAGTGATGGTCATGGCGGCTCCCGTCCCTGGTTGCGGGCAAGACTGACTTAATTCCCCGGCAGGCGGAATTGAGCTGATCGGATCAATGCGGGCTGTGAGGGAGCTACGATCGGCCGGCCCGGCGGGGCTCTTCGTCCTCGGCGGCAGTGGAACGGATGACATCGCCGAAGGCGATCTGGCGACTGACCAGCGCGTGCACGATGGCCTGGACGCGAGTGGCGACGCCGAGCCGCCGCTTCGCATGCTCGATGTGATTGTGCACGGTGCGCTCGCTGATCCCGAGGATCCGGCCCGCGACCCAGTCGCTCTTGCCTTGCGCGGCCAGCTCCAGGCACTGCCGCTCACGCCGCGTCAGCCCGCGCGGCACGCCACTGCCAGCCGTCGTTTCGGCTTCACGGCTCAACGCCGAATACATGTAGCAGGCCATCAGCTGCACGGCGAGATAGCTCTCGCTCGCCACTGCAGTCGAATCGGGCACGACGGAGCACGAGGCGCGGAATGCACTCGCCGGCCGCGGCGCGTGGATCGGCACCGTGTAACCGTGCTCGATGCCGAAGCGCCGTGCCTCTTCCATGATTTCCAGCTGCGGCGCCGTCAGCTCGGCACGGAATTCCTCGGAGTCCCAGAAGAACGGCGTGAGCGAGCGATTGGCGTGATGAAAAACGGGATCGACGTAATAGAAGTCGAGCTCGCTGAAGGCACGCACCCACTCGACGGGATAATTGTGCAGAACCACGGCGCCGCGCGGCGGCCGCAGCAGATCGACGTGCGAGCTGCACGAGAAAAAACGAAATCCGAATCCCTCGAGCGCGCGCTGGAACACGGTCGCGAGCTCGCCGGCAGGCATGCCGCGCAGGCACTGCTCGATGAACGAATTTGCGAGATCGAGTTGGTTCACATCCGCGTCCTTTTCGGATTCCCCTGTCGCGCGGCCATCGTCATGAGGCCGCGCGCGAGCTGTAGACCGACAACGCCGTTTCCGTACGGACCGGGACACCCGCTGAGTTGCCGACAAAAAGTTTTCTACCAGACCGCAGCCGAGACTCGCTGAGACATTCCGGCAAAAATGTCCCGCAAGAGGATAAATACGGATCGGTCATTACACCGCGCATTATCCCCAGCGCAAGTGTCGGCGACAGAAGACGAGCACCGGCAGCGTGTCGGTGCAATCTGTCAAATTGCCCGCAGGACGATCTTGCCCTTGTGATCGCCGCCTTCCATGCGGGCGTGAGCCTTGCCCGCATCCGCGAATGCAAACACCGAGTCGACTACCGGACGGATGCGGCCCGCGGCGAGCAACGGCCAGACATGTTCGAGCAACTGGTCGCGCAGCGCGCGCTTGAACTCCGCGGAGCGAGGTCGCAGCGTCGAGCCCGTGATGACCAGGCGCTGCTGCATGATGCGCATCACGTCGATCTCGCCTTTCGCGCCGCCCTGCGTCGCGATCATGACGAGCCTGCCTTCGCTCGCGAGCACTTGCAGGTTGCGCGCCACGTAGCTGCCGCCGACCATGTCGAGCACGACATTGACGCCGCGCCCCGCGGTCTCCTTGGCAGTCTCCGCGACGAAATCTTCCGTCTTGTAATCGATCGCGCGCCGCGCGCCGAGACTTTCGCAGAAGCGACACTTGTCGGCCGAGCCCGCAGTCGCAAGCACCGTGTGGCCGCGCACGGCCGCGAGTTGAATCGCGGTGACGCCGATGCCGCTCGATCCGCCATGCACCAGCAGCGTCTCGCCCTGCTGCAAACGACCGAACACGAAGACGTTGCTCCACACCGTGAACATCGCCTCCGGCAATGCCGCGGCCTGGATCATGTCGAGCGATTCCGGAATCGGCAGCACCTGGCCCGCGTCGACGCGGCAGTACTCGGCATAGCCGCCGCCCGCGAGCAACGCGCACACTGCAGCGCCGACTTTGAATTCCGTGACGCCCTCGCCGAGCGCGACGATCGTGCCCGAGACTTCGAGCCCGGGATATGACGGCCCACCGGGCGGCGAAGGATAAAAACCGCGACGCTGCAGCACGTCCGCGCGATTCAGACCGGCTGCCGCAACTTTGATCAGCACCTCGCCGCGGGCCGGCTCGGGCACCGGACGCTCGGCCAGCACCAGCGCCTCCGGCCCGCCGGGCTGCGGAACGTCGACGACCTGCATGCGCTTCGGGATGACGTTCGACATCAGTTGTTCGCCACGCCTTCGCCCTTCATCCCTTCGAGCGCATCGAGATCGAGATCGGTGAGCGCCGCTTTCAGATCGTCGATGCTGTCGGCCTGCCCTTCGATTTTGACCGTGAAGCGATCGCCGAGCACCACGACATACTCGCCGCGCGAGCTGCTGCGATCCCACTGCTCGTGTACGAGCCGGCCGTTCTCGCGATAGGTCTTGTCGTAGCCGGTCGACGTTTCGTTCTCGCCCTCGACGCCGGCAAAGCCGGCCAGCGACAGCAGCCCCTTCGCGGTGCCGGTGTCGGTGACCTGCAAGTCCCACTGCTTGCCGTCGTCGCTCGTGTAGGTGGCTCGTGCCTCGGTCATCTGCATGCCCATGGCGGTGTTGCGTTCGGTGGAGAACGTCGAGCGGTCGCGGCCGCCGAGCGACTCGGGCAGGAACGGCTTGAGACGATCCGGCGCGAGTGCTTCGACTTTGCCGCCGCTGCCGAGCGCCGCGCCCATCATCGATTTCATCGCTTCGGCCTGCGCTTCCTGGTCGCCGGATTTCTGCGCGGCTTCCATCTTCTTGCCGGCGTCTTCGACCTGCTTCGCGTACTGCTCGAGCTTGCCGACCGTGCTGTCCTTGTCGAAGGTCGTCTCGTGCGAATCGCGCGAGGAGCCGAACATCGAGCCGCCGCGCATGAACATGCCGCCGCCGGCGACGCCAGCGACGACCGCACCAATAAGGAAGCTCAGTACGATGACGACGATGATGATCACCGCCGTGTAGCCGGCTGCCTTGTCCTGCGGACACTTCATCGTATGCGGCAGTCCCAGGTACAGCAGATAGATGCCGTAGATGCCGGCCACGAGCATGATGAGCAGACTGATGAACGGCAGGATCGCAGCGATGCCGGCGATCCACGATGCGGTATAGGCATACGTCACCGTCTTCAGCGCCTGCACGCGGTCCTTGGTGCCGCCGAAGGTGGGCGCGAGCGCGTCGACTATCAGCGCAACCACGAACACCATCGCGAGCGACAGCGCGTAGCTGATGATGAGCTGCGACACCGCCAGGCCGGCGAAGAAACGGATGGTCAGGAGGAACGCGAAAATGGGCGGGATCGCTGCGAGCCAGACGATGTAGCCCTTGTAGAGATCCGCGACAGTGGTCGGTTCGCCGGCAATCACCGGCCATTCGGTTTTCGGCGTCAGCAGGATGCCCTTGACGCGGGCAATGAGCTTGTTGAGGTCCACGGCAGGTCTCCCCGTTATCGTTGTTCGGGACCCGCGCGATTCTACTTCTTCTTCGGCACGTACAGGTCTGTCAAGGTACCTTCGAACGCCTCGGCGGCGAACATGATGGTCTCGGACAAGGTCGGATGGGGGTGGATCGTCAGGCCGAGGTCGGCGGCGTCGCTCCCCATCTCGATCGCGAGCGCGATCTCGGCGATCAGGTCGCCGGCGTTCGGCCCGACGATACCGCCGCCGATGACCCGATGCGTAGCCGGGTCGAACAGCAGCTTCGTCATGCCATCGTCACGGCCCAATGTTAGCGACCGGCCGCTCGCAACCCAGGGGAACGTGGCCTTCTCGTAGGCGGTGCCCTTCACCTTCGCATCGGTCTCGCTGAGCCCGACCCAGGCGACTTCCGGATCGGTGTACGCCACCGACGGGATGACGCGAGCATCGAACGCGCGTTTCTCGCCATGCGCGACTTCCGCCGCGAGCTTGCCCTCGTGCGATGCCTTGTGCGCGAGCATCGGCGGCCCGGCGATGTCGCCGATCGCGAAGATGTGCGGCACGTTGGTGCGCATCTGGCGGTCGACAGGAACGAAGCCGCGCTCGTTGACCAACACACCAGCAGCATCCGCAGCGATGTTGCGGCCATTCGGGCTGCGGCCGACGGCGCTGAGCACGCGGTCGTAGGTTTGCGGCTCCAGCTTCGGCTCGCCTTCGAACGTCACGCGCAAGCCATCCTTTGCGGCTTCGACTTTCGTGACTTTCGTCTTGATCATGATGCGCTCGTAGCGCTTGGCGATGCGGCGCTCGAGCGGGCGCACCAGATCGCGGTCGCAGCCCGGCATCAATCCGTCGGTGAGCTCGACGACACTGACTTTCACACCAAGAGCGTCGTACACCGTCGCCATTTCCAGGCCGATGATGCCGCCACCGACCACCAGCATGCGCTGCGGCAGATCGAGCTCGAGCGCACCGGTCGAATCGATGATGCGTGGATCGTCCGGCAGATTCGGCAAGCGGATCGATTCCGAGCCGGCGGCGATGATGCAGTTTCCGAAGGACACGCGCCGCGGCGTGCCATTGCCGGTGACTTCGATCTCGTGCGGCGAGACGAATTTTCCCGTGCCGCGAATTACTTCGACCTTGCGCTGCTTCGCCAGCGTGGCGAGACCGCCGGTGAGCTTGCCGACGATCTTGTTCTTCCAGTCGCGCAGCTTCGCAGCGTCGATCTGCGGCTTGCCGAACTGCACGCCCGCGCTGCCCATCGCTTCGGCTTCTTCGATGACCTTTGCAGCGTGCAGCAGCGCCTTCGAGGGGATGCAGCCGACGTTGAGGCACACACCGCCGAGCTGCGGCCAGCGCTCGATCAGCGCGGTTTTCATGCCGAGGTCGGCGGCACGGAATGCAGCGGTGTAGCCGCCGGGACCCGAGCCGAGGACGACGACCTCGAAGTCGTATGACGCGGTCGAAGCCGCAGGAGCCGGCGCGGACGCTTTAGGCTGCGGAGTTTCAGCAGCAGCCGGCTGCTTCGGTTGCTCCGCTGCTGCAGCCTGCTGCTGCCCTTCCACTTCGATGATCGCGCTGCCTTTCGAGACGCGATCGCCCTTCTTCACTGCAACCGATTTGACGACGCCCGCCGCGGACGATGGCACGTCCATCGTCGCTTTCTCCGTCTCGAGCGTGATCAGCGGCGTTTCGAGCTGCACCGAGTCGCCGGGTTTGACGAGCACGTCGATGACTTCGACGTCCTTGAAATCGCCGAGATCGGGAACGACTACGCGCGTCACGGCACGGCTTCCAGCAGGCCCTTGACGTCGGCGAGCCGCTCCGCGAGGAACGTGGTGAAACGCACGCCGGCGGCGCCGTCGATCACGCGGTGATCGTATGCGAGCGTGAACGGCAGGATCAGGCGCGGCACGAACTGACCGTCCTGGTAAACGGGCCGCATGCTCGAGCGCGCGACGCCGAGGATCGCAACCTCCGGCGCATTGATGATCGGCGTGAATGACGTTCCGCCGATGCCGCCGAGACTCGACACGGTAAAACTGGCGCCTTGCATTTCGAGCGCGGACAGCTTGCCGGCACGCGCCTTCTCGGACAGCGCCGCGAGCTCGCGCGCCAACTCATAGACGTCCTTCTTGTCCGCGTCTCGAATCACGGGCACTACCAGCCCGTTCGGCGTGTCAGCAGCAAACCCGAGGTGGACGTACTTCTTGAACACGAGGTTCTGACCCGAGGCGTCGAGCGAGCTGTTCACCATCGGGAACTCGCGCAGCGCTTTGACGCAGGCGCGGAGAATGAACGCGAGCGGCGTGAGCTTGACGCCCGCCTTGCTCGCCTCGCCCTTGAGCTTGTTGCGAGTCTCCTCGAGCTCGGTGATGTCCGCTTCGTCCATCTGCCAGACGTGCGGAACGTTGAGCCAGCTCGCCTGCAGCCGCGGACCGGAAATCTTCTGGATGCGGCCGAGCGGCTTGACCTCGACGGCGCCGAACCTGGCGAAGTCGACCTCGGCCACTTTCGGCAAGCTTGCGCCGGTCGCCGGCGCGCCGCTCTTCAGCGCCTGCTTGACCCACGCTTTGACGTCGTCGGCCGTGACGCGGCCCTTCGGGCCGCTGCCTTTGACTGCGGTGAGATCGACGCCGAGCTCGCGGGCGAATTTGCGAATCGACGGACTCGCATGCACCTGCGAGAAGTCGGTGGTGATAGCGACTGGCGCCGGGGCCGCCTGCGGCTGCCGAGCCGGCGCAGGTGCAGCCGGCGCGGGAGTCGGTGCGGATGCAGCCGGTGCTGATGCGGGTGCGGGCGCTTTGGGCGCCGGCTGAGCTGGCGGTGTTGGCGTCGGCGTCGGCTGTGCAGCGGCGGACTTGCCTTCAACCTGCACGATCACAGCGCCCTTCGAAACCCGATCGCCCTTCTTGATCGCGACGGACTTCACCACGCCGGCGGCGGTCGAAGGCACATCCATCGTCGCCTTCTCGGTTTCCAGCGTGATCAGCGGCGTATCGACGTCGATCTTGTCGCCGGCTTTCACCAGCACGTCGATGACTTCGACGTCTTTGAAATCCCCGAGGTCGGGAACCGTGATGTCTTGCGCCATGGCAGCCTATTGCGTGACCGGGTTCGGCCGCTCGGGATCGATGTCGAACTTCTTCATGGCCGACTTCACGGTCGCCACGTCGAGCTTGCCTTCATCGGCGAGCGCGCGCAGCGACGCAAGCACGATGTGCTGCGCGTCGACCTCGAAGTGGCGACGCAACTGGGCACGCGAGTCGCTGCGACCATAGCCGTCGGTGCCGAGCACGATGAAGCGGCCGGGCACCCACTGCCGGATCTGGTCCGGCACGATCTTCATGTAATCGCTCGCCGCGATGAACGGCCCGGCGCGATCGCCGAGAACCTGGCGCACGTAGGGCTGCTGCGCGGCCTGATCCGGATGCAGCAGGTTGCGACGCTCGACATCGAGCGCTTCGCGCCGCAGCTCGGAGTAGCTCGTGACGCTGAAGATGTCTGCGGGCACGCCGTAGTCGCGCTCGAGAATCTCGGCCGCAGTCATTACTTCGCGCAGGATTGTGC
>DATENH010000305.1:0-6720 GCA_035275145.1 Steroidobacteraceae bacterium | reverse complement strand
CGTCGGGTCTTCGAGGATGTGTTCGTGCCCGCTGCGCGTCAGACGTTGAGCGGCACGCTGCCGATTCCGGTCGTCGTCGCTGCGCCCGCGCCGATGTCGGAGTATCCGATGGTCGACGCAGCGCTGCTCATCCTGCAGCTTGCTGCGCGTGAGTGCACCAGTACCGATGCAGGTCGACTCCTGCGCTCGCCGTTCATCGTCGGTGGCCACAACGAGCGAGCGCAACGCGCGCTGGCTGATCGCCGCTTGCGCGACGAGCAGCGCGATCGCTGGAACTGGTTCGAGATCGAGCGCTGGGCGGCGCTGACTGAGTGTCCCAAGCTGCAAGTCGCGGCCCGCGACGTGAACGCTGTCGTGCGCAGTCTCGGCAGTGTTGCAGCCAGCGGCTGGGCCGAAAACTTTCATGCGCTGTGGCAGGCAGCCGGCTGGCCGGGCGATCGCACGCTGAGCAGTGTCGAGCACCAGACGCTGGAGAAGTTTCACGGTGTGCTCGCCGAGTTCGGTGCGCTCGATGCCGTGACCGGGCGTATGAATCTGCAGGAGGCACTCGCTTGCCTGCGCGACCTGTTGAGCGACACGCAGTTCGAGCCCGAAACCGCGGGCGCCGCAGTCACCGTCATCGACAGCGCCACGAGCGCCGGCATGTACTTCGATGCGCTCTGGGTGAGCGGCCTCGACGCCGATCACATCCCGGCGCCCGTCAATCCCGATGCGCTGATTCCTCTGGAGCTGCAGCGGACTGCCGGCATTCCGGAAGCGACTGCGAGGGGCGTGCTCCAACAGGCGATGACGCAATTGCAGCGCTGGGCCCGTAGTGCCGCCAAGGTCGTGTTGAGTTGGCCGCAGCGCGACGAGAACGTGCAGCTCGCGCGCAGTCCGCTGCTCAATGAGTTCATGACCGCTGAAGAGACCGCGCTGAAGCCAGGGCCGGCGGGGTCATTGCGTCGTGTGTTGTTCGACCAGCGCCCGACGCTGCACACGATGCTAGACGATCGCGCGCCGCCGCTGGCAATGAGCGAGGCACGCGGCGGGGCACGCACGGTGGAGCTGCAATCGCGCTGCCCGTTCAGGGCGCAGGCGGAGATAAGGTTGCGTGCGGAACCGATGCCGCGGGTCAGTCTAGGCGTCGAGCCAGTCGATCGCGGAGCGCTGCTGCATCGGGTGCTCGCCGAGGTCTGGGCAACGTTTCGCACACAGGAACAGTTGCTCGCGATCGAGGACAGCGCCCTCGAACGGCAGGTTCGCGACAGCGCTCAACGTCACGCCGCGCAGGCGCTGCCCGGCGACATCCGTTATCGACATCGCCTCGCGGCTCTCGAGATCGAAAGCGCCGTGCGACAAGTTTTGCGCCTGCTCGCGTTGGAGAAGCTGCGGCCGCCATTTTCCGTGCGTCTTGCGGAAGCCTCCGAGCGGTATTCGATCGGCGGGCTGTCGATCACGCTGCGGCCGGACCGCATCGACGAGCTCGCATCCGGCGGCGAGCTGCTGATCGACTACAAAGTCGGCGGGATGCATCGGCCGCGTGGCTGGCTCGACGTGCTACCGGGTCGTCCGCGCAATCCACAGCTGCCGTTGTACGGGCTCGCTCACGCCGAGCGATTGCGTGCACTCGCGTATGTCGTGCTCACGCCCGGCGCAGTCGAGTATCGCGGCTGGAGCGATGGCACCAACGTGGAAGCGGGTGTGTGGGCTTACCCGAATGGCGTGCGCATCGACCTCGGCGATCCCAGCGACTGGCAGGCACTCATTCACTACTGGCGCTTCTCGCTGACGCGGCTGGCCGAGCGCTACGTCGCGGGCGACGCGAGCGTGGACCCGCTGCCGTTCGAGTGCACGACGTGTCATCTCAGCACGTTCTGCCGCATCAACGATCTTGCGCTGACCGAACCCGAGCCGGAGTTCACGCCCGATGACTAGCGACGCGGCAGCACGCAGCGCGGCGCTGGATCCACGGCGCTCGTTCATCGTCCAGGCGCCGGCGGGCTCGGGCAAGACCGAGCTGCTGACCCAACGCTACTTGCGCTTGCTCGCGACCGTCGAATCGCCCGAGCAGATTCTGGCGATCACGTTCACACGCAAGGCCGCGGCGGAGATGCGCGCTCGTATCCTCCAATCGCTGCAGAGTGCAGACGCGCCGCCGCCCGAGTCGGCGCACAAGCGCTCGACGTGGGAGCTCGCACGCGCAGTGCGGACCGTCGACGCGGAGCGCGGTTGGCAGCTCATGCAGCACCCGGCGCGTCTGCGCATCCAGACGATCGACGCACTCAACGCGTCGCTCGCCCGACGCTTGCCTGTCATCGCGGGAACTGGTGCGGCGCTCGAACCGACAACCGATATGGCGCCGTTGTACGAGTTGGCCGGGCGACGGCTATTGGAGCGCCTGGGCGATGGCTCCGCAGTGGCAGCCCATCTCGAAATTCTGGTGATGCACCTCGGCAATCGCGTCGAGCGGCTGATCCAGCTGCTCAACGATCTGCTCGGCAAGCGCGATCAATGGCTGCACATCGTCATGCACGCGCGCGCCAGCACCGATTTGCGCGCGACGTTGCAGGCGACGTTGACGCGCCTGGTCGAGAATCACCTCCAGCTCCTTTGCGAAGCGCTCGGCAAGGATCGTTGCGAAGTGTTGCTACAGCTCCGCCGCTACTCCGCCCGCAATCTGCTGGCCGAGGATCGGGTGTCGCCCGCGATGCGCGCAGTGCTGGAGGCCTGCGCAGAGCATTCGTCGCCGCTCCTGCCAGTGAGCAGCGCGTTGCCCGTCTGGCGCGAGATCGCGTCGATGCTGTTCAAGAAGGATCGCAACAAGGATGAGTTGTACGAGACTGTGAGCTCGCGGCAGGGCTTCCCGACGACGAACCGCGATCTCAAAGCACGCATGCTCGACATGCTGCGCGTGCTGGGCGGCGATCAACGTCTGTTGGAAGACCTCGCGACGTTGCGAACGCTTCCCGACCCGACTTATAGCGACGAGCAGTGGCGCATGCTGGAGGCATTGCTCGAGCTGCTGCCCGCGGCCGTCGCCGAGCTGCAGGTCGTGTTCCAGATGCAGGGCAAGGCCGACTACGTCGAGATCGCTCTGCGCGCGCTGCGTGCGCTCGGTACTGCGGATGAGCCGACGGATCTCGCATTGGCATTCGACTATCGTCTGCAGCACATCCTCGTCGACGAGTTCCAGGACACGTCGTTCAGCCAGCTCGATCTGCTGGAGCGCCTGACGGGCGGCTGGGCCGATGGTGACGGCCGTACGCTGTTCTGCGTCGGCGATCCGATGCAGTCGATCTATCGCTTCCGCCAGGCGGAGGTCGGCCTGTTCATCGATCTGCAGCAGCACGGGTTGCGCAACTTGCGCCTGGAACCGCTGCGGCTGGAAGCGAACTTCCGCTCGATTCCCGCGATCGTCGAGTGGATCAACGAGTCGTTCCCCGCCGTGCTCGCCGCGCGCAACGATGCGGAGCAGGGCGCAGTTCAATACAGCCCGAGCACCGCGACGGTTGCGGACAGCGATGGCGGCGGCGTGCAGGTCCATAGGTTCGTCAACGCCGACGAAGACATCGAAGCGGCACGCGTCGTTTCGATCGTGCGCGAGACGCTGGAGAAATCAGCGGACGGACGCATCGCGATTCTCGTCGCTGCCCGCACGCACGTGGATGCGATCGCGCGCGAGCTCGCGACAGCCGGCGTCGACTTTCAAGCGATCGAGATCGAGCAGCTCCGTGATCGGCCGGTCGTTCAGGATCTGATGGCCTTGACCCGCGCATTGGTGCACGTCGCGGATCGAACGGCGTGGCTGGCAGTCCTGCGTGCACCGTGGTGCGGACTGACACTCGCAGATCTACATTCGCTCGCTGGGCAGGAGGCAACCACGATTGAGGCGGCGATCCCCGCAGCGCTCGGCTCGACGCACGACGATCTCTTCGCGGAAGGACGCTTGTCCGACGACGGACGCGCGCGCCTGGCGCGAACCTGGCAGATCCTCAGCGCCGCGCTGGCAGAGCGCGGCCGCTGGCCGTTGCGTATCTGGGTCGAGCGCACCTGGAATGCACTCGGCGGACCGGCGACGCTGACACGCGTCGACGATCTCGACGACGCGGAAGCCTACCTGGCGCGCTTGGAGCAGATCGAGATCGCCGCAGATCTCGACGACGTGGCGCGACTGGAAGAGCAGTTGTTCCGTCTGTTCGCGAACGCGCGATTTGCCGGAGCGGCCCGCGTCGAGGTGATGACGATCCACGCGGCCAAGGGTCTCGAGTTCGATACTGTCATCGTGCCCGGCTTGCAGCGCTATCTGCCCAACTACAATCGCGAGCTGTTGCGTTGGGCGCGTGTAGCTGGACCGCAAGGAGGCATGGTGCTCGCACCGGTGAAACCCGATGGCGGCGATCCCGACCCGATCTATCGCTGGATCGAAATCCTGGAGCGACGTCGCGTTGCGCGCGAGCGCGGGCGACTGCTGTACGTTGCCGTGACGCGCGCGAAGCGCGACCTGCACCTGTTGGGCAACGCCACGGCGAAGGAGCGCGACGGTCGCCTGATCCTCGATGAGCCCCGGCGCGGCTCGATGCTGCGCATGTTGTGGGGTGCGCTGGAGACGACGTTCTGGGACACCGAGCCGTCTGCACCGATCCCTGCGGGCTACAAGCCTGCGCCACCGCAGAAACTGCGACGCCTGCCCATCGAATGGCGACCGCCGCGGACGCAACTCGTCACGCCGGGGTCCGGCGCTGACGTGGTCGAGATCGACGACGAGCGCCCAGTTTTCGATTGGGTATCGCAGGTGAGCCGCCACGTCGGCACGCTGGTGCATCGGGAACTGGATCGCTTGTGCCGGCCCGGCGTGCAGGCCGCGCCGACGGCGCTCGGTTCGGCCAAGCCGCGCTTGCTGGCGGAGCTGGCAGAGCTCGGCGTACCGCCGGATCGCTGCGAAGCTGCGTGCGAACGCGTGATAGCAGCGATGGAACGCACGCTCGCCGATGAGCGCGGCCGTTGGCTGCTCGGCGTCGACGGGCGCATCCGCGACGCTGCGTCCGAGTTGGCACTCAGCGGCGTCGTCGACGGCCAGATCCTCGAAGGCGTGATCGACCGGACCTTCCTCGACGAGACCGGCCAGCGCTGGATCGTCGATTTCAAGACCAGCACGCACGAGGGCGGTGGGCTGGAGGCATTCCTCGACGAGGAAGTGGTGCGCTACCGGCCGCAGCTGGAACGCTACGCACGGCTGATGCGAGCTTATCGGCCGCAGGAGACCGTCCGGGCCGCGCTGTATTTCCCGGTGCTGCGGCAGTGGCGCGAGGTGCCGGTGCCCGGCTGAACGTGCGCGGGTCCACAAAGTGCGACCCGAGACCGCCTCACAGCCGCCTGGAATGCTACGCTGCGGCCCGAACAGGAGGTCACCCATGATCATCGCCGTGATCACGGCACTCGCCGGGCTGTTCTGGGCGCTGAACGCCCTGCATCGCTCCGGATTTCAATTCAGCTCGCTGAATCCGTTTCTGGCGTACCGGCGCTGGCAATGGAGCCGCACCTACGGCGCACGACCGATCTACAGGCTGGAGCGGCCGATCGACGTCGCGGCGGTGCTGCTGCTCGGCGTTGCCAAGGCCGACGGCGCGATCACCTCCGACCAGAAGCGCGAGCTGCTGGCGATGTTCCAGAGCGAGTTCTCGATTTCGCGCGACGAAGCGAGCGACCTGCTGCTCGCGAGCTCGCACCTGACCCGCGACGAGATCTATCTGGTCGATCATCTCGGCAAGATTCTGGAGCGCAGTGCCGAGCGCTTCGAGCCCGATACGGTCGCTTCGTTGCTGGCGATGATGCGCAAGGTGGCTGCACTGGACGGCAGCATCAACGGTGAGCAGCAGAGGTTGATCGACGCGACGGAGCGTTATTTCGCGGGGCGCAGGCAGCCGCAGGGGAAGTGGGCCTGAAGAAGACGATCTCTCGCCAAGACGCAAAGACGCAAAGGTCAGAAATCGGAAATTCTGAGTTCTGAAGAACTCGGAATTCTTCCTTATCTTCCTTGGCGTCTTTAGAATCTTTGCGAGAGTTCTCCGTCTCAGCCTTGAATCAGCCCCAGAGCTTGCGCGAGGGGAGACTCATCACCCCGTCACTCCCATACTCGATCGCCTCCGGCCAATCCTCCGCCTGCAGCAGCGGGCCATCCAGATCGGCGACCTCGCAGAGCTGCGCAACGACCATCGCCGGCGCCATCGCCAGCGACCCACCCACCATGCATCCGACCATCAACCGCAATCCGGCCGCGCGGGCCGCGTGCGCGAGGTCGAGTGCTGCGGTGAGGCCGCCGCTCTTGTCGAGCTTGATGTTCACGAAGTCATAGCGGCCGATCAGCCGCGGCAGATCCTCGACAGTGTTGGCGGGCTCGTCGGCGCAGACCGGAATCGGCAATTCGAGATTCGCCAGCTCGTCGCCATCGCTCTCGCGAACCGGCTGTTCGAGCAGGTCGACGCGCAGTTGCGCGAGCGCAGGCGCGAGGCGCTGGAGCATTTCCACACTCCATGCCTGATTGGCATCGACGACCAGGCGCGCGTCGGGTGCACCGCGACGGACCGCGGCAACGGCCTCCAGCGGGCGATCGGCCGAAACCTTCACCTTGATCCACTGATAGCGCGACAGCGCGCGAGCCTTTGCTTCGTACTCGGCAAGCGACCGAATGCCGATCGTCACGCAGGTCGGGATGCTCTTCGGTCGCGCGATGCCCGCCAG
>DATENH010000304.1:0-14930 GCA_035275145.1 Steroidobacteraceae bacterium | reverse complement strand
TCGAACTGTCTTCGCTCTACGGTCACGATGCGTTCCTGAAAGAGGGCGCAGCGCTCGAGCCGGTGTTTGCACGCGCCCTGGAAGGGCAGGCAGGTCAGCCATGAGTCGGCCGCTTTCCGGAACAACCCGCGCCGTGCGCGCGGCGCTGGAGTCCGACACGCAGCACGGTGCGGTCATTCCGCCGATCCATCTCACCTCGACGTTTGCATTCGAAGCGTTTGGCGAGAAGCGCACCTACGACTACACGCGATCCGGCAATCCCACGCGCGATGCGCTCGGCGAAGCGCTCGCCGAGCTCGAAGGCGGCACCGGGGCCGTCGTCACTTCCTCCGGCATGTCGGCCGTGCACCTGGTCGTGCAGCTGCTCGGAGCGGACGACCTGCTCATCGCGCCCCACGACTGTTATGGCGGCACGTATCGCTTGTTCAGCAATCTCGCCAAGCGCGGTGTCGTGCGCGTGCAGTTCGTGGATCAGACGGACGATCGAGCTTTTGCCGCAGCGCTGGCGCTGGGCCCGAAGCTGATCTGGCTCGAAACGCCGAGCAATCCGTTGCTGCGGATCGTGGACATCCGCGCGCTGGCGCAGAAGGCGCATGCGGCGGGCGCATTGGTGCTCGTCGACAATACGTTTCTGTCGCCGGTGTGGCAGCGACCGATTGCGCTCGGTGCCGACCTCGTCCTGCACTCGACGACGAAGTATCTGAACGGTCACAGCGATGTCGTCGGCGGCGCCGTGGTCGCCGCTACGCCGGAATTGCACGAGCGTCTCGTATGGTGGGCGAACTGTACGGGCGTCACCGGCGCGCCGTTCGATAGCTATCTCACGCTGCGCGGGCTGCGCACATTGCATGCGCGCTTGCGCGTGCATGGCGAAAACGCTGCGCTCGTGTCTCATTTGCTGGCGGGCCATCCCGCCGTTCGTCACGTGTACTACCCAGGCTTGCGCTCGCATCCGCAGCATGAGCTCGCGCGCAATCAGCAATCCGGTTTCGGCGGCATGCTCAGCTTCGAATTGCACGGCGGCCTCGGCAACGTCCGGGCATTTCTCGACGGCTTGCAGTGCTTCTCGCTCGCCGAATCGCTCGGCGGCGTCGAGAGCCTCGTGGCGCATCCGGCGACCATGACGCACGCGGCGATGGATGCCGAAGCGCGCCGCGTTGCTGGCATCTCCGACTCGCTGCTGCGCCTGTCGATCGGGATCGAGGCGGCCGACGATCTCATCCGCGATCTGCATGGCGGGTTGGAACGCGCGGCAGCGGTCCAGCAGCGGCGAGTGCCGGGCGAAGCGCAGGCGCGGCGTCTCGAGCTCTGCTAGACCAGGCGTGCTTTTGCCGGTGACCTCCGTGTACTCTGTGGCGGGCTCCGCCGCAGGTGCAACGACACGATGAGAACGAAGATCACCGAGCTGCTCGGCATCGAATATCCAATCATTCAAGGCGGCATGCAGTGGGTCGGCTATGCCGAACTGGCATCCGCCGTCTCCAACGCCGGCGGACTCGGCATCCTGACCGCGCTGACCCAGCCGACACCCGACGACCTGCGGCGCGAGATCGAGCGCTGCCGCGGGATGACCGACAAGCCATTCGGCGTGAACCTGACGATCCTGCCCGCGATCACGCCGCCGCCGTACGCCGAATACCTGAATGCGATCATCGAGAGCGGGATCAAGATCGTCGAGACGGCCGGCAACAATCCGAAGGACTTCGTCGCGCGCCTCAAGGACCACGGCATCAAGATCGTTCACAAGTGCACGTCGGTGCGCCATGCGTTGTCGGCTGAGCGCCATGGCGTGGACGTCGTCAGCATCGATGGGTTCGAATGTGCCGGGCACCCCGGTGAAGACGACATCCCGAACCTCATCCTCATTCCGGCAGCGGTGCGCGCACTGAAGATTCCGATCGTCGCGTCGGGTGGAATCGGCGACGGCCGCGGCATGGCGGCGGCGCTTGCGCTCGGGGCCCAGGGTATCAACATGGGCACGCGCTTCATGTGCACCAAGGAAGCGCCCATTCACGACAACATCAAGCAGGCACTGGTCGGCGCCGGCGAGCGCGATACGAACCTGATGTTCCGGACGATGCACAACACGGCACGCGTGTTCAAGAACTCGATTTCGAGCGAAGTGGTCGCGATGGAGAAGCGCGGCGCCAAGTTCGAAGAAGTCCGTCACCTCGTAGCGGGCGCGCGCGGCAAGGTGGCATTACGCAGCGGCGAGGTCGACGGCGGCGTCATCAGCGCGGGCATGGTGATCGGCCTGATCGACGACGTGCCGACGTGCGCCGAGCTGATCCAGCGCATCGTGCGGGATTGCCGCGAGCACTTGCGCAACGCGAGCGCGATGGCCGCGGCCTGATGGAAACGACCATGGACTTCAAGACAATCCGCTATGAGCTGGCCGACGGCATCCTGACGATCACGCTCAATCGCCCCGATCAGTTGAACGCGTTCACGCCGCAGATGGCGGCGGAGCTCATCGACGCCTTTCGCGCAGCGAGCGCAGACGACGCGGTGAAGGCCGTGATCGTGACGGGA
Source organism: Steroidobacteraceae bacterium (assembly GCA_035275145.1). GTDB lineage: Bacteria > Pseudomonadota > Gammaproteobacteria > Steroidobacterales > Steroidobacteraceae > Steroidobacter. The sequence goes on along the minus strand of DATENH010000304.1, from coordinate 12,398 downwards.
GCCGGCCGGGCGTATTGCGCCGGCATGGACCTGTCAGCGGTCGGCAATGTGTTCGGACTCGACGAGCAACTGCGCCCGACGCTCGCGGATATGCACGATCGGCTGGACGATCCGACGATCGTTCATCGTGTGCGCGACACCGGCGGGCGCGTGACGCTCGCGATTTACGATTGCGCCAAACCGGTCATTGCTGCAATCAACGGCGCTGCGGTCGGCATCGGCGCAACCATGACGCTGGCGATGGACATCCGGCTCGCGTCCGACAAAGCCCGCATCGGTTTCGTGTTCGGCAAGATCGGCATCGTGCCTGAGGCATGCTCGTCGTGGTTCTTGCCGCGCATCGTCGGGATCCAGCAGGCGCTCGAATGGGTGTACACCGCCGATATTTTCGATGCGGAGGAGGCGCAGCGTGGCGGCCTGGTGAAAGCGGTTTATCCGGCCGAACGGCTGCTCGATGAAGCGAAGCAGCTCGCCCGGCGCATCGTCGAAAATCGCTCGCCGGTTGCGATCGCGCTGACGCGACAGATGATGTATCGCAACGCCGCCCAGCCGCATCCGCTCGAGGCGCATCGGATCGATTCGCTGGGAGTGTTCTACACGAGCGTGAAAGACGGCAAAGAGGGCGTGCGCGCGTTCCTGGAGAAGCGGCCGGCGAACTTCAAGTCGCGAGTCTCGACCGATCTGCCGCCGTTCTACGCGGAGTGGCTCGAGGCCTACGCGAAACCGGGCGGCCAATAAAAACGGGCCGGCGAATCGCCGGCCCGGATGTGGCAACGTAGAACTGTTGTCGTGGCGACGTCGGCTCGAGGAGCCGACACCGACCTTGGGGACTAACCCGACACGAGTCCCGTTTCCACCAAAAGTACCCCGACGCTAGGTCGGAGGACATGGAGAATGGGCCCGAAGGCTTGAGCGCGGGAGATCGGAAACCTGCGCCGGCGGAAATCATAACCGGTATCGAACGGGTTTTGGGCAAGAATCTTCGACGTATGTCGAGGCTATCGTAGGTCCATGTTAATTCAATGAGTTAGGGCGTTATCCTAGAAGTCGGTTGACTACGGCTTCTCCTGCCTGCGAGGTGCTGGCCGCACTGCCACCGGTCGCAATATCGGCGGTCCGCACGCCCTCGGAAATGCTGCGGGCCACGGCCTCCTCCAGCGCTGCCGCTTCGTCGTTCAACCCGAGCGAATGCCTCAACAACATCGCCGCGCTGAGCATCGTCGCGTACGGATTTGCGACGCCCCGTCCTGCGATGTCGGGCGCGGACCCGTGGATCGGCTCGTACACGCCGAGCTTGCCGGCGCCGAGCGATGCAGAGGGCAGGAGGCCGAGCGAACCGGCGAGCATCGAGGCTTCGTCGGTCAAGATGTCGCCGAACATGTTCTCGGTGAGCAGCACGTCGAAGCTCGACGGTTTGCGGATCAGGTGCATCGCGGCCGAGTCGACCAGCATGTGTTCGAGCTCGACCTCGGGGAACTCGGCAGTCAGCACGGACTCGACTGTCGTGCGCCACAAGCGCGAGGTTTCGAGCACGTTCGCCTTGTCGACCGACACGATGCGCTTGCGGCGTCCCTGCGCGAGGCGTCCGGCAACACGCGTGACGCGCTGGATTTCCTCGACGGTGTACGTGCAGAGATCGCTCGCGAACTCGTCCGTGCGACGCTTCTCGCCGAAGTAGATCCCTCCGGTGAGCTCGCGCACGACCATGATGTTGGTATCGCGCAGCACCTCGGGCTTCAGCGGCGAGACGTCGAGCAACGCGGGATGAATCGTCACCGGCCGCAGGTTCGCGAACAGGTTGAGACCCTTGCGCAGCGCCAGCAATCCCTGCTCGGGCCGAACCTTCGCCTTGGGATCGGACCACTTCGGCCCGCCGACGGCACCGAGCAAGACTGCGTCAGCCGTGCCGCACGCGGAGAGCGTCTGAGCCGGCAGCGCGCTCTGCATTTGATCGATGGCCGCCCCGCCGATCAGATGCTCGGCGAACGCAAAGTCGTGACCGAACCGGGTTGCGATGGCCTGCAGCGCGCGCACGCCTTCGCGCGTGACTTCCGGGCCGATACCGTCGCCGCCCAGGACGACAATCGTTGCTTTGATGCCCACGTTGGAGAATTCCGCTGTTAGCTGTGAGTCTGCTCGTAACGCGCGATGGCGTCGCCTTGTTGCAGCAGGAATCCCAGCTCATCGACGCCGTTCAACAGGCAATAGCGCGCGAAGGCTTCGATCGGGAACTGCACGGCCGTGCCGTCGGGAAGTGTGAGCGCGCTGGCCTGCAAGTCGATCTTCAAGGACACGCCCGGGTGCTGCAGCAGCCAGACGTGGGTCTGCTCGTCAACGACGATCGGCAACAGCCCGTTCTTGAGCGAGTTGTTGCGGAAGATGTCGGCGATCTCCGTGCTGACGACGGCGCGAAGTCCTAAATCCAGCAGCGCCCAGGGCGCGTGCTCGCGCGACGAGCCGCAGCCGAAATTGCGCCCGGCCACCAGAATCGAGCAGCCCGCAGCTTCCGGACGATTCAGCGCGAAGTCGGGCTTCAGTGTGCCGCTGGCGTCGTAGCGCCAGTCTGCGAAGGCATGACGACCCAGACCTTCCTTCGTAGTCGTCGTGAGGAAGCGCGCCGGGATGATCTGGTCCGTGTCGATGTTCGTGTAGGGCAGGACGACGGTGCGCGAGGCGAAGCTGCGGATCGGTTGCATGGTTACGACCTGAGAAATTCGCGCGGATCGGAGATGCGGCCGGCGACGGCGGCGGCTGCGGCCGTGAGCGGGCTCGCGAGCAGCGTGCGTGCACCGCTGCCCTGACGTCCTTCGAAGTTACGGTTGCTCGTGCTGACCGCGTACTGGCCCTTGGCGACGACATCGCCGTTCATGCCGATGCACATCGAGCAGCCGGACTCGCGCCATTCGGCGCCGGCTTCCGTGAACACCTGGGCGAGGCCGCGTGCTTCTGCTTCGCGCTTCACCTGCTGCGAGCCGGGCACCACCAACATGCGAACGCCGCTGGCTACCTTGCGTCCGCGCAGAACGCGCGCAGCCTGCTCGAGGTCGGACAATCTCGCGTTCGTGCAGCTACCGACAAATACGACCTGCACCGGCTTGCCGAGCAGCGGCTCGCCACCCTGCAGTCCCATGTACGCGAGCGACTTCGCGTGAATCGCATCGCTCGGGTGATCGGGCACCGTCGCGGTGATCGGCACGACCATGCCGGGATTCGTCCCGTACGTGATCATCGGCTCGAGCTTGTCAGCGTCGATCTCCACGACGCGGTCGTAGCTCGCACCGGCGTCAGTGCGCAATTTGCGCCAGCTCTCTACAGCGCGATCCCACGCGTCGCCTTGAGGCGCAAACCGCCGACCTTTGAGATAAGCGAACGTCGTCTCGTCCGGCGCTACCATTCCAGCCCGCGCGCCAGCCTCTATCGACATGTTGCAGATGGTCATGCGCTCGTCCATCGACATCGCTTCGATCGCCGAACCGCGATACTCGATGACCTGTCCTGTGCCGCCCGACACGCCGATCCTGCCGATGATCGCCAGGATGACGTCTTTGGCGGTGACAGCGTCGCGCAGGCGTCCTGTCACTTCGATCGCAAGTGTCTTCGGCCGACGCTGCAACAGGCACTGAGTTGCGAGCACGTGGCCGACTTCAGTCGTGCCGATGCCGAAGGCGAGGGCGCCGAACGCGCCGTGAGTCGCAGTGTGACTATCGCCGCACACGATGGTCTTGCCCGGCTGCGTCGCGCCGAGCTCGGGACCGATGACGTGGACGATGCCGCGCTGCTCGCTGCCGAGGCCGAGCAGGTCGATGCCGAATTCGCGGCAGTTCTTTTCCATCTCCTTGACCTGGCGCGCCGCGGACTCGACTTTGATCGGCACGCGGCCGAACACTTCGGCCGGATCGGTCGGGGTGGAGTGATCGAGAGTGGCGAGTGTGCGGTCTGTGCGCCGCACGGACAGGCCCTGCGAGCGCAACTGTGCGAACGCCTGCGGCGTGGTCACTTCATGGATCAAGTGGAGGTCGATGTACAGCACGGCAGGCGTATCCGCCGTCTCGCGGACCACCTCGTGCTGTTCCCAGACCTTCTCGAACAGTGTCTTCGATTTCATCGGCAGAGCATGCCAAGCGGGGCACGCCGCAGGTTGACGAATGCTCAGCGAGGCATCGCCGCCCGCGATCCCCCCGCGATTCCTCAGCCCGCCGCGGCCACGCCGCGCGATTTCGCCGGCTCGGCCGGTTCCAGCCAGCCCCACTTGTCGGGCGTCTTACCGTTGAACAAGCCGAAGAAGGCGGATTGAAGCGCCTCTGTGATCGGACCGCGCTTGCCGGCGCCGATCGGGATGTGGTCCACGGAGCGGACCGGCGTGATTTCCGCGGCCGTGCCCGTCAGGAAGATCTCGTCCGCGAGATAGAGCATCTCGCGCGGAATGGGCTGCTCGCGAACCTCGAAACCGTGCGCGCGGGCGAGCGTCATCGCAGTATCGCGCGTGATTCCCTGCAAGATCGCGTTCACGATCGTCGGCGTGTAGAGCACACCGTCGCGGATCAGGAACAAGTTCTCGCCGGCACCTTCGCTCACGGTGCCGTCGACGCCCAGCCCGATGCCTTCGGCGAAGCCCAAGCGCTTCGCTTCCATGCTGATCAGCTGGCTGGACAGGTAATTGCCGGCCGCCTTGCCGAGGGTCGGAATCGTGTTCGGCGCCAGCCGCTGCCACGAAGACACGCACACGTCGATGCCGTTCTCGAGCCCCTCTGCACCGAGATACGCACCCCATTCGAATGCGGCGATCACCGTTTCGAGCGGCGGCGGTGTTTTCGGCGCGACGCCGATCTCACCGTAGCCTCGAAACACGAACGGGCGCAGGTACGCGCCGCGGTTCAGCGCGTTGGAGACGATGATCTCCTTGCACGCAGCGCTGATCTCGTCCTGCGTGTACGGAATCTCCATGCGATAGATCTTCGCGGAATCGAACAGGCGCCGCGTGTGGTCCCGCAGCCGGAACATCTGCACGCCCTGGGGCGTCGCATACGCCCGCTCACCCTCGAAGACACACGAGCCGTAGTGCAGGGCATGCGACAGCACGTGCACCGTCGCTTTTTCCCAGGGCACGAGCTTGCCGTTCTGCCAGATGTACTTCGCTTGGGTGATCGGCATGAAGAGACGCTCCTAGAGATGTGCTATCAAGCGCGGGACTGTTCCAACCACGGCATACGGTCACGCAGCTTCAGGCCGACTTTCTCGATCTGGTGCTTCAGATCCTTGTTCATCAGCCGCGTGTAGTTCTTGCGGCCGCTGCGGCTCTCTTTGATCCACTGGCGCGCGAACTTGCCTTCCTGGATCTCGCTCAGCACTTTCTTCATCTCGCGCTTCGTGGCCTTGTTCACGATGCGCGGACCGCGCGTGAGGTCGCCATACTTCGCGGTCTCGCTGATGAAGCGATGCATCTTCGACAGGCCGCCTTCGTGCAGCAGGTCGACGATGAGCTTGAGCTCGTGCAGACACTCGTAATACGCGACTTCGGGCTGATAGCCGGCCTCGACCAGCGTCTCGAAGCCTTTCACGACCAGCTCGGTCGCTCCACCGCACAGCACGACCTGTTCGCCGAACAGATCGGTCTCGGTCTCCTCGGCGAAGGTTGTGGTGAGCACGCCGCCGCGCGTACCGCCGATGCCGTGCGCATAGGCCAGTGCATTTTCTTTCGCACGCTTGGTCGCGTTCTGGCCAATCGCCATGAGGCACGGCACGCCGCGACCCTGCTGGTACTGGCGGCGCACGAGGTCGCCCGGACCCTTCGGCGCGACCAGGACGACGTCGAGATCCTTGCGCGGCTTGATCTGCTTGAAATGGACGTTGAAGCCGTGGGCGAACAGGATCGTCGCGCCTTTGCCGATGGCGCCGATCACTTCCTTGTATAGATCTTTCTGCGTCATATCCGGCGTCAGGAACGCGACCAGCGCTGCTCCTTTGACCGCATCGACGGGCTCGGCCACTTTCAGTCCATCCTTCTTCGCGTTGGCCCAGCTAGCTCCCGACTTGCGGACGCCGACGACGACGTCGAAACCGCTGTCCTTGAGATTCAGTGCATGGGCGCGGCCCTGGCTGCCGTAGCCAAGCACGGCGATGCGGGCGCCCTTGAGGGCCTTCTTGTCGACATCCTTCTGCGAATAGATATGCATGTGCGCGCTCCCGACGCGAGGTGACGTGTAGTCGTGGGTCCGATGTGCGCGTTCGCAACGCATCAACGGCCGATAACAAGGCGGCGAGGCGGGGAAGGCGAGACCGGAAAATCGCGAAGGATCGCACCATATGGCTGCGGAGCTTGTCAAGCTGCGCTACCCTGCGAACTGCAGCGATCCCACGCAGTTACCCGCACCCGCATGCCGATGACCGTCAACGAAGAACGCCACGGTTCGATTCCCATATATCTGCTGTACGAGGACGACCTCGAGCAGTGGCGCGGGCAGCAGGACGAGTCGACTCGGAACTGGAGCACCGCCAACTGCTTCAAGGCGGAGCGCGGCAAACAGCTGGTTATTCCGGGCGCGAGCGGTCGGCCCGCGTCCGTGATCGTCGGTCTCGGCCGGCGGAATCCGCGTGAGGAACTGAGCTGCTGGGCGGCCGCGGCCATCCCCGATCGCTTGCCGGACGGCGACTATCACCTGGCCGAGCCGCTGCCGACTCGGCTGTCGACGCAGTTCGCCTTCGGGTGGGCGTACGGCCAGTACAAGTTCGAGCGCTATCGGCGTGCGAATCCGCAGAGAGCGGTCCACCTGCGACTGCCTGCAGAGGCGGATGCGGCAGAAGTCGCACGACTGCGCGCGGCGACAGCGCTCGCGCGCGACCTCATCAACACGCCGGCCAATGACATGTCGCCGGAGGCGCTCGCTCAAGCCGCGATCGAGGTTGCGCGGCGCCACGGTGCAAGACATCGCGTCGTCATCGGCGACGACCTGCTCAAAGAGCGGTTCTCTGCAATTCACGCCGTCGGCCGCGCAGCGGCCGTGGCTCCGCGACTCGTCGATATCGAATGGGGCGATCCGTCGCATCCGAAAGTGAGCCTCGTCGGCAAGGGCGTGTGCTTCGATTCCGGCGGCCTCGACATCAAGCCGGGCGCCTCGATGCTGCTGATGAAGAAGGACATGGGTGGTGCCGCTGCGGCCCTCGCACTCGCGCAACTCGTGATGGATGCGAAGTTGCCTGTGCGGCTGCGGTTGTTATTGCCCGCCGTCGAGAATGCGATCTCTGCGAACGCCTACCGGCCGGGTGACGTGCTCGGCACTCGCAAAGGGCTCACAGTGGAGATCGGCAACACCGACGCCGAAGGTCGCGTGATTCTCTGTGACGCGCTGGCGCTCGCGGACGAGGAGAAGCCCGACCTGCTCATCGATCTCGCGACCCTGACCGGTGCGGCACGCGTCGCGCTCGGTCCGGAGTTGCCGGCGTTGTTCACTGCTGACGACACCGCTGCGCGCGAGCTGGTCGACATCGCCGCACAGCATGGCGATCCGGTGTGGCGCATGCCGCTGTGGAATGCGTACGACGACGAACTGTCGAGCAAGATCGCGGATGTGAACAATGTCTCGAGCTCGGCGTTCTCCGGAGCGATCTTCGGCGCGTTGTTCCTGCAGCGCTTCGTCACCGAAGCACGCACCTGGGTGCACCTCGATCTCTATGCATGGAATGGCAAGGAACGGCCGGGACGGCCGGTCGGTGCGGAACCGCAGACAGTTCGCGCGCTCTACGCGTTCCTGAAACATCGCTACGCTCGCTGACGCCCAGCATGTCCGTGACCTCAACGCATGCTGGCGAGCCGACGTCGCTGGCCCCGCGCGACCTGGTCCTGCTGGTCGCGATGAACTTGATCTGGGGGCTGAATCTGATCGCCTCCAAGATCGGCGTCGGGCAGTTCCCGCCGATCTTCTTCACCGCGATGCGCTTCGGCTCGCTCGCGCTGTTCCTGGTGCCGATGCTCAAGGTGCATCGCGGACAGATGATCAACCTGTTCGCCGCTGCCATGCTCACGGGACCTGCCACGTTCGCGCTGCTGTTTGCAGGCATCTATCTCACGGAAGACGCGGCGACGGTAGCGGTTGCTACGCAGATGGGCGTGCCGTTCTCGACGCTGATGTCCGTGCTGTTCCTCGGCGAGACGATCCGCTGGCGTCGCATCCTGGGGATCGTGCTGGCGTTCGCGGGCATCGTGATCATCAGCTTCGACCCGCGCGTGTTCGCGTACTGGGAAGGTCTGGCACTGGTCGTGTGCTCGTCGTTCGTGAGCTCGCTTGGCCTGATCTTCCTCAAGCGCCTGAAGGGTATTCGGCCGCTCGAGCTGCAATCGTGGATTGCGCTGGTCGGCGGCGCGATCCTGCTGATGTTGAGCTTCATCCTCGAAGGCGGGCAGATGGATGCAGTCCGCAACGCAACTTGGTCGGGTTGGACAGCGCTGCTCTTCACGACGGTGATGTCCAGCCTGATCGCGCACACGGCGTGGTACTACCTCGTCGGGCGCTATCCGGTAACGAGCATCTCGCCGATCACGCTGCTCTCGCCGCTGTTCGGTATTTTCTTCGGTGTGACGCTGCTGCATGACCAGCTGACGGCGCGCATGCTCGCAGGCGGAGCGGTCACGCTCATCGGCGTGCTGATCGTCGTGTTGCGCGAGCAGCGGATCGCGGATACCGGGACGTGACTTCGCGAGAGGCGCCTGGCGCGAGTCCTTCCAGCGTCCACTCGCCGATCGACCAACGGATCAGTCGCAACGTTGGATGACCGACTGCCGCAGTCATGCGCCTGACCTGTCGGTTGCGGCCTTCGCGGATCGTCAGCTCGACCCAGCTCGTCGGAATTGCCTTGCGAAAGCGGATCGGCGGATCGCGCGGCCACAACCATGCCGGCTCATCCACGCGACGTGCCGCAGCGGGCAGCGTCTTGCCGTCGTTCAACATCACGCCGCGGCGCAGACTCGCCAAGGCGCTGGCATCCGGCTCGCCCTCGACCTGCACGAAGTAGGTTTTCTCGGTCTTCCAGCGCGGATCCGCGAGACGTGCCTGGAGCACGCCATCGCTCGTGAGCAGCACCAGACCTTCGCTGTCGTAGTCGAGGCGACCGGCAGGACGCATCCCCGGCGCCTGGATGAAGTCGCGCAACGTCGCCTTGCCATCGGTGCTCGTGAACTGCGTCAGCACCTGAAAGGGCTTGTTGAACAGCACTACGACCGACATCAGCGCAGCTCGGTATCGGCCTCGATGTGCTCGGCGGTGCTCTGAACCAGATCGATGAAGCGCTGCACGGAAGCTGCGTTCTCGCCGCGCCGGCAGGCAAGGATCAGCGGCGCGGTGAGCTGCGCGTTGTCGGCGAGCCGGCGATAGACGACGCCGTCCATCTGCAATCGGCGCAGCGATTCGGGTACGAGCGATACGCCGAGACCGGCCGCAACCAGATTGAGAGTCGAAATGATGCGCGGCGCCTCCTGCCCGACGTGCGGGCTGAATCCAGCGCCGCGACACGCGGTAATGATCGTGTCGTACAAGCCCGGGCCGCCAGGACGCTTGTAAAGAATGAAGGTTTCGGTCGCGAGGTCCTCGAGCGGCAGCGGCGCCGTGCGACTCTGTGCCGCTTTTTTCTTGCGGCCACCGCTCGCCAGCGGATGTCCCTTCGGCAGGGCCACGACCATCTTCTCCTGCAGCAGTGGACGGACAGTGAGTCCAACGACGTCCGCGACCGGCGAGCGAATGAACGCGGCGTCGATGTCTTCGTTGTTCAGGCCTTGCACCAGCTCGCTGCTGCCGCTTTCTTCGAGCACCAGCGAAACGAGCGGCGACATCTCGCGAAACGCCCGGATCACACGCGGTACGAAGGGATGGAAGGGCGCCGAGCTGGTGAAGCCGACGACGACGCGCCCTTGCTCGCCACGAGCGGTACGTCGAGTGGTCGCGAGCGCCCGATCGACCTGATCGAGGATGACGCGCGCGCGCTCCAGAAAGGCGACGCCGGCGTCGGTCAACTCGACACCTCGCGGCTGGCGGCGGAAGAGCTGCACATCGAGCTCCTGCTCCAGCGCGCGGATCTGCATGCTGAGCGGCGGCTGCTGGATCCCCAGGCGTTCTGCAGCCCGGGTCATGTGCTTTTCTTCGGCGACGGCGATGAAATAACGAAGGTGGCGCAGCTCCATGTGCCATATGTATCAAATATCGATTTCTAACTCATCATATATTTTACCCGCACCTGTGAAAAAGCTATCTTGCATCCCCGCCGGACCTGCAACCCGGCGTTCAGCGTTGAGCGAGCACGCGCCTGAAGCGCGCCGCATGGGGGGTAGAGCAGCGATGGCAAACGATCGGACGATGCCCGCCGGGCTGGAAATCCGTGGCCCGATGCAACCGGGTTACGAATCCGTCCTCACGCCCGCCGCCCTGGAGTTCATCGCCGATCTGACCCGGCGCTTCGGCGGCCGCGTCGCCGAGCTGCTGGCCGCGCGCGCGACTCTGCAGCAGCGCCTGGACGAGGGCGTGCTGCCCGATTTCCTTCCCGAGACCGCCGACGTGCGCAAGGCGCAGTGGCGCGTCACGACCATCCCGAGCGACCTGCAGGATCGTCGCGTCGAGATCACCGGCCCGACCGATCGCAAGATGGTCATCAACGCGCTGAACTCCGGCGCGAAAGTTTTCATGGCGGACTGCGAAGACTCGCTGACGCCGACCTGGGACAACGTCGTGCAGGGCCAGATCAACCTGCGTGATGCCGTGACTCGCGAGATCTCCTTCGCGAATCCCGACGGCAAGCAATACCGCCTGAACGCGCAGATCGCGACGCTGCTGGTGCGCCCGCGCGGCTGGCACCTGTACGAGAAGCACCTGCTGCTCGACGGCCAGCAAATCCCCGGCGCATTCGTCGACTTCGGTCTCTACCTGTTCCACAACCACGCGGCCTTGAAGGCGCGCGGCACGGGCCCGTACTTCTATCTGCCGAAGCTCGAGAATCACCGCGAAGCGCGCTTGTGGGCGGACGTGCTGAAGCATTCCGAAGCCGCGCTCGGCATTGCGCCGCAGACGATCAAAGTCACCGTGTTGATCGAGACGATCCTCGCGGCCTTCGAGGTCGACGAGATCCTGTATGAGCTGAAGGATCACATCGTCGGCCTGAACTGCGGCCGCTGGGACTACATCTTCAGCTTCATCAAGAAATTCAGCCGCCGGCCGGATTTCGTGTTGCCGGATCGGCAGCAGGTGACGATGACGACGCACTTCCTGCGCTCGTACTCGAAGCTCGTCATCAAGACCTGCCACCGGCGCGGCGCGTTTGCGATGGGCGGCATGGCGCCGCAGATTCCGATCAAGAACGATCCGAAAGCGAACGAGGAAGCTCTCGCCAAGGTGCGCGCAGACAAGGAGCGCGAGGCGGGCGACGGCCATGACGGCACCTGGGTCGCGCATCCGGGCCTCGTGCCGATCGCGATGGAAGTGTTCAACCGACTGATGCCGACACCGAACCAGTTGCAGAAGACGCTCGCGGATGTCGAAATCAGCGCGCGCGACCTGTTGCAGATCCCGCAAGGGACGATCACCGAGGCCGGCCTGCGCAACAACGTCAGCGTGTCCATTCAGTACATCGCCGCATGGCTCGGCGGGAACGGCTGCGTGCCCATCAACAACCTGATGGAAGACGCCGCGACTGCCGAGATCTCGCGGGCGCAGATCTGGCAGTGGATCAAGCATCCCGCCGGCAAGCTCGACGACGGTCGTAAAGTGACGGTCGAGCTGTTCCGCAAGATCGTGCGCGAGGAGCTCGACAAGCTGGCCGCGAACGTCGGCGCCAAAGCCTACGCCGCCGGCAACTACGAGCATGCCGCCACGCTCATCGACCGCATCACGACGGCGCCCGACTTCGGGACGTTCATCACCTTGCCGGCGTACCAGGAAATCAACTGAAGCGAGAACTCTCCATGACGACCACCTCTGCCGAGCAGCTTCGCAAAGAATGGCAAACGAACCCGCGCTGGAAAGGCGTGGACCGGCCGTACAAGGCCGAGGACGTCGTGCGTCTGCGCGGCACCGTGCACATCGAGCACTCGCTAGCGCGACTGGGCGCCGAGAAGCTCTGGCGCTTCATCCACGAGAAGCCGTTCGTCAACGCGCTCGGCGCGCTGACGGGCAACCAGGCGATGCAGCAGGTCAAGGCCGGCCTCGACGCAATTTATCTGTCGGGCTGGCAAGTCGCGGGTGACGCCAACCTCTCGGGCGAGATGTATCCGGACCAGTCGCTCTATCCCGCGAACTCGGTGCCGTCCGTCGTCAAACGCATCAACAACACGCTGCTGCGCGAGGATCAGATTCATCACGCCGAGGGCAACGATTCGATCGACTGGCTCAAGCCGATCGTCGCAGACGCGGAAGCTGGCTTCG
>DATENH010000303.1:0-4740 GCA_035275145.1 Steroidobacteraceae bacterium | reverse complement strand
GTTTCGGAGTGCAGCTCGGGAATTATCTCGACCGCCTGGTCGGCGCGGCTGCCGACCCGCGGCCGGTCTTCCGCCTCCCCGCTCGCTACGCCGCGCGTTTCGATTTCGAATTCGAGGTGAAGAGCACCGAGGCGCTGCTGTTCCCGTTGCGGCGCATGCTGCACGAATTCGCCGGCTTTCTGCGCGCGCGCGACACCGGCGTGCAGCGCTTCACGATCACATTCGCACATCGTGGCGCAGCCGGTACGCCGATGGACATCGGCTTGTCGCTTGCCGATCGCGACGCGAACCGGTTCTTGACGCTCGTGCGCGAACAGCTCGAGCATTTCGAGCTGCCTGCGCCGACGATCGGGCTCGGCCTCAGCGCCGATCAGTTCGCGATGCCCGCGGCGTTGCAGGCAGATCTCACGCACGGCTCTCTACAACAGAACGAAGAGCTCGCCCACACGATCGACAGGCTTGCAGCGCGTCTCGGTGCGCAACAGGTCCACGGATTGCGATCGGTCGCCGATCATCGGCCCGAAGCGAGCTGGGCGGCAGTGCCTCTGCAGACCACGCGTGAAACACCGCAATTTCCCGAGCGCCCGCTCTGGCTCCTGCAGGAACCCAAGCCATTGCAGCTTTCGGTCATGCCGCAGATCGTGTCGGGTCCCGAGCGCATCGAAGGCGGCTGGTGGGACACCGGCGACGTGCAACGCGACTATTACGTCGTGCATCTGAGCAACGGCTCGAGCCTCTGGGTCTACCAGGATCGCGGCGAGCGCGGCGGCTGGTACCTGCACGGGTTCTGGTCATGAGCGGCTACGCGGAGCTGCATTGCCTCAGCAACTTCACGTTCCTGCGCGGGGCGTCGCATCCGGGCGAGCTGGTCGAACGAGCGGCCGAACTGGGCTATGCGGCAATCGCCGTGACGGACGAATGCTCGATGGCCGGCGTCGTGCGGGCGCACGATGCGGCCAAACGGCACAAGCTGAAATTGATCGTCGGCGCGGAATTCCGCACGCCCGACGATCTGCATGTCGTGCTGCTCGCGCCGACGCAGATTGCTTATGCAGAAATCTGTGCGTTGATCACCCGCGCGCGGCTCGCAGCGGACAAGGGCACGTATCGACTGACACGTGCCGATTTTCAAGCGGGGCTCGATCACTGTCTCGCGCTGTGGGTGCCTCCGGCAGAGCCGCGCGCCAGCACGGCCGGATGGATCCGCGAACTGTTTCCCGGACGTTGCTGGATTGCAGTCGAGCTGCACTTGGGCGCGGACGACGCGCAACGTCTTGCACGGCTGCAGCAACTTGGCGCCGCACACGGGTTGCCATTAGTGGCGGCGGGCGACGTGCACATGCACTCGCCCGAACGGCGCGCGCTCCAGGATACGCTCACCGCAATCCGCCATCGCTGCACGCTGGCGGCCGCAGGTCATCGTCTGCATCCCAATAGCGAGCGGCACCTGCGCTCTTACGAACAGCTGCTGAAGATCTATCCGCGGGAGCTGCTCGAGGAAACGCTCAACGTCGCGCAACGCTGCGAATTCTCGCTGAACGAGCTGCGCTACCGTTATCCGCGCGAGCTGGTCCCGCCAGGCATGGAAGCCTCCGAGCATCTGCGCAATTTGACCGAGCAGGGCTTGAAGGTGCGCTGGCCGAACGGCGTGCCGCAGAAAATTCGCGCTGTGGTCGAGAAGGAGCTCGCGCTCATCAAGCAGCTGCAGTACGAGCACTTCTTCCTGACCGTCCATGAGATCGTGCAATGGGCGCGCGGGCGGCCGAAACCGATTCTCTGCCAGGGGCGCGGCTCGGCGGCGAATTCGGTCGTGTGTTACGCCTTGCGCATCACCGAGGTGAACCCGGACAACATCGCCATGTTGTTCGAGCGTTTCATCAGTGCGGAGCGCAACGAGCCGCCGGACATCGACGTCGACTTCGAGCACGAACGACGTGAGGAAGTCATTCAGCACGTATTCGAGAAGTACGGGCGCGAGCGCGCGGCACTGGCCGCGACAGTCATCAGCTATCGGCCGAAGAGCGCGCTGCGCGATGTCGGCAAGGCGCTGGGATTGGACCGCGATGTGATCGATCGCCTGGCGAAAGCACAGGCGTATTGGGACGACTGGCAAACGTTCCGCGACAGCGTGGCCAGGCAGGGACTGCAGCTCGAGGCGGACGTCATCCGGCGGCTGTGCGCGCTGGTGAAGGAGCTGCTGAATTTTCCGCGGCATCTGTCGCAGCATGTCGGCGGTTTCGTGATCGCACAGGAGCGGGTCAGCGATCTCGTGCCGGTCGAGAACGCAGCGATGCCGGAGCGCACGGTCATTCAGTGGGACAAGAACGACCTCGAGTCGCTCGGCCTGCTCAAGGTCGACGTGCTCGCGCTCGGCATGCTCACGGCCCTGCAGCGGACGTTCGATCTGCTCGCCGCGGCTGGCAGCGGCCCGACGACGATGGAGGAGATTCCGCGCGAGGACACGGCGACCTACGACATGATCTGCCGCGCCGATACGATCGGCGTGTTCCAGATCGAATCGCGGGCGCAGATGAGCATGCTGCCGCGGCTGCGGCCGCGCAGTTACTACGACCTGGTGATCGAGATCGCGATCGTGCGGCCCGGCCCGATCAAGGGTGGCATGGTGCATCCTTATCTGCAGCGCCGGCATTTGCCGCCGGAAGAAGTGTCCTATCCGAGCGAGGAGCTCCGACCGGTGCTGGAGAAGACGCGCGGCGTGCCGATCTTCCAGGAGCAGGTGATGCAGATCGCCGTCGTCGCGGCGGGCTTCACACCGGGCGAAGCGGATCAATTGCGACGCGCGATGGGCGCGTGGCAGCGCAGCGGCAACCTGGGGATCTATCAGCAGAAGCTCATGGAGGGCATGCGCACCAGGGGTTACTCGGAAGCCTTCGCGGCAGCGATCTACAAGCAGATCGAAGGGTTCGGCGAATACGGTTTTCCGGAATCGCATTCGGCGTCGTTCGCGCTGCTCACCTACGTGTCGAGCTTCCTGAAATACCATCATCCCGCCGCGTTCTTCACCGGGCTCATCAACAGTCAGCCGATGGGCTTCTATCAACCGGCGCAGCTGCTGGAGCAGGCGAAGCGGCAGCGGGTGCAGATCCTGCCGGTGGATGTCACGGTGAGCGAGTATCAGTGCACACTCGAGCGCGGCGCGCAGGGAGACGACGCGATCCGGCTCGGAATGCGGCTGGTCAAAGGATTGCGCGAAGAAGACGCGCGGCGGATTGTCGCCGTGCGCGAAGGAAAGCCGTTCGCGTCGCTGGCCGACGTCGTGCAGCGGGCCGAATTGTCGCCGAGTGCCGCGCGAGTGCTGGCGATGTGCGGCGCGTTTCGCCGCCTGACGGAGCATCGCAATCTCGCATATTGGGAAGCACTGGCGGTGGAGCGGGTGCGACCGCCGCTGGCGGGCGAGCAGGAGGAGGAAGAATTGCCGGCGTTGCCGCCGCCGAGCGAATGGGAAGAGATTCTGCGCGACTACTATCAGCTCGGCCTCAGCACCGGGCGGCATCCGCTCGCGCTGCTGCGCTCGCGCTTGCGATCGCTTGGAGTACTCCGGCGCCGTGACCTGGAGGCGATCGCCAGCGGCACTCACGTGTGCGTCAGCGGGCTCGTCACCCATCTGCAGCATCCGCAGACAGCGAAGGGCGTCGTCTTCGCCTCCCTCGAGGACGAGACCGGCATCAACAACATCATCTTCTGGCCGGGCGTGTTCGCGGCCGAGCGGCCCAACATCATCGGCACGACGCTATTGATCGTGCACGGGGCGCTGCAGAACGAGAAAGGGGTGATTCACGTCGTCGCCCAGCGCGTCGAAGATTATTCGCACTGGGTCGAGCGACTGCCCCGCAAGTCGCGGGACTTTCATTGAGGGGACCGGCGCCTCAGGCGCGCGGATAGGAAATCGTATCGACTCTCAACTTCGCATAGCGGCTGGCCGCCAGCGCCTTGCGCAGCTTCTTCGCGGCATCGGAGCGCTCACGACGAGACTTGTTGATCGCGGTCTTGGCGACCACGAGGTCGATGACCTGGCCTCGTACGATCTGGCGCCGCTCGAGTGTGTTCATTGTGGTACCTCCACAAGTAACCCGACTTATTCCAGCTAGGGAAGTGGAAAAAGCCCCGCCGGATGATAGTCCGGCAGGGCTTTCCACTTCAAATAGAAGCCTGGCAGTGACCTACTCTTGCATGCCCGAAGGGCACACTACCATCGGCGCGCGGCGTTTTCACTTCCGAGTTCGGTATGGGATCGGGTGGTTCCCACCTGCTATGGCCGCCAGGCAAATTGGCTCACGTAGCGGTCGCGTCCTCCGTTGAGGGCTCAACCGCACCTGAATTCGAAAGTTGTTCGACGCACTGTCGCATTGAGTAAATCAGCACACCCTGCATTGCATCAGGCCGCTGCATCACGGCCCAAGCGCATTGGGTGTTATATGGTCAAGCCTCACGGGCAATTAGTACCGGTTAGCTCAATGCATTGCTGCACGTACACACCCGGCCTATCAACGTCGTAGTCTGCGACGGCCCTTTAGGGGAATCGAGTTCCCAGGGAAACCTAATCTTGGGGGGGGCTTCCCGCTTAGATGCTTTCAGCGGTTATCCCGTCCGTATATAGCTACCCGGCAGTGCCACTGGCGTGACAACCGGAACACCAGAGATACGTCCATCCCGGTCCTCTCGTACTAAGGACAGCTCACCCTCAAGTTTCCAACGCCCACGGCAGATAGGGACCGAACT
>DATENH010000302.1:0-6622 GCA_035275145.1 Steroidobacteraceae bacterium | reverse complement strand
GTCAGCCAGAAATGCGTGACCATGCCGGGCACCATGTCCATCTTCACGCGGAACTGCGGCACCGCGTACTGATGGTTCACGTCCTTCGCGCGCAGCAGGAACTTCACGCTCTTGCCGACCGGCAGATGCAGCTCGGGATTGTTGACGATGACGTCGTCGGCGCCCTTCGGATCTTTCGGATCGATGCCGAGCGGATTGTCGAGCGTCACGAGCCTCATGTCCGAAGCGCCCATCTCGCCGTCCTTGCCCGGGAAGCGATAGCTCCAGGCCCACTGCTGGCCGACGACTTCGACGACGGATGCGTCGTCCGGGGGCGTGACGAACTTCGCCCACACGGCGAGGCCCGGCGCGAGCATCGCGGCGATGCCGACGGAAGTGATGATCGTCAGCCACCACTCGAGCTTCTTGTTCTCCGGCTCGTAGGCGGCCTTCTCGGTCTTGCCCTTGCGATGGCGGTAACGAACCACGCACCAGGCCATGAACAAGTTGACGACGATGAAGACGATACCGGTGACCCAGAAGGTCACGTTGACGGTCTGGTCCATCGTCGTCCAGTTCGAGGCGATTTCGGTGAACCACCAGGGGGTGCCAAACACGCCGTACAACGCGGCGAAGTGGAACGCCAGAGTTGCAACCACCAGCAGGATCAGTGCCCAGGCAAATACCATTCGCCAGCCCTCCCGGCGCCCGTCGAGCGAGCGCTAATGCATTTGGTCAGTTGGTTCGAGCCGAGCTCTCAGTCGGCTGCGGATTCGATGATTGGACTCTCACGCCTTCTTCAGTGTGCCGGCAGCGCCGGCGCCGTCGCCCAGCCGCGAGACTTTGGCGAACGGATTGATGAAATGGGAATCGACAGCGACCAGCTCGGCCTCCGGATGACGCTCCTTCATCATCTTCGTGACCGCGTCCTCCTGCTGCTTGCGTACGTACACGAGCACCAGGTACTTGCCGGCTTCGATGTCGTCGTGGAAGCGCGCCAGTTTCTTGTTTTCCGCGCCGATGCCCGCCAGGCCGCCTTCCCAGGCGCCGAACAGCGTCGCGACCGCGACCAGGATCGCGTACACGTACACCGGCACCTGGTACTCGGGGCCGAACGGATCGAAATACTTGAGCAGTGCGACGCCGATGAGGCCGGCCGCCAGGCCGAGCGCGGCGCCGATGAAGCCGTCGCGGACGACGTCGAGCGTTTCGAGGTAGTTGCTGGAGTGGATGTGCTGTTTCCGCAGGCCCGTTTCGTCCCTACAAATCACATGTAAGTAGAAATCTTCCACGCCGACCTCGTGCAGGTCGTCCGAGACGTCGTGCGTGCTCGCGAGCGTTGGGGCCAGGAAATACAAAGCCTTCATTGAATCCCCCGAGACAAAAACCTTCGACTACAAAGCTCTACCTCGTCAGAAATCTAATCTTTATGGGAGCGGACCCGCTCGGCGGCGAGTTTCGCACAGGGATTTTGGGTTGGGAAGACAAGGGGAAAGCCCCTATATGCCCTATCCAATATGAGAGAGCTTGAGGAGCTTGCGCAGATCCTCCAGCAGGTCCTTCGACAGCCCCGCGGACGGCGCGTGCCGCATCATCAGGTTGCCGAGCGGATCGACGACATAAATCGACCCGCTCGCCGCGTCGGGAAATGCCGCGAGCAGCGCCGTGCCGGCGTCGTTGTCCACGGGCTCGACGCCCAGGTCGGGATGTTCGGCGGCGAGATAAGTCCGATCGCAACAGTTGCCGGTCGCGAGGAAGACGCGCTGCACCCGGGTCATGTCGGCGTTGAGAGCGAGTCGCGTCTGGCGGGTCAGGAGCAGCGCTGCGCGGCAGCGCTCGTCGCAGCGGCCGTCGCCGACGTACACCAGCGTCCACTTGCCGTGCCAGGCCGCGACGCCGGGCAACGGGCGCGCCGGCGAAATCAGCTCACCCTTGTTGGTGCTGCCGGCCGGACGCCAGCCGCCGCTGCCGTAGTACAAAAGAAATGCCAAGGCGAGCGGCGCGAAGAACACCGCGACCAGGATCCAGATCTGCGTGCGTGAGCGCCGCGGGTCGCTCATTTCGACTGCTCGTCCAGGAGCTGACCGCGCCGGAAGCCGAGCACGACGAACAGCGCGATCGCCGCGATCGCGAAACCGAACCACTGCACCGCGTAGCTGAGATGGCGCTCCGATCCCATGTCCATGCGCGCCTGCCACACACGTTCGAACCCGTCAGGCTGATCCCGATCGAGCAGCACGAGGCCGGGCACGACTTTGCGATCGAGCGCCTGCTCAACAGTCGTCTGCTCGGGATAGTTCAAAACGCGGGGCCATTTGTCGCCACCACTGGCGGGTGCCGCTGCGAGGCGCACGCCGGGACGTGGCAGAAGGCTGAGCTGCCCGACCACTGTGCGCACACCCTCCCCGACGCCCACATCCGGAAGATCGGCGCGCGTTGCGCCGGGTCGATGCCAGCCGCGATCGACCAGCACCCACCCGCCCTGCTCGAGCTCGAACGGTGTGACCACGCGATAACCCGGCTGGCCCATCGCGGACGGCATGCTGTCGAGCAGGATCTGATGAGCGCTGTCGTAGCGACCGCGTGCGCTGACGCGCTGATATTGCGTGAGGGTCGCAGCGTTCGCCGCAGTCAGCTCGACGACCGATCGTTGACCGGCCGCGTACTTGGCTTGCAACGCATCTTTCTCGGCCATGCGGTCGAGCTGCCAGAAGCCGAGTCGCACGAACAGCAGGACCCCAGCAATCGTGAGCGCGACGCCGAACAGCGTCGGAGCGAAATTGCGATTGGCGATACGCATCAACTGCCGTGCGGCTGGATCCAGCCGAGCCGCCACGCGACCAACAGCAGCACGAAGAGCAGCACCGAGAGGCCGATGCGGATAGTCAGCGCGCGCGCCATCTTCTGCGACGACTCACCCTTGTTACGCACCAGCTGCACGAGTGCCGAGCCGAGGCTCAGCACGATCGCCAGCAGTCCGGCGAGGATGAGAAGGCGCGTCACCTACAACCAGTACACGAAGATGAACAACCCGAGCCAGACGACGTCTACGAAGTGCCAGTACCACGCGACGCCTTCGAATGCGAAGTGATGCGTCGGCGTGAAGTGACCTTTGAGACAGCGGAACCAGATCACGACCAGCATCAACGCGCCCATCGTCACGTGGAAGCCGTGGAACGCCGTCAACGGGAAGAACGTCGAGCCGTAGATGCCGCTGCTCAGCTTGAGATTGTGTTCCGTGTACGCAGCGATGTACTCGGTCGCCTGCAGATACACGAACAGGAAGCCGAGCAGGAACGTCAGCGCCAGGAACAGATTGAGCATCTTGCGATTGCCGGCGCGCAGCGCGTGATGCGCGATCGTGATCGTCACGCCGGAAGCCAGCAGGATCGCAGTGTTGTAGGCCGGCAGGCCCCACGCCGGAATCACCTGGAAGTCGCCGCCGATATTGCCGGGGCCATTGGTCGGCCACACGGCCTCGAACGTATCGCCGCGCAGGACCTTGGTCATCAGTTTCGTGCCTTCGCCGCCCAGCCACGGCACCGAGAACTGCCGCGCGTAGAGCAGCGCGCCGAAGAAGCCGGCGAAGAACATCACTTCGGAGAAGATGAACCACATCATGCCCATGCGGAACGAGCGGTCGACCGCTTCGTTGTAGAGCCGGCCTTCGCTCTCGCGAATCACCGTGCCGAACCAGCCGATGAACATGACGGCGAGCAGCGCGAGGCCGGCCGTCAGGACCCACGGACCGGCGTGCACATGGTTGAGCCACAACGCCCCGCCGCCGACCGTCGTGAACAGCGCGATCGAGCCGACGATCGGCCACGGGCTGCCGTGCGGGACATAGTACTTCTCGGAAGCAGTGCTGGTCGGTGCGTGTGCTTGGGCCATAAGTCGTTAGTTTCCTGTGCGCGAAACGATCTGCTTCTGCTCGGGCACGTCGTACATCGCGTAGCCGAGCGTCAGCCGGTCGATGGTCGCCGGCAATTTCGGATCGACGATGAAACGCACGGTCAGCTCGCGCGCCTGTTGCGCGCCGAACTGTTGCGGCGTGAAGCAGAAGCATTCGGTCTTGTGGAAATACTGCGTCGCCTGGAGCGGCGCGATGCTCGGCACGGCCTGCGCCGTCACCGGCTGCGCGCGCAGATTGCGGGCGTAGAACTTCGCTGCGGAGAGCTTGCCGGGATGCACTTCGAGCTGCGCGGTCACCGGACGAAACTCCCAGCTGCCGAACGTCGGCACGCTCGAAACGAGCTCGAGCGTGATCGTGCGCGTCTCATCCGGCGCTTCGACGACACTCGCGGCCTGCCGCAGCTTGCTGCGATCGCCGTAGCCGGTGACATCGCAGAGCACGCTGTACAACGGCACCAGCGCGAAGCCGAACGCAAGAAAGCCGGCCGCGAACAGCCATAGCTGCCACGTGAGTTTGCGATTCGCCTTTTGCGTGTCGTTCTTCATCAATGCGCGCTGCGCAGAACACCCATCGCGATGAACCCCAGGTAGAACGCGACCGCGACCAGCGCGAGCCACAGCGCCGTGCGCCGCACATTGCGCTTCCGGGCGTCCTGGTCTGACGTTGCAGCAGCCATGAGCTACTTCAACTCGGGCGCGGTTTCGAAGCTGTGATACGGCGGCGGCGAGCTCAGCGTCCATTCCAGGCCGCGCGGAGTGGCGTCGTCCCACACCTTGTCGCTGGCGTTCGCGCGGCCGCGGATCGAGCTGATGATCAAGTATGCAAACAGCAACTGCGACAGCCCGAAGCCGAACCCACCGATCGAGGAAATCATGTTCCAGTCGGCGAACTGCGTGTTGTAGTCCGGGATCCGGCGCGGCATGCCGGCGAGGCCGAGGAAGTGCTGCGGGAAGAACAGCACGTTGACGAAGATCGTCGACAGCCAGAAGTGCCACTTCGCAAGCTTCATGCTGTACAGGTGGCCGGTCCACTTCGGCAGCCAGTAGTACACCGCGGCCATGATGCCGAACACCGCGCCCGGCACCAGCACGTAGTGGAAGTGCGCCACGACGAAGTACGTGTCGTGATACTGGAAGTCCGCGGGCACGATCGCGAGCATCAGGCCGGAGAAGCCGCCGATCGTGAACAGGAACAGGAACGACAGCGCGAACAGCATCGGCGGCTCGAACGACAGCGAGCCCTTGAACATGGTCGCGGTCCAGTTGAACACCTTCACGCCGGTCGGCACCGCGATCAGCATCGTCGCCAGCATGAAGAACAGCTGGCCGGCGAGCGGCATGCCGACCGTGAACATGTGGTGCGCCCAGACGATGAACGACAGGAACGCGATCGAGGCGATCGCGTACACCATCGAGTCGTAGCCGAACAGCTTCTTGCGCGAGAACGTCGGGATGATCTCCGACACGATCCCGAACGCCGGCAGGATCATGATGTAGACCTCGGGATGTCCGAAGAACCAGAAGATGTGCTGGAACATCACCGGGTCGCCGCCGCCGGCGGCTTCGAAGAAGGTCGTGCCGAAATAGTGGTCGGTGAGCAGCATCGTCACGGCGCCGGCGAGCACCGGCATCACCGCGATCAGCAAATACGCCGTGATCAGCCAGCTCCACACGAACATCGGCATCTTCAGCAGCGACATGCCGGGCGCGCGCATGTTCATGATCGTCACGATCACGTTGATCGCGCCCATGATCGACGAGGCGCCCATCAGGTGCACGGCGAAGATCAGCATCGGGAACGCGTTGCCCGTCTGCAGCACCAGCGGCGGATACATCGTCCAGCCGCCGGCCGGCGCGCCGCCGGGCACGAGCAGCGTGCCGAGCAGCAGCGTGAAGGCGAACGGCAGGATCCAGAAGCTGAAGTTGTTCATGCGCGGCAGCGCCATGTCGGGCGCGCCGACCTGCAGCGGGATCATCCAGTTCGCCAGGCCGACGAACGCCGGCATGACCGCGCCGAAGATCATGATCAGCGCGTGCATCGAGGTCATCGAGTTGAAGAACATCGGATCGACCAGCTGCAGCCCCGGCTTGAACAGCTCGGCGCGGATCACCAGCGCCATCGTGCCGCCGACGAAGAACATCAGCAGGCTGAACAGCAGGTACATCGTGCCGATGTCTTTGTGATTGGTGGCGAACACCCAGCGGCGCCAGCCCTGCTCCGGGCCGTGGTGGTCGTGCGCGCCGTCCTCGTGATGATCGTGGACGGGGTCGGCGGGATGATGGAGGCCGATGCTGTCGTTGAGGGTCGTCGTCATGAACTCTTACTCCGCCGCGCTCGCCGTCTTGGTTTGTTCCTGCTGCGTCTTCAGCCAGCTGTCGAAGTCCTCCTGCGAGCGGACGTCGACGACTACCGGCATGAAGCCGTGATCGCGGCCGCACAGCTCGGCGCACTGACCGCGATAGATGCCGACCTGGTCGGCGCGGAACCACATTTCATTGACGAAGCCGGGGATCGCATCCTTCTTCATGCCGAACGCCGGCACCCACCAGGCGTGGATGACGTCGCCGGCCGTCAGCAGTACGCGCACTTTTTTGCCGGCGGGCACGACCAGCGGATGATCGACGTCGAGCAGATAGTTGCGCACCGACCTGGGATCGACGCCGGAACCGAGCTGCCGCGCAGCGTCGCTGTCACGCGCCAGCGACGAGAAGAACGCGACGTTGCGCTCGA
>DATENH010000301.1:0-12952 GCA_035275145.1 Steroidobacteraceae bacterium | reverse complement strand
CCGCCCGAGCCGCCGAGCGTGAACGACGGGCGGATGACGGTCGGGAAGCCGATCTCGGCCTGGACCGCCAGCGCCTCCTCCATGCTGTGCGCGATGCGCGAGCGCGGCGACTCCAGGCCGATCTCGCGCATGGCGTTGCGGAAGCGCTCGCGGTCCTCCGCCATGTCGATCGCTTCGCGCGAGGCGGCGATCAGCTCGACGCCGTATTTTTCCAGCACGCCTTCGCGCACCAGGTCGAGCGCGCAGTTCAGCGCCGTCTGCCCGCCCATCGTCGGCAGCAGCGCGTTCGGCTTTTCCTTCGCGATGATGCGCTCGACCGTGCGCCAGTTGACCGGCTCGATGTAGATCGCATCCGCGGTCTCGGGATCCGTCATGATCGTCGCCGGATTCGAGTTCACCAGGATGACGCGGTAGCCCTCCTCCTTGAGCGCCTTGCAGGCCTGCGCGCCGGAGTAGTCGAACTCGCACGCCTGGCCGATGACGATCGGACCGGCGCCGATGATCAGGACACTCTGAATGTCGGTTCGCTTAGGCATCCGCTCTCAACCTTCCGCCACTTTCTTGCCCGCCTCGCGCGCAGCGCTCTGCGCATTGAGACGATCGTGAATCAGCGCGATGAAGCGCCCGAACGAGGCGCGCACCTCGTGCGGACCCGGGCTCGCCTCGGGATGTCCCTGGAAGCTGAAAGCCGGCCGGTCGGTGCGCTCGATGCCCTGCAGCGAGCCGTCGAACAGCGACTTGTGCGTCACCTTCACGTTCGGGCCGAGCGTGGTCTCGTCGACCGCGAAGCCGTGGTTCTGCGATGAGATCAGCACGCGGCCGCTCGCGATGTCGAGCACCGGGTGATTCGCGCCGTGATGGCCGAACTTCATCTTCACCGTCTTCGCATCGCTCGCCAGGCCGAGGAGCTGGTGGCCGAGGCAGATGCCGAAGATCGGAATGTCGGTCTCGAGCAGCTTCTTGATCGCGTCGATCGCATAAGTGCACGGCTCGGGATCGCCGGGCCCATTCGACAGGAACACTCCCTCGGGGCTCAGCGCGAGCACCTGCTCGGCCGGCGTCTGCGCCGGCACGACGGTGACGCGGCAACCGTGATCGGCCAGACAGCGCAGGATGTTGCGCTTGATGCCGAAGTCGTAGGCGACCACGTGCAGACGCTGGCCGGGGCGCGCTTTCGGCCCCTGCTCGATCTGCCAGTTCGTGCCCTCGTTCCACTGATAGACGCGCTTGGTCGAGACGACCTTCGCGAGGTCCATGCCCTTCAGCCCGGGGAATTTGCGCGCCGCGTGCACGGCGGCTTCCGGCTTGGCTTTCTCGCCCGTCATGATGCAGCCGGCGAGCGCGCCCTTCTCGCGCAGGATGCGCGTGAGCTTGCGCGTGTCGATGTTCGCGATGGCCACCACCTTGCCCCGCCGCAGGAAGCTCTCCAGCGACTCGGCAGCGCGCCAGTTCGAGTAGACCGCCGGCACGTCGCGCACGATCAGTCCGGCGGCGTAGATGGCGCCAGCCTCCAGGTCTTCGGGATTCGTGCCGGTGTTGCCGATGTGCGGATAAGTGAGCGTGACGATCTGGCGGCAGTAGGAGGGGTCCGTGAGGATTTCCTGGTAGCCGGTCATGGCGGTGTTGAACACTACCTCGCCGGTCGTATTGCCCTTCGCGCCGATGGAACGGCCGTGGAAGACAGTGCCGTCTTCGAGTGCAAGTACAGCGGTGTCTGCCTGGGTCACTTCAGGGCTCCGTCGTCAGTCGTTTCAGACACGCATGCTGAGAGCGAGATTGGCTTTCAAGCCGATCCCGCTGACAAAATTTCGCCGCGTGCTAAGGGACGGGAGTCTACAGATTGATGGCACTGGTAGCCAGCACGTCCTGCATCGAGTACAGCCCCGGTGGACGACCGACAAGCCACCGCGCCGCCTGCACGGCGCCGCGTGCAAATGCCATCCGATCGCTCGCGCGGTGCGTCAGCTCGATGCGCTCGCCAGCGCTGGCGAACGTCACGGTGTGATCGCCGACTACGTCGCCGCCGCGGAACACGGCGAAGCCGATCGCTCCGCGCTCTCGTGCCTCACCCGCGCCATAGCGGGCGTAATCAGCGACATCGCTCAACTTCACGCCACGGCCCGTCGCCGCCGCTGCGCCGAGCGCCAGCGCAGTGCCGGAGGGCGCGTCCTTCTTGTTGCGGTGGTGGGCCTCGAAGACCTCGATGTCGTAGCTCGCGTCGAGCTTTCCTGCAGTCAACTCAACGAGCTTGAGCAAGAGGTTCACGCCGAGACTCATGTTCGGCGCCATCACGATCGCGATCTCCCGCGCGGCGGCAGCGATCTGGGCGCGCTGTGCGTCGTCATGTCCGGTCGTGCCAATGACGAAGGGACGCTTGGCACCGAGGCAGGCGCTGAGATTGGCCGCGGTCGCCTGTGGCAGCGCGAACTCGATGGCGACGTCCGCGCCGCGCAGCGCAGCGGCAGGGTCGCCGGACGAGGTGGTCGTGCCCTTCACAGCGGTGTCGGAAGACTCCTCTACGGCCGCGATCACTGCTCGCCCCATGCGTCCGGAGGCGCCGAAGATCGTGACCTGCAGCGGCGCGCTCATCAGTTGCGCATCGCTTCGAAGAAGCGCTTCACGCCGTCGAGCCAGGAATGCTGCCGCGGACTGTGGTTGCGCGTGCTCGCGTGCATGGATTCCTCCAGCTTGCGCAGCAGCGCCTTCTGCTCATCGGTCAGATTCACCGGCGTTTCGACCACGACGCGGCAGAACAGGTCGCCGGTCGGGCCGCCGCGCACGGGCTTCACGCCCTTCTCGCGCAGGCGGAACACGCGCCCGGATTGCGTCTCAGTCGGTACCTTGAGATCGACGTTGCCGCCGAGCGTCGGCACTTCGACGGTGCCGCCCAGCGTTGCGGTCGCGAAGCTCACGGGGACCTCGCACGACAGGTGACTGCCGTCGCGCTCGAAGATGGCGTGCTCGCGCACGCGGATCTCGACGTAAAGATCTCCGGGGGGCCCGCCGTTGCGCCCGGCTTCGCCTTCGCCGGCCAGCCGGATGCGATCGCCGTTGTCGACGCCGGCCGGCACCTTCACCGCCAGATTCTTCTTCTTGCGGATCCGGCCCTGACCCAGGCAGTGGTCGCAGGGCTCGGTAATGACCTGGCCGCGACCTTTGCAGCGCGGGCAGGTCTGCTGGACCGCGAAGATGCCCTGCTGCATGCGGACCTGGCCCGCGCCATGGCAGGTCTCGCAGGTCACGACCTTGGAGTCTGGCTCGGCGCCGCTGCCTTTGCAGGGCTCGCATTCGCCGAGCGTCGTGAACTCGACTTCGGACTCGTGGCCGAACACCGCCTGTTCCAGGTCGAGCTCGAGGTCGTAGCGCAGGTCCGCGCCGCGAAAGACCTGGCGCCCGCCGCGCCGGCCGCCGCCGAAGATGTCGCCGAACACGTCGCCGAAGATGTCGCTGAACGCGTCAGCCGCGCTGAAGCCGCCGCCGCCGCTGCGCGCGGCCAGGCCTTCGTGGCCGTGCTGATCGTAGATCGCGCGCTTCGCCGCGTCGGTCAGGACTTCGTAGGCTTCCTTGCACTCCTTGAACTTGTCTTCCGCCTCGTGATCGTTCGGATTGCGGTCGGGGTGATATTTCATCGCCAGGCGGCGATACGATTTCTTGATCTCGACCTCGGTCGCGGTCCGCGCGACGTCGAGCACCTTGTAGTAATCCCGCTTGGACATTTTTTATGAACCGGCAGCCAGATAAATCTGGACCCACAGGCGACCGGCACCTGTGGGTCCATTGCAAGCAAGCTTAGCCGTTCTTGCGATCCTTCACTTCCTCGAACTCGGCATCGACGACGTCATCCTTGCCGCCGCCAGCATTGGCACCGCCGCCGCCCGGCGCTCCGCCCGCGGCTCCGCCGCCACCCTCGCCCGCCGGCCCCGTCTGCGCGTAAGCCTGCTGGGCGATGGTCGCGGCCGCCTGGGCCAGCGCGTTCGCCTTGGTCTCGATGACGTTCTTGTCGTCCTCGTTGATCACGCGCTTCAGGTCGGCCATCGCCGACTCGATGTTCGCGCGGTCGGACGGCTGAACCTTGTCGCCGAGATCCTTGAGTGCCTTCTCCGTCTGGTGCAGCAGCGCGTCGGCCTTGTTGCGCGACTCGACCAGCTCGCGGAACTTGCGGTCTTCCTCGGCGTGCGACTCGGCGTCGCGCACCATGCGCTTGATCTCGTCCTCGTTCAGGCCGCTCGAGGCCTTGATGACGATCTTCTGCTCCTTGCCGGTGGCCTTGTCCTTCGCCGACACGTTCAGGATGCCGTTCGCATCGATGTCGAACGTGACCTCGATCTGCGGCATGCCGCGCGGTGCCGGCGGGATGCCTTCCAGGTTGAACTGGCCGAGCGACTTGTTGTCGCCCGCGCGCTGACGCTCGCCCTGCAGGACGTGGATCGTGACCGCGCCCTGGTTGTCGTCCGCCGTCGAGAACGTCTGATTCGCCTTGGTGGGAATCGTGGTGTTCTTCTCGATCAGCTTGGTCATCACGCCGCCGAGCGTCTCGATGCCGAGCGACAGCGGGGTGACGTCGAGCAGCAGCACGTCCTTCACTTCGCCGGAGAGCACGCCGGCCTGAATCGCAGCGCCGACGGCAACTGCCTCATCCGGGTTGACGTCCTTGCGCGGCTCCTTGCCGAAGAAGTCCTTCACCGTCTTCTGCACGAGCGGCATGCGGGTCTGGCCGCCGACGAGGATCACCTCGGCAACGTCCTTGGTCGACACGCCGGCATCCTTGAGCGCGATGCGGCACGGCTCGATCGTCTTCGTCACCAGGTCCTCGACCAGCGACTCGAGCTTCGAGCGGGTGAGCTTGATGTTCAGGTGCTTCGGCCCGGACGCATCGGCCGTGATGTACGGCAGGTTGATGTCGGTCTGCTGGCTCGAAGACAGCTCGATCTTCGCCTTCTCCGCCGCTTCCTTCAGGCGCTGCATGGCGAGCGGATCGCGACGCACGTCGACGCCGCTCTCCTTCTTGAATTCCTCGCCGAGGTAGTCGATGACGCGCTTGTCGAAGTCCTCGCCGCCGAGGAACGTGTCGCCGTTGGTCGCGAGCACCTCGAACTGGCGCTCGCCGTCGACGTCCGCGACTTCGATGATCGAAACGTCGAACGTGCCGCCGCCCAGGTCGTAGACCGCGATCTTGCGATCACCACCCTGCTTGTCGAGCCCGTAGGCGAGCGCAGCCGCGGTCGGCTCGTTGATGATGCGCTTGACGTTGAGGCCGGCGATGCGCCCGGCGTCCTTGGTCGCCTGACGCTGCGAATCGTTGAAGTACGCGGGCACCGTGATGACCGCCTCGGTGACCGGCGAGCCGAGGTAGTCCTCGGCCGTCTTCTTCATCTTCATGAGGACGCGCGCCGAGACTTCCGGCGGCGCCATCTTCTTGCCGTTGACCTCGACCCAGGCGTCGCCGTTGTCGGCCTTGACGATCTTGTACGGCACCATGCCGACGTCCTTCTGCACGACGTCGTCCTGGAACTTGCGGCCGATGAGGCGCTTGATCGCGAACAGCGTGTTCTGGGGGTTGGTGACGGCCTGGCGCTTCGCGGACTGGCCGACGAGCACTTCGTCGTCCTTCGTGAACGCGACGATCGACGGCGTAGTGCGGTCGCCTTCGCTGTTTTCGATCACGCGCGGCTTGCCGCCCTCCATGATCGCGACGCACGAGTTGGTCGTGCCGAGATCGATGCCGATGACTTTGCTCATTGCGAGAAGCTCCTGAAACCCTGACTGATTAAATGACTCGAATGATCGGCTAGATGCGGATCGACCCAACCCTTTCAAGGGGCTAGGCCTCCTTTGCAACGATCACCCGAGCCGGCCGCAGCAGCCGGCCGTTGAGTTGATAGCCCTTCTGGACGACCTGCAGGATCGAATTCGGCACGTGCTGCGGAGAAGGCTGCGCCATCATCGCTTCGTGCAGCTCCGGATTGAACTGCTCGCCCTGCGGGACGATCTCGGTCAGCCCGGCTTTCTCCAGCGCCTTGCTCAGCAGCTTCAGCGTCGCCTCGGTGCCCTCGCGCAGCTTGTCCGCCGGCGAGGCATTGGCGAGCCCGAGCTCGAGGCTGTCCTTGACGGCGATCAGGTCGGTGGCAATGCGCTCGAGGGCGAATTTGTGGGCCTGCTCGACGTCCCGGGAGGCCCGCTTGCGGACGTTCTCCAGCTCGGCCAGCGCACGCATATAGAGGTCCCGGCTCTCCAGTGCCCGGCTTTCGGCCGCGGCCAGCGAGGCCTGCAGGGCGCCGAGGTCCCCGGCTTCGTCGTCGGCGCCAGGAGGCACCGGTTGGCCCGCTTCGCGGTCATGCTCGTTTGGCACCGTCATCTCGATCCTTCTCCATTGCGTGCAAAGGGACAGCTCAGGCCGAAGCCCGAAAGATTAACTCAACGGGAATTGCGGATCAGGCCCGTGAATTCAAGGCGGAGCCCAGCAGCTTCGCCGTGATATCGACGATCGGGATCACGCGCTCGTATGCCATGCGCGTCGGGCCGATGACCCCGAGCACGCCGACGACTTCTTTATCGAGCGAATACGGCGCGGTGACCAGGCTGCAATCGTCGAGGATCGTGTAGCCCGATTCCTGACCGATGAAAATCTGCACACCCTCGGCCCGCAGGCTCTGGTCGAGCAGGTGCAGGATGTCGCGCTGCTGGGTGAAGGCCTCGAACAGGCGGCGCAGCTTCTCGACGTTCGACAGCTCGGCGAAGCCCATCAAATTGGTCTCGCCGGCGATGACATATTCCATGCGACCGGTGGCCGGCGGCTCGCTCACCACCATCTGCGCCAGGTGGATGGCGTCGAGCATCATCTCGTTGAGGTGCTCGCGCGTCTCTTTGAGCTGCGCGAGCAGATGCTCGCGGACCGCGCTCAGCTCCTTGCCGCCGAACTCCGTGTTCAGATAGTTCGATGCGCGCCGCAGCTCGTCCGCGCTGTAGTAGCGCTCGAGCTGGAGGATGCGGTTCTGCACTTCGCGGCCGTTGACGACCAGGATCGCGAGCACGCGGTTGTCCGACAGCGGCACGAATTCGATCTGGCTGAGCGCGGCGTGACTCTGGCGCGGCAACGTGACGACACCGGCCAGCCGCGTCACGCTCGACAGCATCTGCGACGCGGCAGCGACCAACGCCTTGGGATCGCTGGACAGCTCGCCGAGCCGGTTGCGGATCGCCACGACCTGGTCGTCGCCGAGCGGCTGGAACTTGAGCAGCGTGTCGACGAAGAAGCGATAGCCCTTGTCGGTGGGCACGCGGCCGGCGGAGGTGTGCGGCGAAGTGACGAAGCCGAGCTCTTCCAGGTCCGCCATTACGTTGCGGATGGTCGCAGCGCTGAGTCCCATGCCGACGTCGCGCGACAGCGTGCGCGAGCCGACGGGCTGGCCATCACGAATGTAATGCTCGACCAGCAGTTTAAGAAGCTGCTGGGAGCGGTCACTGAGCGATTCGTCGGTCGTCTGCGAAGACATCGTCGCAACACGGGTCAACCCCAAGCGGTGGCAGGCATTTTGCAAGTTTCGCCGCTATTTCTCCACTACGCTTCATTGGGCCGTGCTAAAAACGCGGCCATGCCCGCATCCCCGACACTCTTCGCGAACGTCGCCCTCGTCGGCAACGATCGCGACGCGCGCGTCGTCGAGTCGATGCAGCTGCTCGCCGTGCACCTGCACGGCCGCGGCCGCAAAGTTTTCGCCGAGAGCGACAGCACGGTCGACTTCGGCACGGCCCGCGTCGAGCGCCGGCCGACCGCGAGTCTGGCGGCCGGGGCGAACCTGGTCGTCGCCATCGGCGGCGACGGCACCATGCTGCATGCCGCGCGTCTGGCCTCGCCACATTCGGTCCCAGTGCTCGGCGTGAACCGCGGACGGCTCGGCTTTCTCGCCGACATCGGCTCACAGGATGTACGCGACCGGCTCGACGAGATTCTCGAAGGACGCTACGTGCAGGATCGGCGCGCGATGCTCACGGCCACGCTGAGCTCCGCGCGCGGAAGCCTGTCCGGTGAGGCGCTCAATGACGTGGTGCTGCAGAAGTGGCAGACCGGCCGCACGCTCGACTTCGAGACCTGGATCGACGGCCGGTACGTCAACACGCACCGCGCGGACGGCTTGGTCGTGGCCACTGCGACGGGCTCGACGGCTTACGCACTCAGCTGCGGCGGCCCGATTCTCTATCCCGAGCTCGATGCGCTGGTGCTCGCACCCATCTGCCCGCATACGCTGTCGGACCGGCCGATCGTGATCCGCAGCTCCTCGCAAATCGAAATCCGCTTGCTGGAGCGCCTGGAGACGAAGGCGCAAGTGATCTGCGACGGCGTGTCGTTGGGCGAGCTCGCGCTGGAGGAAAAGCTGGTGGTCGGGCCGGCCCGCACCAGCGTGACGTTGCTGCATCCGCAAGATCACGACTACTTCCGCATTCTGCGCTCCAAGTTGCGTTGGGGACGCGGCGATCGCGTGCCGCCGGCTGAGCCGCAGGATTGACGCGCGCCGTGCTCCTTCATATTCAGATCCGCGATTTCGCAATCATCGACGCCGCCGAGCTGGAGCTCGCCTCCGGTCTGACCGTGCTGACGGGCGAAACCGGCGCCGGCAAATCCATCCTCGTGGATGCCCTGCTCCTCGCCGCCGGCGGTCGCGCGGGCGCAGAAGTCGTGCGCCACGGCGCCGAGCGCGCCGAAGTCACCGCCACTTTCACGATCGCGAACAATCCCGCCGCGCATGCCTGGCTCGCCGAACAATCGATCGAGCACGAGGACGAATCGGTGATCCTGCGCCGGATCGTGGGCTCGGACGGCCGCTCGCGTGCGTACGTGAACAGCCAGGCGATGCCCGTGCAGGCCCTGCGTCAGCTCGGCGAGACGCTCGTCGACATCCACGGCCAGATGGAATACCAGTCGCTGATGAAGCGCGCGGCGCAACGCGAGCTGCTCGATCAGAGTGGCGACTACCGCGCGCTACTCGACTCCGTAGCCGCACAACATCGCGCCTGGTCCGAGCTGCGCGAGCAACGCGATCGCGCCGCCGCGTCGGCGCAGGACCGCGAAGCTCGACTCGAGCTGCTGCGCTATCACCTGAGTGAGCTCAAGGCGCTCGACCTCAGGCCCGGCGAGCTCGAGGAGCTCACTGCCGAGCGGCAGCGTCTGTCGCAGCACGGCCGACTGGCGTCCGGTGCACGCGAGATCCTGCAGTTGCTGCGCGAAGCGGAAGATATGAGTGCAGAGCACGCGGTCTCGCGCGCGCTGACCGTCTCACGCTCGTTGTCCGAGCTCGATCCGCGCTTCGCGTCGATCGCCAAGGCTGTCGACGAGAGCCTGATCGCGCTGCGTGAAGGCATCGAGTCCGCCGAACGTTACGAAGCAGCGCTGGAAGCCGACCCGCAGCGCCAGGAGTGGGTCGAGCAGCGTCTCGCAGCCATGGAGTCCATCGCTCGCAAGCATCGGATCGAGCCTGCCGCACTCGGCACGCTGCAAGAGCAGCTCGCTGCAGAGTTCCAGCAGCTCGACACGCTGGAAGCGTCGCTCGAACAAATCGAGAAGAAGCTAGCTGAGCTGCAGGCGCAATTTCGTACCGCGTGCACCAAGTTGAGTGCCGCGCGCGTCGCGGCAGCCGGCAAGCTCTCGCGACGAATCAGCGAGCTGATGCAAACGCTGGGTATGCCGGGCGGCATCTTCGAGATAGCAGTCCGCGCGTTGGACGAGGCGTCGGCGAGCGCGCACGGTGCAGACGAGATCGAATTCCTGGTGAGTGCGAACCCAGGCCAACCGCCGCGTGCGCTAGCGAAGGTGGCGTCCGGCGGCGAGCTGTCGCGTATCAGCCTCGCCATACAAGTTGCCGCCGCACAGTCGGATGGGCTGTCGTGCCTGGTGTTCGATGAAGTCGACGCGGGCGTGGGCGGCGGCGTCGCGGAAATCGTCGGCCGTCAGCTACGAACGCTCGGCGAGCGCGCGCAGGTGCTATGCGTGACCCATCTGCCGCAAGTCGCGAGCCAGGCTCATGCACATGTGCGCGTGACGAAGCTGACGGACGGCAAGACCACGCGAACGATGCTGACGGTGCTCAGCGCCGACGACAGAGTGGAGGAAATTGCGCGCATGCTCGGCGGCGTCAGCGTGACCGACAAGGCACGCGAGCACGCGGCGGAGATGTTGCGGTCACCCAGTGCCGGCCGCCGCAAGTCGGCGAAGCGTTAGCGGTCCTTCTCGCGCGACGGGCAATTCACGCGCTTGCAGCGGCCGTACAGGATCATGGAGTGATCCTTGATCTCGAACTGCATCTTGGCGGCGACGCTGCGCTGGCGCTCTTCGATGCCCGCATCCATGAACTCTTCGACCTTGCCGCAGTCAAGACAGACGATATGGTCGTGGTGCTCGCCCTCGTTCAGCTCGAACACCGCGGTCGTGCCTTCGAAGTGATGCCGCGTGACCAGCCCGGCCGCCTCGAACTGCGTCAGCACCCGATAGACCGTTGCCAGCCCAATGTCCTCGTGAGACTCGAGCAGATGCTTGTAAATGTCCTCCGCGCTCATGTGGCGCGGTTGCGCGGTGCCGAGGATCTCCAGAATCTTGAGCCGCGGCAGCGTGATCTTGAGCCCTGCTCTGCGCAGGTCGCTGGTTTCCACGTGCTTCACTCCAGGGGGCCGGGTATCATCGCCGGCCATTATTGCGCACCGTGCCGTCCCGCTCCACCCGTCCTGTCCGCCAAATGACCGCCCAACCGATCTTTCAGCGTTTCCGCATTGGCCGGCTCGCCATCGCCGCCTTATTGCTCGCAGTGCTCGGTGCTTGCGTGCACCGAATCGACATTCAGCAGGGAAACTTCCTCGACAAGGAAGATATCGACCGCATCAGCGTCGGCATGACGCGGGTCCAGGTGCGTGCGTTGCTCGGTACGCCGATGGTCGCGGATCCCTTCCAGGGCTCGCGCTGGGACTACGTCTACTATTTCAAGCGAGGCAGGTGGCACAAGCCCGAGCAGCGCCACTTCATCGTGCACTTCGACGGCGCCGACAAGGTCGAGAAGATCGACCGCAACGAGCCCGTGAAGAAGTCCTGATCTCACTTGCGCGGCGTCGTTCGGCCGCGGGCCACGGCGCGCCGCCGGCTCTCCTTCGGATCCACCTGTAGCGGCCGCAGAATCTCGACGCGATCGTCCGCGCGCAGAATGCACGAGTCCGCGACTGCGCGACCGTGGATCGCGCACGCGAGCGGAGCGCCGGCTATTTCAGGAAACTTCTGCAGCAGGCCGGAACGTGCGACAGCGTCCGCCACAGTAGCGGACTCCGGGAGCTCGAGCTCCTGAACGGATTGCCGATCCGGCAGGGCATACACGACCCAGACGCGCATCGGGCCGTCACCGGGTACCGTAGACTGCGCGCGCGCGGGCGACGAACGCGTCGACCAGCTCGTTGCAGCTTTTTTCGAAAGTGCGCGACAGCAGCAGATTCAGCATCGGGTTCGCAAACTCGAAGCGAATCGTGAGCTCGACCCGCGTGCCGCGATCGGTGCCGATCGGCTCGAACGTCCAGCGGCCATCGAGGGTCTTGAAGGGCCCGGCGACGAACGCGAGAGTGATTTCCCGGGGCGGAGTCAGCGTGTTGCGAGTGGTCACGAGCTCACGGCGGCCGGCGCGGTGCATTTCGAGCTGACCGACCACTTCGGTCGCGCCGCGCTCGAGCAGCCTCGCCGCACTCACCCACGGCAGGAACTGCGGATAGCTCTCGATGTCCTCGACCAGCGCGAACATCTGCTCGGGCGTGTACGGCACGAGCGCGCTGCGCTTCACTTCCTTCATGCGGCCGGAGCAGCTTGCATGGCGCGAGTTTACCCGTGTACCCGCTACAATCCACGACCTCCCAACGACTATCTATATGAGCAAGAAGAGCCCGCCCAAGGACAACCCGACGATCGCCGAGAATCGCAAGGCGCGTCACGACTACTTCATCGAGGAAACCTACGAGGCGGGACTGTCGCTGCAGGGGTGGGAAGTGAAGAGCCTGCGCGCCGGGCGCGTGCAGCTGAAGGAGGCGTATGTCTTCGTGAAGGACGCGGAGGCGTTCCTGTTCGGCGCGCACGTCTCGGCGCTGCCGACGGCTTCGACGCACATCATTCCCGACCCGATCCGCACTCGGAAGCTGCTGCTGAACCGCTCGGAGCTCAACGGCCTGATCGGCGCCGTCGAGCGCCGCGGCTACACGCTCGTGCCGCTCGAGATGTACTGGAAGAACGGCCGCGCCAAACTGCGCATCGGGTTGGCGAAAGGCAAGAAGGAGCACGACAAGCGCGCCACCGAGAAGGATCGCGACTGGCAGCGGGAGAAGTCCCGCTTGATGAAACACAGTACGAGATGAAGAAGAGAAGAGGGCTGCAGGCTGAAGGCTGTAGACTGTAGCCAGAACTTGAAGAAAAGCCTCTGGTCTGGCTACAGCCCAGAGCCTTCAGCCTCACTCGGGGGATCCTGTGCGCGCAAGAACTCTCGTTCCGGCGATCGCGTTCGTCGTGGCCTGCTCGGCTTGTCAGAAGCATGAGGAGCCTGCGGCGAAGGCAGCCGCCAAGCCACCCGCGCAGGTCGATGCAGCGCGCATCGTGCAGGCGGACCAGGATCCGGGCAACTGGCTGACGGTTGGGCGCACTTACTCTGAGCAGCGCTTCTCACCGCTCGCGAAGATCGACGCGGGCAACGTGAAGCAACTCGGTCTCGCATGGTTCCTCGATCTCGATACGCATCGCGGGCAGGAGGCCACGCCGCTGATCATCGACGGCGTCCTCTACTCCACCAGCGCGTGGAGCAAAGTGCAGGCGATCGACGCGGCGAGCGGCAAGCTCCTGTGGCAATACGATCCGAAAGTACCGGGTGAGACCGGCGTCAAAGCGTGCTGCGACACCGTCAATCGCGGCGTCGCCGCTTATCAAGGCAAGCTGTTCGTCGGCACG
>DATENH010000300.1:0-16845 GCA_035275145.1 Steroidobacteraceae bacterium | reverse complement strand
CTCGCTGTCGGGCACGCTCGAGACGCCGATGAAGCGCTTCGACCTGATGTTCGGCGTCAACGTGCGCGGCACGTTCGTCTGCTCGCAGGCGTGCCTGCCGTACCTCAAGCAGTCGGCGAAGGCGGGCCGCAATCCGCACATATTGAATCTGTCGCCGCCGCTCAGCATGAAAGCGAAATGGTTCGCGCCGCACGTCGCGTACACGATGGCGAAGTACGGCATGAGCATGTGCGTGCTCGGCATGGCGGAAGAGTTTCGTCACGACGGCATCGGCGTGAATGCACTGTGGCCGCGCACAGTGATCGCGACGGCCGCGTTGCAGGTGATCCCGATGGCGAATCCCAAGCTCGGTCGCACACCGGACATCATGGCGGATGCCGCGTACACGATCCTCACGCGCGATGCCCGGCAGTGCACCGGCAACTTCTTCATCGACGACGAAGTGCTGGCGAGCGCGGGCGTGAAGGATCTCGAGCGCTACTCGGTCACGCCGGGCAATCGCGATTTCCTGCCGGACTTCTTCGTCGACTGAGCGTCATGCACCGAAGGTATGACAATGCATCGATACGTTCTGCTGCGACATATCCTGTTGCTTTGGGCGCTCGCGCTCGGCGTTTCCGCGGTTGAGGCCGCATCCGTGCAGAAGTCCGGCACCTGGCACACGCTCGATGGCTCACCGCCGCTGGTGATCGCGCATCGCGGCGCGTCGGGTTATCGGCCCGAGCACACCATCGCTTCGTACACGCTTGCGATCGAGATGGGCGCCGACTACATCGAGCCGGATCTGGTCGCGACCCGCGACGGTCACCTGATCGCGCGCCACGAGCCGCTGCTCGACGACACGACCGACGTGAAGTCGAAGCCGCAGTTCGCCGACCGCCGCAGCACCAAGACTCTCGACGGTAAATCGGTCACCGGCTTCTTCGCCAGCGACTTCACGCTCGCGGAGATCAAACAGCTCCGTGCGGTGCAGGCGAACCCGGCGCGCTCGAAGGAGTACGACGGCAAATTCGAGATTCCGACGTTCGACGAGATCCTGGATCTGCGCGAGCGCGAATCCGCCAAACGTGGGCGCGTCATCGGTGTCTATCCAGAGACCAAGCATCCGTCGTTCCATCTCGATCTCAAGCTGCCGCTCGAAGAGCGGCTGCTCGACGCGCTCCGCAAACGCAAGCTCGATCGGCCGGACGGCCCGGTGTTCATCCAGTCGTTCGAGAGCGCGAACCTGCAGTACCTGCACACGAAGACGAAGCTGCCGCTCGTGCAGCTACTCGACGACGGAGCCTTGCAGTACGACGCAGCGGGCAAGCGCGTCGTCGGCGTGAAGATCCCACAGTACAGCGACAAGCGCGGCGGTACCGGGCCGCAGAGTCTGGAAGACGTCGCGAAGTATGCAAACGCGATCGGCCCGTGGAAGCGGCAGATCATGCGCGACGTCGGCGCGCCGCAGCTATTGCAGACGACTGTGATCGAGCAGGCGCACGCCGCAGGGTTGCGCGTCCACACGTACACATTCCGCAGCGAGCCCGCGACGCTCGCGCCCGAGTACCACGGCGACCCGAAGCTCGAATACCAGCAGTTCTATGCGCTCGGCATCGACGGCGTGTTCTCTGACTTCGCCGACGTTGCGCTCAGCGCACGGAAGTAACGGCCACCTGCTTCCACAGCTCCGGCCACTGTTCGACCCAGCAGCACACGTGATCGTTGGCCTCGGTCCGTCGCCGTGCGCTCGGAAAACGCTTGAAGTACGCGTCGGCCGTCGCCGGCGGCACGTTCGCGTCGTGCACCCCATATAAATGAGTCTCCGGCCAGCGATGCACCGCCGTGCTCGCTGCAGGATTCAGCGATCCGGTCAGGGGCAGGTAACCGTGATACCGGGTCCAGGCGTCGACATCGAGATTGGCGCCGATGGTGACCACGGCCGCGACGTTGTCGAGCCGCTCCGCAATCAACACCGCGAGCACTCCGCCGCCGCTGTATCCAACGAGTATTACGCTGCGCGCCTCTGTCTGGTGCGCCACCGTGCGCACGACCTCGGTCATGCTCGACACGATCTCGTCCGAGTAGCGCTCCATGGTCCAGCGCTCCGGCGTGCAGCGCTGGCCGCCCATTTCGTTGTAGCAAGGGCGCGTGACATAAGCGGTGGGCGGCGGCGTTTCACCGAGCAGTTTCAGTGCAAGCGGATCGCCGGTCGTCGGGTCGAGGCTCGGCTCGCGTCCGCCGACCCACGGCACCCCATCGCCTTCGATGAAAATAGCGAGTGGCGCATCGTGGGGCGCCGGGACGCCGCGAGTGAATACGAGGCTGCGGAAGCCGCCGGCCTCGACAACGCTGCGAGACATCCCCAGCGTCTCAGCAAGCCTGTCGATGCGTATTGCATTGGTGCTACAGCCGGACAAAAACGAGGCCACGAGCAGCGTTAAAAAACGGCGCATGCTGGCGATTGCGACTTGCATCACAACGATTGTCAACGGCCGCGGGCACAGTTCTCGTCCCTGCAATGCCCCTGCGCGGCTGGTACTTACGGGCATTGCTGCTCCCGGATCGGGGCTGTTTAGATATTCACCAGCCTCGGTCTGCCGCCGCTGGGCCGCCGAGCCCGAACAGACGAATCAATAAGACCCGGGAGATAGGCCATGTTCGTTCGCTCGCTTGCCCGAGCAAGCATGTTATTTCGCGCGTTGATCGGCGTGACGCTCGCGCTGCTGGCGGCCACCGTGCAGGGCGCGCCGGCGTTCACCGGCAATTCGATCAACGCCCAGTTCGACGGAACCCGCCTCAGTGTCAACCTCAGGGATCAGAACGTTCTGATCGGTGGACCCTCGCTCAACGTCACGGTCGGCACCATCCTCATCAACGGCGTGCCTCAGCAACAGCTCCCTGGACCCGTCGTCGAGGTCATCCAGGCGCTGCAGTTCGGCGTTTGCCTCACGATCGGAGACCTCAACTTCGATCCTCAGGCCGTCACCAGCGTGGCTGTGCAGTTGACGGCTGGCAATCTCCGGCAGCAAACGGTGACTGCCATCGTGCCGATCGTATTGGCGCCGGGGCCGACCATCGACATAGCGGACACCCAGCAGCAGTTTCGCTGCAATGATCCGAACTCCCGCCCGATCGCGAACGCCGGTCCCGATCGCACCGTCGCCGCCACTACCGTGGTGCTCGACGGCTCGGGTTCCAGCGATCCGGACCCCGGCACCGTGCTGACGTACGAGTGGTTCGACCTGGACGCCGACAAGTCTCTGGGCGCGCCCAGCACCTCACCGCTCCTGAGCGCCAATCTCGGCGTGGGACCGCACAACATCCAGCTGACCGTCACCGACGACTCCGGCGACGTCGAGATCGGCTCCGCCTTCGATGACGTGCTGATCACCGTCACTGCAGCCGTTCCGCCGACGGCGAACGCGGGTACCACTCGCACTGTCGCCGACAGCAATGGCCAGCCGGGCGAGAGCGTAACGCTCGACGGCTCCGCGTCGACCGACGCCGACGGCACTATCGTCACGTACGAGTGGATCCGGTTCATCGATGCCGACACGTTCCAATCGCTTGGCAACGGCGCGACGATCACGGTCACTTTGCCGGACGGTGCCAATGACATTCGCCTGAACGTCACCGATAACGACGGCAATCGCGACACTGACCAGGTCGTGATCACCGTCGCTGCACCCATCGCAAACGCGGCCCCGACAGCCAATGCCGGTGCCGACCGCAACATCGCAGATAGCGATGGCCAACCGGGCGAGAGCGTCACGCTCGACGGCTCGGCGTCGACGGACACCGACGGCACCCTCACGTCATTCGAGTGGCATCGCGTGACCGGCAGCGAGAGCAGCGAAACGCTCGGCACCGGGCGGACGCTCACCGTGACGTTGCCAGACGGCACGAACGACATCTTCCTGATCGTCACCGACAACGGCGGCAACACCGCTGTCGACGGCGTGCTGATCACAATCGCGGCGCCGCCGCCTGAGACAGTACTGTCCGAGCTCCCCGGCCTGACGCCGAACCAGAGCAGAATGGCTACCAAGCTCGACAGCATGTGCGACTCGTTGGCCGCTCTCGCTAACGGCGAATCAGCGCTCACTGCGGATCAGACCGACCTGCTGAACAAGTGCAACGGCATCCGCAGACGCACGGCGATCAACGGGGCCGCGCAGCAGATCGAAGCGATCGAGGAGCTGATCCCCGACGACTTCTCGGTCGCGCGCACGCAGACGCTGCTGTTTGCGAACACGCAGTACGCGAGCATCATGGATCGACTCATGGCGCTGCGCGGTGGCGCCAAGGGTCTCAGCCTCGCCGGTCTGAACATCATCGTCGATGGCAAGATGGTGCCGCTGGCGCAGCTCGAGGACATGGCGAAACAGATGCTCGGTGGCGGCGCCAGCTCCGACGGCAGCTCGGCCGATGAACCGGGCGGATTGCTCTCCGACAAGTGGGGCTTGTGGGCACGCGGCAACTTCAGCTTCGGCAAGAAAGACCAGAGCCCGACCAGCCCCGCGTTCGACGCCGACCAATGGGCGTTCGTCGGCGGCCTCGACTACCGTCTCTCCGACAAGGCCGTGCTCGGTGCGGCGCTGTCGTACGGCTCGTCGAGCGTCGAGTTCAAGTCCGACGACGGCAAGCTGGACACCGACTCGTTCTCGCTGTCGCTGTACGGCTCGGCGTATGCCGCGAAGAATTTCTACTTCGACGGCATCGTGAACTTCCAGAACTCGAGCTACGACGCGTTCCGCAACATCACCTACGTCGACGGTATCGGGCTGGTGGACGTGGACGCCTCGGGCGACACCGACGGCACGACGCTGAGCGGCGGTCTCTCGGCCGGCTACGACTTCCTGGCCGGCGGATTGACGATTTCACCTAACGTCGGCTTCTTCTACATCGACACGACCATCGACAGTTTCACGGAAAAGGGCGCCGCCGGCCTGAACCTGATTTATGACGAACAGAAGTTCAAGTCGATGACCGGCAACGCCGGATTGCGACTCACGTACGCCTGGAACCTGTCCTGGGGTGTATTGTTGCCGCATCTGCGCGTGGATTACGTCCGGGAGTTCGAGGACGACGTCGACGTGTTCGGCGTGCGCTTCGCGAACGACCCGAACGCCACGAGCACCGCGCCGGTGCTGGTCGCGACGGACAATCCCGATACGTCGTACTGGCGGCTGGCCGGCGGCTTCTCGGCGCAGTTCAAGCACGGCATCTCCGGCTACATCGAGTATCAGCGGCTGGAGAGCTTCGAGTTCATCAGCTTCCAGGACGTGTCGATCGG
Organism: Steroidobacteraceae bacterium; assembly: GCA_035275145.1. Classification (GTDB taxonomy): domain Bacteria; phylum Pseudomonadota; class Gammaproteobacteria; order Steroidobacterales; family Steroidobacteraceae; genus Steroidobacter. Next base: position 11,567 of record DATENH010000300.1, on the reverse strand, counting down.
CTTGCGCTTCCAACGCTCTTTCTGACCGAGGGAGCAAATGAGCAGCGCGAATTTGGTTCCGGGAAATCCCGCGGTTCCTCCGTGGGATGAGGAGTAGGCTCATGACACCGAATCGCTTCGCACAGGTCTTTGGTCGTGTCGTGCTGGTGCTGGCGCCGGCTGCTCTGATCGTTGCCTCGGCGGCCTCGGACGACAAGGCCGCGGCCACCAAGGGCATGGTGAAGCGCTCCGATGTGGAGATCGTCGACTGCTTGTTGCCGGGCCAGGTGCGCCAGCTCGGCAACAGCACGTTCCTGTCGCAGCGGCGGCCGATCCGCACCACCACCGCCGAATGCTCGATTCGCGGCGGCGAGTACGTCGCTTACGATCGCGCCGACATCAAGCAGGCGTTGCGCATCTGGATGGAAACCGCGCAGGGCGGCGACCCCGAGGCGCAGACGAATGTCGGTGAGATCTACGAGCGCGGCATGGGCGTGCCGCCGGACTACGTGCAGGCGGCGCAGTGGTACCAGAAGGCCGCTGACAAGGGCTACTCGCGCGCGCTGTTCAACCTCGGGACGATGTACGAGCAGGGCTTGGGCGTCGAGCAGGATCAGCTCAAGGCGCTGAATCTCTATCGGCAGGCGTGGGGCATCAAAGAGGACAACATCATCTTCACGTCCGCCGCGCAGCGCGAGCAGGACGAGTTGCGCAAGCAGCTGGAGGAAGCGATCGCCGAGAAGGATTCGCAGCTCGGCCTCCTGCAGAAGCAGCTCAAGGATATGCAGGACAAGCTCGCCAAGCAGCCGGCCGGCGAGAAGACCGCCGACAACAGCAAGGAAGTGGAAGCGCTGAAGAAGTGGATCGCGCAGTTGGAAGCCGACCGCAGCAAGAGCACTGAGCGGCTCGCCGGGATCCCGAAGACACGTACGCCGTCGGGCACGACTGAGCTGACGCCGATCCCGCCGACTGCGGACGAGCGCACGTTGTCCGGCATGAACTTCGGCCGCTACTACGCGATCGTGATCGGCAACCAGAACTACCAGCAGATCGAGAGCCTGCAGACGCCGAAGTACGACGCGGCACGCGCCGCGCGCATCCTCGCGGACAAGTACGGCTTCACCGTGCAGATCCTCGACGATGCCAACGACATCACGATGCTGAAGACCATCAACGATCTGAACGCGGTCCTCAAGCCGGAGGACAACGTGCTGATCTATTACGCTGGCCACGGTGCGCGCCTGAAGAGCGGCAGCGGCTCGATGGAGAGCGGCTACTGGCTGCCCGTGAACGCGGACGCGCCGCCGGAAGATCGCTTCTGGGTGCCGAACGAGCAGATCACCGGGCATCTCGGCCGCCTCACGGCGAAGCGCGTGCTGGTCGTGGCGGACTCGTGCTACTCGGGCCTGCTGTCGACGGATCCGAGCTACCTGTTCCTCAACGACAAGGTTTCGTACTCGAAGGAGTACATCAAGTTCAAGCTGCCGAAGCGCTCACGCCTGCTGTTGTCGTCGGGCGGCGATAAGCCGGTGCTGGACGAAGGCAGCGGCGGCAACTCCGTGTTCGCGCGCGCGTTCCTCGACGAGCTGGAGGCGAACCAGGGCATCCTGTCGAGCCCCGAGCTGTTCAGCCGCATCCGCAAGCGCGTCGAAGTCGCGGCGTCCAAGAACAAGTTCGTGCAGACGCCGGAGTTCAAGTCGATCAAGGGCGCCGGGCACGAGGTGGGCGACTTCTTCTTCGTGCCGAGGCAGAAGTCAGGCTGAGGTAAATTCCGCTGATATCATGGCGGGCATGCGAACGCTGCTCGCCGTGATCTTCCTCTGCGCGTGCTGCGCCACGGCTTTCCCCGCCGACCATCCTCGCGCTCGCGCGCTCGGCATTCCCTTCGATGGCACTCCTGGCCCGCTCAACGCGATCACCGACGTTGCATCCATCACCGTCGGCTACACGACGCTCATCGAAGGCGCAGGCGAGCACGCGGTGCGCACCGGTGTCACGGTGATCCTGCCGCGCGGTCGCGCCACGATCGACAAGCCCGTCTTTGCAGGTGTGTTCAGCCTCAACGGCAACGGCGAAATGACCGGCGCGCACTGGATCGAGGAGTCGGGCTTCCTCGAAGGTCCGGTCACGCTCACCGGCACGCACAGCGTCGGCACGGTACGCGATGCAGTCATCGCCTGGCGCATCAAGCAAGGCAAGCCCGACCCGAGCGGTTACTGGTGGTCGCTGCCCGTCGTCGCGGAGACCTGGGACGGCGACTTGAGCGACGCCAACGGCTTTCACGTCAAACCGGAACACGTGTTCGCCGCGCTGGATGACGCGCGAGGTGGCGCGCTCGCCGAAGGCAATGTCGGCGGCGGCACGGCCATGATCTGTCACGAATTCAAGTGCGGCACCGGCACGAGCTCGCGGGTCGTGGAGATTGCCGGCCAGCGCTACACTGTCGGCGTGCTCGTGCAAGCGAACTACGGCGTGCGCAGCGAGCTGCGAATCGCCGGGGTGCCGGTCGGCAAGCTCATGCCGGTGGCGGGCGAGGCGCAGGATCACGGCTCGATCATCATCGTCGTCGCGACCGACGCGCCCCTCTTGCCGCAGCAGCTCAAACGATTGGCTCGGCGCGCATCGCTCGGACTCGCGCGCAACGGCAGCTATTCAGGTGACGGCTCGGGCGATCTGTTTCTCGCGTTCTCGACAGCGAACGCCGCTGCGAATCAGGTCGAGAGCTTCGACGTGCACGCGCTCGCCAATGGCCAGCTCAATCCGCTGTTCCTCGCGACCGTGCAGGGCGTGGAGGAGAGCATCGTGAATGCGATGGTCGCTGCCGAGACGATGACCGGCGTGAACGGCAGGACGGTGCCGGCGATCGATACCGGCGAGCTGAAGAAGATCCTGAAACGCTTCGATCGCTTGCAGCGCTGACAGCTACTTCACGCGCTCGAAAACGCGCAGGCCGGTCCACTGCTTGCCGTCCACCGTCCATTTCGCAGGGTCAGGCGATCGCCCTTGATCTCGAACGGACACTTTTTCCGCTTCGCCGGCTGACCCTCGGTGCGATCTTCGTAGGTGACGACCTTCCAGGTACCGACGATCGAAGCGGGGGGAGCTTTGTCCTGTGCACCGGCGACGAATGCCGCAAACGACAATGCGCAGGCGCAGAGCAGTCGCGTCGCAATCACAGGCGCTCCGCCGGGGGCGCCCGGCAGGCACTCGGCAGGTATTTCGGTGCGATGTCGGTTTGAGCTGCGTCGCCGGCTGCGTACCCACAGGCCCACGCGACAACCCGATCGCCCTCGACGCCGGGATGCAGCGACAGCGTGTGTCCTGCGATCTGGCGATTCGCTGTCTTGCCATAGCTGATCAGGATGACGCCGTCGCTCACATCGACGCTGGTGACGTAGTGAGACGAGGTCTGCGTGCCCTGCAGGTCCGGCGGCCAGTGACCTGTTGCAGCATAGGCCGCGGCAACCGAGGCCTTGACTTGATCGGCGAGCGCGAGGCCCTCGCTGACCTGTGCGCGGATCGTGTAGTCCTGGTATGCCGGAATCGCGATGGCCGCCAGGATACCGACCAAGGTCACACCACCGACCGCGACGATCGCGACGACGACTGCTGTGTTACCGGACGACTGGCCGATCAGTCGTTGCACGAGCGCTTCATGGGACGGCGCCTCGCCCGCCATCCTGTCGATCCGCTTGCGAACGTGCGCGTGGTACAGGGAGTTCGCGAACATCGGCACCAGCACCCACACGCCGAGGATCACGAGCCAATAGGCAAGCGCTGCAGCGGCCTGGCCGAGCACCGCGGTCAGCACGGCGAGCAGAATGGCTGCCGCAAACGGGTACAGAAAGAAGTACGCGGCCGCGAGGCCGTACATTCGCCGGTAGAGCATCCAGAAGAACGGCACGAAGAACGCGGGCCAGTTCCAGGAGACGCGGCTCCCGCCCTGATCGAAGCGCTCGAACAGCGGCAGGTAATAACCGGCTTTGCTCTCGCCGACGGCCGCACGATAGAGCTCTTCGTTCTGCGACGAGTTCGAGTCCATGGCGTTCCCTCTTTGTTCTGGTTCTGTGCCGGCGAGTATGCGGCGCGATTATCGCGCGCGCCAGTCCACGACGAAACGCGCGCCGTTGAGCGTCGACTGCTCGACGTGCGTCGAGCCGCCGTGCCATTCGACGATCCGCTTGACGATCGCGAGCCCGAGGCCGAAGCCGGTTTTCTCGCCCGTCGGCCGGCCGAGCTGCACGAACGAGTCGAACACGCGCTCGCGGTCCGCTGCGGCGATGCCGGGCCCGTCGTCCTCGACGCACAGCCGGTAGCGCTGCTGCGCGACGATCGCGAAGGTCACGCGAATCTGGCGCTTGGCGTGCCGGATGGCGTTGTAGAGCAGGTTGCGCAGCACCGTCTCCATCAGATGCACGTCGCAGACGACCGCTTTCGCGTCGGCGTCCACCTCGCACCGAATGTTGAGATCCGTACGCGCGCCGCGCTTCACGGACTCGGTGACCGCGGGCACGATCGCCGTGAAATCGTGCGGGGCGATGTTCAGCGACATCTCGGCCCGCTCGAGCACCGCATACTCCAGCGTCGCCGTCACGAACGCATTGAGCTCGGTCACGTCGTTGTTCAAGTGGTCGAGATGTCGTTGCAGCGCTGTGCGATCCACGGCAACGCGTGCCAGCTCGATCTCGAAGCGCATGCGCGCGAGCGGCGTCTTGATCTCGTGCGACAGCGCATTCGACATGTCCTTGTGCGAGCCGATCAGGCCGTCGATGCGCGCGGCCATGCGCCGGAACGCCTCGGCCAGCGGGTACACCGGCGAGCGCGTCGCGACCTTGGTATCGAAGCTCCAGTTACGATCGCCGAACCGGACCGTCGAGCGCTCGAGCGAGCGCAGGTCGCGCGTCATCGGCCACAGCCACACCATGACGACGAGAGCGATCGCCGCGTAGAACACGAACGCCAGCAGCCAGTCGGGCAGCCGGCGCTGCGGCTCGTTCTCGAAGCGGAATGCGAGCACGCGGCCGTCCTGTTCGAGGCGCTGCAGGATCCACGAGCGCCCGTCGACGCCGTCCATCAGGACAGGCTTGCCGCGCGTCAGGCCGGCGATCGCGCCCGCGCCCGCGAAGTCCTGCGGATCCAGCAGCTCGAGATCGAGCCCGGTATCGCGCGCAGCTGCGGCGACAAAATCCACACGCTGCTCGTTCGGCACCGCTTGCAGTTGCCGGCTGACCAGTGCGAGCACGCCTGCTTGCGGCAGCTCGCTCGCCTCCACGGCGCCGTACGACTGCAACAAGCGATCCTGTCCCCAGCTGACCGCGGCCAGCACGATTACGATCGACAGGTACAAGGTGAGGAAGTGCCGGGTCATGTTCAGGTGTCGGCGGAGAACAGGTAGCCGCGGCCCCACACCGTGCGGATGCGATCTGTCGCGCCGGCCTCGCCGAGTTTCTTGCGTAGGTGCGAGATGCGCACGTCGAGCGTGCGGTCGAGCCCGTCGTACTCGCGCTTGTATAGCTGCACGTACAGCGTCTCGCGCGACTGGATCTCGCCCGCGCGGCATGCGAGATGGAACAGCAGGTCGAACTCGTTGCTCGACAGCGCGACCTCGCTGCTGTCGATGGTTACGGAGCGTGCAGTTGCGTTGATCGTCAGCTCGCCGAACCGCAGGATCCGCGGCTCGATCGGGCTTGCCGCGCGGGCACGCCGCAGCAGTGCGTGGATGCGGGCGACCAGCACGCGCGGCTCGACCGGCTTCACGACGTAGTCGTCCGCGCCCAGCTCCAGTCCCACGACGTGATCGATATCGTTGTCGCGCGCCGTGACGATGAGGATCGGCAGCGTCGACGCGGCACGCAGCTCCTTGCACACGGCGAAGCCATCGCGCCCGGGCAGGCCGAGGTCGAGGACGACCAGGTCCGGCGCCGCGCTCCGCACGTGCTCGACGACGCGATCGCCGCGGTGCTCGACGGCGACGCGAAAACCATTGCCCTGCAGGTACGTGCGCACGAGTTCGGCAAGGCGCAGATCGTCTTCGACGAGCAGGACGAGTGGCGTGGGATTCATCGCGCGTGCCGCCTCAGAAGATGTTCCAGGGCGGCCGTCGCTTGTGCCGCAGCAGCAGTGCCTGGCGGATCACGGCAATTCCCTGCGACGCGAGCACCTGGTCGCGCTCGGCGTCGCGCAGTTCCACGACCAGGTTCGCGCTGAACGAGACTTCCACGCTGTACACGCCTTGCTTGTGGTCCTCCCAGCACTGCCGGACCTCCGGACGGTCGACGATGAACAGGCAGAGAGATTCGTTGCGGGGCGAGCGCCATTCGGCGTGTACGGTCGTGTTGCAGGTGGTGTCATCGCCGGAAAGCGTGCACACGCGCGGCCGCACCTTGAGCTCGACAGGCGGGCGCGACGCATCGGCCGCGGCGGCCGCGGCATGTACCGACAGCAGCAGGACACTCGCAAGCGCAGCGTTACAGCACTTTGAAGTTAAGGCCCGCAAACGCAGTGACTACCTCGCGTTCCGTTACGATCGGACTGTCGGCGATCGCGTTGTCGAGATATTCGTAATGGACGAACGCAGTGAGCGTCCAGCGCTCCGACAGCGGCAGCGCATAGCTCAGCTTGATGAACGGATTGAGGGCGCTGTCGGGTTCATAGAGACCCCGCACGCCGTAGAAATAGTCGACTGTCGCGGCGCTCTTCCACGTCAGCCCCGCGTTGAGGACGAGTGACTGCTCCGATTGGATCAGCGGCCGCGACACCGCCGCGCGCACTTCGTAGCCCTTGTGACGACCGGTCACCTCGTAGAGTGCGCTGACCTGCCCGATGTAGTCGCCGTGGCGGAACAGCCATTCCGGTCCCGCGAGATAAGTGGTGTGGCGCTGGCCGACGGTGAACGTCTGGTCTGCGGCGACCTCATCGGTGAATCCCGGCGGCGCGCTGGCCGCAAACGGCACGAAGATGTTCTGCGGATCGTGGCGGCTGAAGAACACGCGGTCGAAGCCGGGACTCGCGATCAGGTTGAACGTGTGCGCGTCGCTCTCGTAAAGAGTCACGCCGGGCTCGAGGCTCTCCACGAAGAACCGCTTGCCGTAGTAGCTCAGGTACGGAATGACGAACAGCGGGATGTCGTCGCGTCCCACGACCGGATTGGTCCGCGTGCCGTAACCGAAAGACAGCGAGACCTGCAGATCGTGGACGGCGATGCAATCGGCGGAAGGCGCCGTGCAAGGTGTCTGCGCGGCTGCGGCCTGCGTGCCGGCCGCGGCGGCGATTGCGACGAAGACGAGAGTCGATCGGACTGTGCAGCTCATGGTGAGGGTCGCCACTGAGGCGCGCTCGGAAATGCGCGATGCAGGCATTGTTCCAGAGCGCAGCTGCCAGTCGGATCGGTCGCTGATGGCAATTTGTTACGCAAATGTACGCCTGGTGCTCTGTCCGTAACGAACCCCGCGTCGGTGTATATACGCCCCCACACACTTTACAAAGTTGCGACGAATCGTGCGCGACGCGCTCCTAGTATCCCCGACACGACGGGGATACGCGAACTCTGAGGGAGCGAGCAATGAGGACTTCATCCTGGACGAAGACAGCCGTGCTGCTGGCCTCGTGCGGCGGCCTCGCTGCATGCGGCAGCGGCGGCGGCGGCGACGGCGCGGACGAGGGCCCCGTCAACATCGATTACTCGGCGTTGCGCGTGGCGCCGTCGCACGAAGGAGCCCTGATCTATGCAACGCGCGAAGAGCAGCTGTTGCGAGCGTTGCGGAACGGTCTGCGGATGTCGCTGGTCGGCGCGCCTCAGGTCCTTGCAGTTGCCGACCTCACCGCGCCCAGCGCAAATCCGCAGGGCACTTTCTCTGCCACGACCGTGCAAGTGGACGGCGTGGACGAAGCGGACCTCGTGAAGTACGACGGGCAATTCCTCTACGCGATGCGTCCGGAAGCCGCGCCGCCCACGTCCGGCATCACCCATAACGTGCTGACGATCGCACGCACCGACCCCGCGACAGCCGCTGAGCAGATCGTGTCGGAGTTCTCCTTGCGCGGCGAGCAGACCTCGCTGCCGCAGCTCTATCAGCTGCAATCGGCGCAGGGCGCGACGGAGTATCTCGCGGCCGTCAGCCAGGATTTTCGCGGCTGGATCGGCGGGCCCGCGCTCGACTTCATGGCGCTGCAGCCCGATCGCACCCGCATCCAGTTGCTGGACGTGCGCGATCCCGCCAACGTCTCGCAGACGTGGGAGATCGAGCTCGACGGCTGGTTGCGCGCCAGCCGCAAGATCGGCGACACGCTGTATCTCGTCAACAGCTTTCGGCCGCGGCTCGCCGGCATCCAGCTCCCCGCGGACACGGAAGAGAAGAAGCGGGCCAACGAGGTGCGCATCCGCAACGCTGCGGCGCGCGAGCTGCTGCCGGGCTTCAGCGAGAACGGCGGTGCGAAGCGCCAGCTCCTCACGGTCGGGGAATGCGTGTTGCCCGCCGATCTCGATAGCAACGATGCATATGCGGATCTCGTGGTGATTACGGCCGTGAGCCTGTCCGAGCGGCGCGTCACCGATGTGAACTGCATCGGTACGAACGTCAATGGCGTCTATGTCTCGAGCGACAGCTTGTACGTGGGCGGTGTGGGCCTCTCGATTCCGGAGGCGACGTTCACGTTCCTGCACAAGTTCGCACTGAGCGACGGCGACATCGGCTATCGGGCGAGCGGCGTAGTCGGCGGTCAGTTGCCCTGGCAGAACGCTTCGTACTTCATGGACGAGCGCGCCGGCAATCTGCGCGTCCTCACTTCGCAGTTCTCCGCCGGCAGCGGCGATTTCGTGCATCGCCTGTACACGCTGCATGAGGTTGGCAGCAACCAGATGCAGGCCATCTCGATTCTGCCGAACCCGTTGCGTCCAACGCCGATCGGCAAGCCCGGCGAGCAAGTCCATGCGGTGCGCTTCTTCGGCGATCGCGCGTACGTCGTCACGGCGCGTGCTGTCGATCCTCTCTATGTGATCGACCTGAGCGTGCCGGAGGACCCTGTCATCGCGGGCACGCTCGAAATTCCCGGCATCTCGACCTACTTGCAGCCGCTCGGCCTGGGCGGCGCGGAAGTGGTGCTGGCGATCGGCGGGCAAACCGACAATACCGGACTTCGCGACGGAGTGAAGGTCGAGTTGTTCGACGTGCACGACATCCAGCAGCCGCGCTCGATCGCCAGCAAGGTTTTCGGCCGGCGCGGCTCGTCCAGCGAGGCGACCAGCGATCCGCACGCTCTCACCGTATTCGCGCGAGCCGCCGATCGCGCGCGCGTCGCGTTGCCGATCGACGTGTTCGCCACGCCGCGCCAGGACATCGCCAACGTGTTCGACTGGACTTACTCGGGCTCGCACCTGCTCGAGATCCAGGGGCTCGGCGGCGCCGCGCCGCAGCTCGTGTTCAAGGGTGTGATCAAGACGGCAGAGCCGGATGGCGCGAATCCGTTTCCAACTCCGCCGTACGTCGTGCCGAAACGCACAGTGATGCACGATGACGCGGTGTTCACCGTCACAGGTGCGGCGCTCATTGGCAGGCTGTGGAGCGATGTCGCGCTGCCCTAGCGCGCGGCCTGCGCTTCAGCGCGACGTGCGTAGAAGCGCAGCGCGGTCTCTTCGAAATTGCTGACGAACAGTGCCGCCACCGGCTGCGCGTACCAGTTGAAGCGCGTGCTCACGCGATAGCGCATCGACACGCGCAGCGTCGTCGTGTTGTCGTCGATGGAGCGCAGCGAGTACTGCGTGTCGATCAGGTCGAAATGCTCGCCGCCGATCCGCACGTGATCGTCGAGCGCGCGCGGCGGGAAGGAATTCGGCGCGAAGTGATATCGCCATCGCACCCGGCGGCAGGTCTCCCAGTCGGTGGCGAACTGATAGAAGTGGATGCCCTTGCCCATGCGAATGTCCCGCACGAGCGAGCCATCCGGCATCTCTCCGGCGAGCGCCGATTCCGGCAGCGGGACGCCGATGCGATACATCAACCCGTCCTGGAATTCATCGGGCCGGATTGCCGGCGCCGTCATGAGCTGGTCCCAAACGGTTCCGCGCCACGCGGCGACGGTGATCGTGCGCTCGATCGTGTGCACGTTCTGCGGCAGCGGGATGTAGTGCTCTGACACGCCCATCACCAGCGGCAGCAGCGCGCAGCAATAGGTCACGCGCCGCATCCAGCGTGTCCAGCGGAACACAGCTCCGACGATCAACCCGGCGACGCCGCCGACGATCGCAAACAGCGGCGCGGCGAGGATCACGCAGATCAGCCCTTCGAGGTGGATCAAGAAGGTGCCGACTACGAACAGCACGTTGACCAGCGCGCCCATCCAGAAGTAGTAGGCCCAGGTGCGGCGAGCGCGCAGCTCGGCGACGAACACGGTCACGGCACTGACCGCAACCGGGACGAGCAGCGCAAACGAGCCGGACATCGCATCGAAAACATCGCCGGACCTGCCCGAGTAGACTGCGCGCAGCACGAGGCCGAGCAGCACGCCGGCCACCAGCGGCCACCACCATTGCGGCTTCAACGTGATGCGGAACTCGTCCGGATTCATGCTGCACCCGCCGGCAAGCGAATCGCCCACACCAGCCCGGCGCGGCGCAATGCCTGCAGCACCCACCAGCCGGGATCCCATTCGCCGGGCGTGAGTCCGAGCCGGGCCGACCCCGGGTACGCGTGATGGTTGTTGTGCCAGCACTCGCCCATCGTCAGCAGCGAGACGAACCGGACGTTGCGCCCCTGAACGGCCGCGCCGCGGATCTCGCGCACCAGCTCGCCGTGGTTGTGAGCGAGGTGGCCGATCAACCAATGGCCGAAGACTGCCGCGCTGATCCGTGCGCACACGCCCCAGAACACGAATGCCCAGCCGCCGCACGCGAACAACACGACGGCGAGCGGTAGCTGCTGCGCCATCCACGTGCGCTCCAGGAAGCGATAGAAGCGATCCTGCGCAATCCGCGGCTCGATGCGCACGACCGGCGGCCGTGCCAATTCCAGATCGCAATTGAGTTGCCACCACGCATCGAGGAGCGGCGCGCGGCCGTGCCGCAGATAGTCGTGACAGCGCGGCAGACGCTGCGCGTAATCGCGCAACTCATGCTGGCGCAGCAGCCCGATCGGACCCGCGAGTCCCACCTGGACGCCGCAGTAGACCAGCGTGTATTCGAGCCACTTCGGGCACTGAAAGCTGTCGTGCACCAGCTTGCGGTGATTGCCGAGCGAGTGGCCGAAGAGCAGCACGGCCGCGGTGCTGCACGTGAAGAGCGCGAATGCGCCCCACGAGAATGTGAATGCGCCGCCGACCAGCGCCGCGCACAGCATGCCGAGGAACCACAACGATTTGAGCGGCGCGTAACGAACCCGGCCGCGGCACACGGCGTCGACGTCGTCGGCCGCGACCCGATGTCCTTGGAGACTTGCCGTGAGTTCACGCGCGCGCAGCTGCATGCAGAAATGCTAGCAGCTCGCGCGCAATGACTGTTTTTTCTGTCGTTTCGCCGGGTTCGCTGCTTTCGGCGTCAACCGCCGCGGCCGACCATGCCGCCGCCGTCGATGACGATCGTCTGGCCGGTGATGAAG
>DATENH010000299.1:0-14472 GCA_035275145.1 Steroidobacteraceae bacterium | reverse complement strand
GGTGCTGCTGATCGTCTTCATGATCACGATTCCGGTCATCACGCACACGGTGCCGCTCGATCTGCCGAAGGTTCGTAACCTTGCGACGCAGACCAAGCCCGAGAACGTGAACATCGCGATCAACCGGGACGGCCAGATCTTCTGGAATCTGACGCTCATCCCGGATACCAACGCGCTGCTCGAGCGCCTGAAGACCGCTGCGGTTCAGAAGCCGCAGCCCGAAGTGCACGTGCGCGCCGACGAAGCGACGCGCTACGAGTTCGTCGGGCGCGTGATCCTCACGGCGCAACGGGCCGGCATTCAGAAAGTGGGCTTCATCACGGAGCCCGGGCCGCAAGGCAGTCAGTACTAGTTTTGCAGGGGTGAATTCGCTATGGCGATGAGCGTTGGCGGGGGCGGGGACGACGAACCCATGATGGATATCAACACGACGCCGTTGATCGACGTCATGCTGGTGCTCCTGATCATGTTCATCATCACGCTGCCCGTGATGACGCACGCAGTGAAGCTCGACATGCCGCAGTCGAAAAACCAGCCGCCCCCGGATGTCGTGATCGAGCCGATCCAGCTCGAGGTCGACTGGGACGGCACCGTGATCTGGAACGGCACCCCCGTCCAGCTCAGTCAGCTGGAAGGCTACTTCCGCGTCGAGGCTGCCAAGAATCCGCAACCCGAGGTGCACGTGCGGCCCAATCGCCGTGCGCCCTACGACACCGTCGCCAAGGTGTTGGCGCTCGCTCAGCGCAACAACATGCAACGCATCGGCTTCGTCGGCAACGAACAATTCATGGAATGATGCCCGGTCGGTGATCGTCGTATAGGCAGGCTGTTATGCTGACGGCATGTAGGTAACGTGCCGCCGACGCTCAGCTCTGCTCTGCAGTAATGAGCACATTGTCAGCGTCAGTTGAACAATGAGCGCGAGTGGCCAGTTTCAACGCTTGTGTATTCGTCTGTAGCAGGAATCATCATGACTCGAGCAAGAAGTATCGCGCTGGCGCTGACGCTTGCCCTGGGCACGGTCGCGGGAGCGGCGCTGGTTTCCACGACCGCTCAGGCTGCCGAGGCAGCCGCCAACAAGGTGACCACCAAAGCGGTCGCCGAGCCGTTGAAGAAGGCGCAGGAGGCGATGAAGAACAAGCAGTGGGACGCTGCGCTGACGGAGATCAAGAAGGCCCAGGCGTCGGAAAAGAAGACGCCGTTCGAGGCCTACCAGATCGACGAGTTCTTGAGCTACGTGCTGGTCCAGCAGAAGAAATTCCCGGAAGCGACGCCGGTCTTCGAGCGCATGCTGAACAGCGGCTTCATGCCGCCGGATCAGGTCGACGAGCGCATCAAGACCGTCGCGCAGCTGCACTTCCAGAACAAGGATTACAAGAAGGCGATCGAGTGGCTGAAGAAGTACCTCGAGAAGCACCCGGGCGATGAAGCCATGTCGGTGCTGCTCGGCCAGGCCTACTACGTTCTGAACGACTACAAGAACGCCGCCACGACCATGATGTCCGTCGCCACGGCAGCCGAGAAGGGTGGCCGCGTGCCGGCCGAGAACTGGCTGCAGATCGTGCTGAGCTCGCAATTCAAGCTCGACAACAAGGACGGCATCGGCGATGCGCTCAAGAAGCTGGTGCGCTACTACCCGAAGCCCGAGTACTGGGAGAACCTGCTCGACATCTATCGCCGCAAGAACAACGGCGACCGCGTGACGCTCGGCTTCTATCGCCTGATGAACGACGTCGGCACGTTGAAGCAGGCTGACGACTACATGGAAACCGCGCAGCTCGCGATGGACGCGGGCGTGCCCGGCGAAGCGCAGGCGATCATGGAGAAGGGCGTGCAGAACGGCACGCTGAAGAGCGACGACAAGACCGCGCAGGGTCGTTATGACCGGCTGCTCGCCGGCGCCAAGAAGTCCGCGACGGCGGACAAGGCGCAGCTCCCGCAGCTCGCGAAGGAAGCCGAGAAGGCGACGCAGGGCCAGGCGTCCGTGGCGCTGGGCCAGGCGTACCTCAGCTATGGCATGAACGATGAGGCGATCGATGCCCTGAAGAAGGGCATTGCCAAAGGCGGCGTGACCGATGCCGACGAGGCGCAGGTCAGCCTCGGCATCGCCTATCTGCGCAAGGGACAGAAGGATCTCGCCCGCCAGGCATTCAAGGCGGTGAAGGCCGAGTCGAAGTGGCACGACCTGGCCGACATGTGGGAGATCCGCACGCTGCAGGCCTGATCTGCCAGCATCACGTTCGAATGCGAAGCCCGGCTCAAAGCCGGGCTTTGCTTTTTCGGCTCTGGCAATGCGGGAGGTAGAATAGCGGCCGTGAGCGATTTCAAAGGCATTCCCATCGTCCCGGCGCCGGAGGCGAAGCCGCGCAGCGGCGACAAGTACCGGACTCCGCAAGGGTTCACCGCGATCAAGGATGGCATCAAGGCTGCCGCGGCAGTCGAGCCGCTGACGGTCGGTCGCAAGCCGCAATGGCTGCGCGCGCCGATGCCTGCCGGCAAGGCGTTCGATGCAGTTCGCGCCACGGTACGCGAGCATCGTCTCGCAACAGTCTGCGAAGAAGCCAAATGTCCGAACATCGGCGAGTGCTGGAATGCCGGCACTGCGACTCTCATGCTGATGGGCGCCGTTTGCACGCGCGCCTGCCGCTTCTGTGCCGTCGACACTGGCAATCCGCACGGCTGGCTCGACGCAGAAGAGCCAGCTAACAGTGCACGCACCGTGCAGCTCATGCGGCTCAAGTATGTCGTGCTCACTTCGGTGAACCGCGACGATCTGGCGGATGGCGGGGCCGGTCACTTCGCTGCGTGCGTGCGCGAGATCAAGCGCCTCAATCCCGCAACCGCCGTCGAAGCGCTCACGCCGGACTTTCAGGGCGTGCTCGCCGACGTCGAGACTGTCGTCGGCAGCGGCTTGGATGTCTTCGCCCAGAACGTCGAGACCGTGCGGCGGCTGACGCATCCAGTCCGCGATCCGCGCGCCGGCTACGAGCAGACGTTGCAGGTGCTCGCCCATGCGAAGCGCTTTCGTCCCGACGTGCTGACCAAGACCAGTCTCATGCTCGGTCTCGGCGAGACCGACGAAGAGATCGTCGCGACGATGGACGACCTGCGCGAAGCCGGCGTCGACCTGCTGACGCTCGGCCAGTATCTGCGACCGACCGCGAATCATCTCGCCGTCGAGCGTTGGGTGACGCCCGAGGAGTTCGAGCGCTATCGCGAGACGGCGCTTGCCAAAGGCTTCCTCGAATGCGTCGCCGGCCCATTGGTCCGTTCCAGCTATCGCGCCGAGCGCGCTCTCGAACGCAACAACGCCGGCTTGGGAAAGAAGCAGGCGATCACGGGTTGAGTCAGTGGTTGCCGATCTTCACCCACCACTGATCGCCGACGGCCAACCGCTGTTGCGCTGGCTCGGCCGCGCCGAGTACGAGCCGACGTGGCGCGCGATGCAGGCGTTCACCGAGCAGCGTGGTCCCGAGACGCCCGACGAAATCTGGTTTCTCGAACATCCGCCGGTGTTCACGCTCGGCATGAACGCCGCACGCGAGCACGTGCTCGCGCCCGGCGACATTCCGCTGGTGCAGATCGATCGCGGTGGCCAGGTCACGTATCACGGTCCCGGCCAGCTCGTGGTCTATCCGCTCGTCGACATTCGGCGGCGCTCGCTCGGCGTGCGCCAGCTGGTGATGGCCCTGGAGAACGGCATCATCGCCCTGCTCGCATCGCGGAACATCGTCGCGGTCGGCCGGCGCGACGCGCCCGGCATCTACGTCGACGGCCGCAAGCTCGCGAGCATCGGGCTGCGGATCCGCCGCGGCTGCAGTTATCATGGCCTCGCGTTCAATGTCGCGATGGACCTGGAGCCGTTTCGCCGCATCAATCCGTGCGGCTACCGCGGGCTGGAAGTGACCGATCTGCGCACGCTCGGCGTCTCGCTGGAGCTGCGCAATGCCGCCGAGCTGCTCGCGCCACATCTGCTGGGCGCGCTTGGGATGCCGATCGACACGCACTGGGGATAGTTTTCTGATCGAAAGCGGCCAAGGCCCTTTCGATGAAGCGTCCGGCAAAAGGCGTGACTTTTGCCGGACTCCGACCGCTTCTTCAACGGGGTATTCGCATGCGCGCTGTCGTTCTGAGCAGTTATGGTCCGCCGACGCAACTCGGCGTGCAGGAGATTCCGCCGCCGCAACTGAAGCCCGGTCACGTGCGCATTCGCGTGCACGCCGTCGGCTTCGGGTTTCCGGATGCGCTGATGGTCGCGGGCAAGTACCAGATCAAGCCGGAGGCGCCGTATACGCCTGGCAACGAAACCGCCGGCGTCGTCACCGAAGTGGCGCCGGATGTTCAGTCGGTCAAGCCTGGTGCACGCGTGCTGGCGATGGCGGGGCAGGGCGGACTTGCCGAGCAATGCGTCGCCTCCGCCGAATCGCTCATCCCGTTGCCCGAAGCGATGAGCATGGCTGCTGCCGCGGGCTTCCTCGTGAACTACGGCACCACGTATCACGCACTCGTGCAGCGCGCGAATCTCAAAGCGGGCGAAACGTTGCTCGTGCTGGGCGCGGCCGGTGGCGTGGGCCTCACGGCCGTCGAGATCGGCAAGGCTATCGGCGCGCGCGTGCTCGCTGCGGCAAGCACCGAAGAGAAATTGGAGCTCGCGAAGCGTCATGGCGCGGATGCCGCCTTCAATTACACGCGCGACACGATCAAGGCGAAGGTGATGGAGTTCACCGGCGATCGCGGCATCGATGTCGCCTACGACCCTGTCGGCGCGGACTATGCGGAGCAGGTCGTGCGTAGCATGGCGTGGAACGGCCGCTACCTCGTGATCGGCTTCGCCGGCGGCAAGATCCCCGCGATCCCGCTGAACCTGCCGCTGCTGAAGGGCTGCTCGCTCGTCGGCGTGTTCTGGGGCGCGCACGTGCGGCGGGAGCCGCAGGTGCACGCCGCAAACCTCAAGGCGCTGTTCGACCTGTTCGAGTCGGGCAAGATCAACCCGCACGTCACCGAGCTCGACGGCCTGGAGCGCTACGCCGAAGCACTGGATGTGCTGAACGGCCGGCGCTCACAGGGCAAGGTCGTGATCAGAGTCGCGGCGGGAGAAGGTTAAAGCACGACCAACACGCGCTCGCAGGACGTCAGCTCCTGATACAGCGCGTCCAGCTGCTCGCGGCTCTGTGCCGCGAACGTGCACGTCAGGCTCAAGTAATTCCCGTCCCGGCTCGGGCGCTCTTCGATGGCGCCGGGGTCGATCGCGCCGGCGTGCTTCTGCACGATCCCGAGCACGATGCTGCGGAAATCGTCGCTTCGCCGCCCCATCACCTTGAGCGGGAAATCGCAGGGAAACTTGAACAGCGTGGCTTCGGTCATCATGCGCTGCTATGTGGAGGCGCAGAGGCCGGAGAGCAAGTGGGCTGCTCGGTGCCTCATAGCACCGGCGTGCCCGCCAGCCGCTCGCGCAGGGCGTTGAAAGACTCGTTCATGCGCTTCCACAGCGGCCCCGGCTTGCCGGTACCCACCGGGCGGCCGTCGATGCGGGTCACCGGGATCACATCGCGCGTCGCCGCCGAGATCCACACTTCGTCCGCGGCACGCAGCTCGTCGATACCGATGCGCCGGATGGTCACCTGCATCGCGCCATCGGCCAGCTCCAGTGCGACCTCACGCGTCGTGCCCGGCAGGATGCGATTGCTGTTCGGCGGCGTCGCGATCGCGCCCTTCGTGACGACGAAGATGCTCGTCGACGACCCTTCCATCACGTCGCCGTCGCGCACGATGATCGCTTCCTGCGCGCCGGCATCGGCGGCGCGTTGCTTCATCAGGACGTTCGCCAGCAGCGCCGTGCTCTTGATGTCGCAGCGACCCCAGCGAAAATCCTCCACGGTGATCGCAGCCATGCCGTTCGCGCGCAGCTCGTCGGTGAGCACCGGCAATGGCGACGCCATCGCGAACACGCCGGGCGTCACCGGCGGCACCGGGAACGCGTGATTGCGGCCGAACTCCATGCCGCGCGTGACCTGCACGTACACGTACATGTCGCCGCCGCCGTTGCGACGGATCAGGTCGTCCAGGATCTCGAGCCACTGCGCGTGGGTATGCGGCGAGGCCACGCGAATCTCGTTGAGGCTGCGCGCCAGGCGGTCGAAATGCTCGCGAAAGCGGAACATGCGGCCGGCGAACACCGGCAGCACTTCGTAGACGCTGTCGCCGAACAGGAAGGCGCGGTCCAACGGCGAGATGCGTGCGTCGCGCAGCTTCTGGTATTCGCCGTTGAGATAGCAGATGGGCAGGGGCTCGGCCATGTCAGTGCATCCAGAGTTTCACGTCATCGATCATGCGGCTGAAGAAGCCGGCCTCGCCCACATCCTCGAGCGGATGCAATGCATAAGTCCCGATCGTCTTGTCGCCGAGCGTCACGCGCAGCTTGCCGATCTCGGCGTTGCGCGCCAGCGGTGCGAACAGCGGCTCGGGAACGTCGGCGGCAGCGCTCAGCGCGCTGTCCTGGCCGCGCGGTACGACGGCGTAGACGTCATGCGTGACGCCGAGCTTCACTGTCTCCGCCGCGCCTTTCCACACCGGGATCGTCAGCACCGTCGCATTCGCGTCGTAGAGCTTGCGCGACTGGTAGAAGTTGAAGCCGTAGTTGAGCAGCGCCGCGCTTGCGTCTTCGCGGGCCGAGATGTTCGGCGAGCCCATCACGACCGACACCAGGCGCATGTCGCCGCGCTTCGCCGACGACACCAGGCAGTAGCCGGCGGTGTCGGTATGACCGGTCTTCAGACCGTCGACGGTGGGATCGCGCTCGAGCAGCCCGTTGCGATTCGGCTGCGTGATCTTGTTCCAGGTGAAGGAGCGCTGCGAGTAGAACTTGTAGTACTCGGGATAATCGCGAATCAACGCGGCCGACAGCACGGCGATGTCGCGCGCGGTCGTGTAGTGCTCCGGCGAAGGCATGCCGGGGCTGTTCTGGAAATGCGTGCTCGCCAGGCCGAGCCGCTGCGCGTACTGGTTCATCAGGTCGACGAACACCGGCTCGCTGCCGGCGACGTGCTCCGCGAGGGCGACGGTCGCGTCGTTGCCGGATTGCACGATCATGCCCTGGACCAGGTTCTCGACGCTGACCATCGTGCCCACTTCGATGAACATGCGTGAGCCGTCCTGATCGCGCGCGTGCGCGCTGATCCGCACCTGGTCATCCATCTTGATGCGGCCGTCCTTCAGCGCGTGGAACACCGCGTAGGCGCTCATCAGCTTCGTCAGGCTCGCGGGCTCCAGCCGCTGGTCCGCGTTGATCTCGGCGAGCACCTGGCCGCTGGTGAAATCCATCAGGTAGTAGCCGCGCGCGTTGACTTGCGGCGGAGCGGGAATCGGCGGCGGCTTCAGCGCCGGTGTCGTGGCCGCTGCGGGTGCGACGCCAGCGACGGGTGCCGCAACGCTGCGTGTTCCCTGCACTGAAGTGGAATCCGACTTGGAGCAGGCGACCAGGGTGAGTGCGCAGGCGGCGAGCAGCAGGATCCGTGGATGCATGAGTCTTCCGGGGGCTCGGGGTTGGACGCCGCGGATTCTACCGAGCGCGGCGCAGAGAATGTAGGCGAATCATGGCTGAACGGTGGCGGACTTGAGGCTAGTCCGCCGCGAGCTGCGCGTCGGCCAGCCCGAGCGAGCGCAGCCGGACCAGGACGCGATCGAACTCGTTGACGCTGGGAATCGGGCCGACCCGCACGCGGTACAGCACGCGGCCGTCGACGGTGTCCTCGCGCACGAAGCTCTTCTCGACTCCCTGGGTTCGCAGCCGCTCCAGCAAGCGCGTAGCGTTCGCCTCGGTCGCGAAGGCGCCGGCCTGCACGAAAAGCACCTGCGGGATCGGCGGCGGCGTGGGCGGTGCTGCCTTCTGCTCCGGCGTCAGCGCGCGCACTTCGACGAAGGTCGTGCCCTCCTTGAGCATGTCGAGCTTGCTCGCCGCCGTGTAAGAGAGATCGATGATGCGGCCGTCCTTGAACGGGCCGCGATCGTTGACGCGCACGACCACGCTCTTGCCGTTACGAAGATTCGTGACTTGCACGTACGCCGGCAGCGGCAGCGTCTTGTGCGCGGCAGTCATCGCATACATGTCGTAGCGCTCGCCGTTGGACGTCGCGGCGGCGTGGAAGCCCGGCCCGTACCACGAGGCCACGCCGCGCTCCAGATAGCCTGTGGCCGTCTCGAGCACGAAGTAGCGCCGGCCCAGCACGGTGTAGAAGGGCGGGTTGCCTTGCTTCGAGCGCGGTTCTGCTTTCGGGACTGGTTCGGGGATCGCTGCGATGTCAGGAGGCGGCGGCGTTGGCAGGGGCGGCGTTGGCGGCGGTCGGAGCGGGGCGGTCGAGCATCCCGCGACGAACACCAACAGCAGGACTACCTTAGCGGTTCGCATCACGCATGAAGTTCATGACCGCTTCGCCGAGGTCGTGTACGGCCATTGCGTACATCGGGCTGCGGTTGTAGCGCGTGATCACGTAGAAGTTGTTGAAGCCGACCCGGTACACCGGGCCGTCCTTGCCGTCGGCAACGACCAGCAACGCGGGCGCGTCGGCAGGCAGACTCGTCTCGAAACGCACGCCTTTGTCGCGCAGCGACTGTACGGTCTCGTTCAACTCCGGCTTCGAGACGTTGAAGCGGCTGAGGTCGTTGCCGTCGAAGGCCGCCGTGACCACGACAGGCTCTCCTTCGCGCCAGCCGTACGCGAGCAGGTAGTTCGCCACGGAGCCGATGACGTCGTCCCAGCTGTTCCACAGATCGCGCTTGCCATTGCCGTCGCCGTCGACTGCGAAGTTGCGATAGCTGGAGGAGATGAATTGCGGTGCGCCCATCGCGCCAGCGTACGAACCGAGCGCGGTGCGCGGATCCACCGACTCCTCGCGCGACAGCAACAGGAACTGCTGCAGCTCGCTGCGGAAGAACTCGCCGCGCGGCGGGTAATCGAACGCCAGCGTCGCGAGCGCGTCGATCACGCGGAACTTGCCGGTGATGCGGCCGAAAGAAGTCTCGACCCCGAGGATGCCCACGACGCTCGCCGCGACGTTCGGGTCGGGAATGCGCCGCAAGGTCTCGCCGTGCGCGATCCAGAAGTCGGTGCCTTGCAGGATGCGTTTCTCGGTGAGGAAGCGCTCGCGATATTCCCACCAGGGCACGACGCGCTCCGCCGGGCGGCTGATCGCATCCAGGATCGCCTGCTTGGTCTCGGCCTGCGCCAGCAACGCTTCGAGCTGCGCGCGCGGGAAGCCGTGATCGCGACTGGTTTCCTCGATGAAGGCGCGCACTTCCGGACGCTTGACGTCCAGCGCGGAGGCAGCGGGAGTGCAGATGAGGCAGGCGAAGAGTGCAGCGAGGACTTTCGGCAGGGGATCATTCATCGTGAAACGAGTTTCCGCTTCGCACAGAGCGACATGAGAATACCGAAGCCGGCCATGAGGGTCACCAGCGCCGTGCCGCCATAGCTGATGAATGGCAGCGGCACGCCGACGACCGGCATCAGTCCCGTCACCATGCCGGTGTTGACGAACACGTAGACGCAGAACGTCAGCGCGAGGCTCCCCGACGCGAGGCGCGCGAACGTGTCCTGCGCGGTCGCCGAGAGATACAGCGAGCGGCCGATGACGAACATGAACAGGCAGATCACGGTCGTCAGGCCGATCAGCCCCCATTCCTCGCCGACGACGGCGAAGATGAAATCGGTTGAGCGCTCCGGCAGGAACTCGAGCTGCGCCTGGCTGCCGTTGAGATAGCCCTTGCCGAACACGCCGCCCGAGCCGATCGCGATCTGCGACTGGATGATGTGATAGCCGCTGCCGAGCGGATCGCTCTGCGGGTCGAGGAACGTCAGGATGCGCTGACGCTGATAATCGTGCAGCAGGAAGCGCCACGCGCCGTACGCCACTGGAATGGCCAGACCAACGACGGACAGGATGTAGCGCAGTTGCAGACCCGCGAGCAGGATCACCATGCCGCCGGCGGCTGCGACCAGCAACGCCGTGCCGAGGTCCGGCTGCTCGGCGATCAGCAGTGTCGGCAGGCCGATGGCGGCGCCGACGATGCCGAGCGACATCAAGCTCGGCGGCAGCGGCCGCTCGTGCAAATACCAGGCGCACGCGAGCGGCACCGCGAGCTTCATGATCTCCGACGGCTGAAAGCGCACGACGCCGAGATCGAGCCAGCGCTGCGCGCCCATCGAGATGTCGCCGAGGAACATCACGGCGAACAGCAGCACGAGGCCGATGACGTACGCCCACGGTGCGATGGTGCGAATCAGGCGCGGCGGGATCTGCGCCAGCATGATCATCGCGACGAGTCCAAGCGCGAAGCGCAGCAGATGTGCTTCGAGCATCGGCACGCTCCGCCCCGACGCGCTGAACAACACGATGGTGCCGACACCGCCGACCAGGCAGAGCGCGACGAACAGCGGACCGTCCAGGTGCAGCGCCAGCAACAGTTGTGCGCCACCCGTCAGGGTGCGCTGGGTCCGTGAAGTTTCGAGAGCGTCGTAACTCATATCATTCGACGTTCGTTGGCGTCGCCACCGGTCCGGTCGGTTTGCGCTTCGCTTCCTGCTCGTCCCATTGCTCGGGCGTCAGCAGATAGCGGTCCAGGATGCGCCGTGCGATCGGCGAAGCAAAGGCCGAGCCGCCGCCGGGCGCGTTTTCGACCACCACTGCCACTGCGATCTTCGGCGCGTCGAACGGCGCGAACGACACGAACAGGGCGTGATCGCGCAGATGCTCTTCGAGCTCGCCCGCCTTGCGCACGCGCTCGTTGATCGCGACGCTGAAGACCTGAGCCGTGCCGCTCTTGCCCGCCATCTTGTAGACCGGCGCGGGCTGCAGGTAGTAGCGAGCGGTGCCGTGCGGTGCGTTGACGACGTCGAACATGCCGCCCTGTGCGATGTCCCACTCGCCTTCATCGCCGAGCTTGACGTTCGGCAGCGGCTGCGGTGGAAGCTCGCGGACCTTGCCGGTCTGCACGTCGCGGACCGCGCGCACCAGCCGCGGCTTGAAGCGGTGGCCTTTGGCTGCGAGGCCGGCAATCGCGTTGGCGAGCTGCAGCGGTGTCACCAGCATCTGGCCTTGACCGATGCCGACGCTGATCGTGTCGCCCGGGAACCAGACCTGGAACTCGGGCTTCTTGTACGCACGCTTCTTCCACTCGGTCGACGGCACGATGCCGAGCCGCTCGCCTTCGATGTCGATGCCGGTCGCGGCGCCGAGGCCGAACTTCGAGACGAAGCCCGCCATGCGGTCGATACCCATCAGGCGCGCCATGTCGAAGAAGTAGATGTCGCATGACGTCGCCAGTGCGCGACGCATGTCGACGGTGCCGTGGCCGCCAGGCTTCCAGTCGCGACGCGCGCGGCCATAGCCCGAAGCCGACCAAGTGCCGCGGCAGAAGCGAGTGTCGTGAGGCGTTACCACGCCTGCTTCCAGGGCGCCGAGCGCGTACAGCGGTTTCACCGTTGAGCCTGGCGGATACACGCCACGCAACGCACGGTCGTACATCGGCCGGTCAGGGTCTTCAGTCAATGCCAGGTACTGCGGGCGACTCAGACCGCGCGCGAACAGGTTCGGATCGAACGCCGGCGTGCTCACGAATGCGAGGATGTCGCCATTGTTCGGATCGATGGCAACCGCAGCCGCCCGCTGACCGCGCAACGCTTCTTCCGCAGCCTGCTGCACGCGCAGATCGATCGTCAGGAACAGGTCGTTGCCGGCGACGGGCTCGGTTCGTTCGAGATTGACGGCGTCCTTACCGATGCGCTCGACCGTGCGGCCCTGTGCGTTCACGAGCAACTGCTGGACGCCGGCGCGACCATGCAACTCGCGCTCGTATGCCTTCTCGACGCCACTCTTGCCAGTAAGCGTAGTGCCGGCGTACTCGTTGAGATCGAGCGTCTTCTCGTCTTCTTCGCTGATCGCACCGACATAGCCGATTGCGTGCACGCTGCTGGCGCCGAGCGGGTAGTAGCGCGTGAGGCGCGGACGAATTTCCACGCCAGGGAACTGATAGCGACGGGCGGCGAAGCGCGCCAGCTCTTGCTCGGTGAGCTGCAGTTTCACCGGCACGGCTTCGAAGATGCGCCGGCTCTTGATGTCCTTCTTCAGGCTCGGGAAGTCCGCGTTGTCGAGCAGCCCGAGCTGCGCAAGGCCGACCAGCGTCGCGTCGATGTCGGTGACCTGCTCTCGGGTCAGCTCCAACTGATAGGAGGGCGCGTTGGTCGCGAGCGGCAGGCCGTTGCGGTCCAGGATCAGCCCGCGGTTCGGCGGAATCGGCTCGACCTTGATGCGGTTGCCTTGCGAGAGGTCGGCGAAGTAGTCGTACTGGACAACCTGCAGCCACACCAGGCGCGCGATCACCGAGCCGAGTGCGATCAGCATGATGACGGCGGCCGCGATGGCGCGGCCCTCGAACAGCCGCTGCTCGGCGTGATGATCCTTGATGCGGACGGAGCGGGCCATGGCCTCAGCGGCTCCTGCGATTCCACGTATCCAGGATGGCGACGACCACCGGCCAGAGCAGCGCGCTGGTGAACACCGGGATCCAGCGCGTCCAGGTCGTGACCGGGTAGCCGATGATACCGTCGGTCCAGAACACGACGAATTCGTACAAGAACAGCAGCAGGAACACCGTGAGCGTCTGCTGCGACAGCGGGAAGATGCGCATGCGCAGCTGGAACTTGTGCGTCAGGAAGCTGACCAGCAGGAAGGCGAGGGCGTGCTGGCCGAGCGTCGTGCCCTTCAGGAGGTCGATGGCCATCCCGCACAACCAGGCGAACATCAGCCCGGCGATGCGCGGCGCGCTGAGCGACCAATAGATCACCAGCAGCAGCAGGAGATACGGCCGCGCGATGTCCATCCAGTGCGGCAGCGGCAGCACGGCGAGAATGAGCGCGAGTATCACCGTGGCGGTGACGCGCAGGCGGCTGATGCGGCCGTCGGAGACGCTCATTGCTTGACCGCCTCGATCGTTTCTTCCGGCGCCGGCACCTTCGGCTTGTCGGCCCACAGGAGCAGCACTTCGCGATCGCGGTCGAGCTGCGCCAGCGGCTTCGCCTCGACCAGCGCGAAGGTCTCGGCCGGATTGCGCTCGACCTTCGTCACGGTCGCGACCGGATAGCCGGCCGGGAAGATCGCGTCCAGGCCCGAGCTCACCAGCAGGTCGCCGGGCTTTACGTCGGACTCGAC
Source organism: Steroidobacteraceae bacterium (assembly GCA_035275145.1). Lineage (GTDB taxonomy): Bacteria > Pseudomonadota > Gammaproteobacteria > Steroidobacterales > Steroidobacteraceae > Steroidobacter. The sequence continues at coordinate 1,270 of DATENH010000299.1, read as the reverse complement.
GGTCAGGTACGGCAGGCTCATCTTCGACGCCTCGCCCGTGCCCATCGCAATCGAGCGAATGCCGTTGCGATTCACTTGCACCGGCACGGCGTGCTCGGCGTCCGTGATCAGAATCAGCGTCGCGGTCGATTTACCGACTTGCATCACCTGGCCGACGACGCCGAACGCATCGAGCACCGGCTGGCCGCGGAACACGCCCTCGTCGGCGCCCTTGTTGATGACGACCATGTGGCGGAACGGATTCACCGACACGTTGATGATCTCGGCGATCAGGGTGCGCTCGCTGACGCCCTTGGAGGCTTCGCGGATCTCGCGCAGCCGGCGGTTCTCCTCGTTGAGCGATTCGAACCTGAGCAGCTGAGTGCGGGCGACCCGCAGTTGTTCAGTGAGCTGCGAGTTCTCGGTCCGCAGACGCGAGCGGTCGGCGAAGCTGTCGGCGATCCAGCGCCACAGCTCGCCCGGCGTCTGCACCACGGTGTAGATGGGATTCGCGGCCGCGCTCATCCACAGGCGCGCGGTATCGAGGTAACCGCCGCGATGATCGAGAACCATCACGACTACGGAGATCACGCCGAGAAAGAACAACGTGGCCCCGAGCGGCGGACCGCGACCGATGATCGGGCGGCTGTCGGAGCTTAGCGTGACCACGACGAGTGGATGTGCGGCTGAGCCTTATTCCAGGTTGAAGAGCGCAGGACCGTGCTCATCGATCAGCTCGAGCATACGCCCGCCGCCGCGGGCGACACAGGTCAGCGGGTCTTCGGCGACCACGACTGGCAGGCCGGTCTCTTCCATCAACAGCTTGTCGATATCGCGCAGGAGAGCGCCGCCGCCGGTCAGGACGATGCCGCGCTCCGCGACGTCGGCGCCGAGCTCGGGCGGAGTCTGCTCGAGCGCGACCTTCACTGCGCCGACGATGCCCGCGAGCGGCTCCTGCAGCGCTTCGAGGATCTCGTTGGAATTCAGCGTGAAGCTGCGCGGCACGCCCTCGGAGAGGTTGCGGCCCTTCACGGAAATCTCGTTGACCTGCTGGCCGGGGTAGGCCGAGCCGATCTCGATCTTGATCTTCTCCGCGGTCGACTCGCCGATCAGGATGCCGTAGTTGCGGCGGACGTAGTTGATGATCGCGTCGTCGAAGCGGTCGCCGCCGATACGCACCGACGAGGCGTAGACGATGCCGTTCAACGAGATCACCGCGACCTCGGACGTGCCGCCGCCGATGTCGAGCACCATCGAGCCACGTGCCTCGTGCACCGGCAGGCCTGCGCCC
>DATENH010000298.1:0-16659 GCA_035275145.1 Steroidobacteraceae bacterium | reverse complement strand
GTGCAGTGGCGCAATCTGTTGCCGGGAATAGATGTGGGTGTCGACTTGCGCTACGGCGACAAGATCGCGCGCGACAAGCTGCTGCCGAGCGATCCCCCCAGCACGAAGCGGCCCGACAGCTTCTACGATCTGACCGGCGCGACGCTGTCGATCAGCTATCGCTGGTGACGTAGCGCGCCCACAATTGTTCGAACAGCGAACCGTCCGGGAAGCGCGCGTCGCGGTCGAAGCCGGGATGCCGGCGCGTCATCTCGTTCCATAGATGCAGACCGTAGCTGCCCTCGACCAGGCTCGTGCGGTCGCGCAGCGTCGTGTCGAACACGGCGCGCCAGTTCTGGAAGTGGATCGGATAGAAGTGCCAGAAGGGCTGCGCCTGCGAGGCGCAGCCGAGATGCCTGGCAGCCGCCGTGAGCCCGGCGGGCCCGGTCTCGCCCCATTTGCTCTCGGCGCGGCCGCGGCCGAGCAAGCGACGCACCAGCTTGCGCCGGCGCATTCGCAACGAGTCATAGGGCAGGAAGCGATTCGGCTGCTCGCAGCACGCGAGCATCCAGCGCGCCAGCGCATGATTCGCCGGCAGTCCGAGCACGGCATTGTTGATCGTCGACTCGTCCTGCCAACCGAAGATCTCGGGCCCGGCGTACTCGAACGGTCGCAGGCACACCATATCCGTGTCGACCCACAGTCCGCCGTACTCGGCGAGCAGGCGATAGCGGAACCAGTCGGCGAACACGGCGAGCGAGCCGGACGCGCGGTGCACGAACAGCGCTTCGCGCGGCAAGACGGCTGTGGCGTCGCGCAGAGTTATGCCAGCGGGTACGCGTTTTGGTTCCTCATACACGTGCAGATGTACTGCATGACCGTGTGCGACGAATGAGCTCATGCACAGCCGCTCGATCCGCGACAGCGGCGGACCGTGCCAGAACATGTGCACGTTCGACAGTGCGCGCTGCTGCATCGGATGCGCTACAGGCTGCCGAACGCTCGTCGCGCGGCCGCGATCGTCGCATCGATGTCGGCCACGGAATGTGCGGCCGAGATGAATCCTGCTTCGAACGCCGACGGCGCGAGGTAGATCCCCTCTGCAAGCATGGCGTGGAAAAAGCGCTTGAAGCGCTCCACGTCGCAGGCCATCACGTCCGCAAAGCTGCGCACCGGCCGATCGCTGAAGAACAAACCGAACATGCCGCAGACGTGATTGGTGGTGAACGGCACGCCGGCGGCGCGCGCCGCGGCGTTCAGGCCGTCCATCAGGCGCGTGGTTTTCTCCGCGAGACTCGCGTGGAAGCCGGGCGCGCTCACTCCTGCCAGCGTCGCTTCGCCCGCTGCCATCGCCAGCGGATTACCCGACAGCGTGCCGGCCTGATACACGGGGCCGAGCGGCGCAATGCGCTCCATGATCTCGCGGCGCCCGCCGAATGCGCCGACCGGCATGCCGCCGCCGACGATCTTGCCCAACGTGGTGAGGTCCGGCTTGATGCCGTAGAGCGCCTGCGCACCGCCGAGCGCGACGCGAAAGCCGGTCATCACTTCGTCGAAGATCAGCACGCTGCCGTGCCGGTCGCACACCGTGCGCAGCGTTTCGAGAAATCCCGGCGCGGGCAGCACGCAGTTCATGTTGCCGGCGACCGGCTCGACGATGATGCAGGCGATGTGCTCGCCGGCCGAGGCGAACAGCTCCTGCACCTGCGCGCTGTCGTTGAAAGCGAGGGTCAATGTCTGCGCGGCGAGCTCTTTCGGCACGCCGGGCGAAGTCGGCACGCCGAAGGTCAGGGCGCCCGAGCCGGCCTTGACCAGCAGCGAATCGGAGTGGCCGTGGTAGCAGCCTTCGAATTTCACGATCTTGTCGCGGCCGGTGTAGCCGCGCGCCAGGCGGATCGCGCTCATGGTCGCTTCCGTGCCCGAGCTGACCATGCGCACCAGCTCGATCGACGGCATCAGTTCGCAGATGTGGCGCGCAACCTGGGTCTCGATCTGCGTCGGGGCGCCGAACGACAGGCCGAGCGCGGCACGCTCCTGCACTGCGCGCACGACGGGCTCGTAGGCGTGCCCGAGGATCATCGGCCCCCAGGAGCCGACATAGTCGACATAGCGGCGGCCGTCGGCGCCGAACACGTACGCGCCGCTGGCGCGCTCGACGAAGATGGGCTCGCCACCGACTGCGCGGAACGCGCGGACCGGGGAATTCACGCCGCCCGGGATGTAGCGGCTGGCATCAGTGAACAGGGACACGGGCGGAACTCCGTCGCGCAGTTGAAAGCGGGAGAAGCATAGCCGACCGGCGTGCTTGCCCTATAATCCGGGCCCCCGATCCTTGTGTCCGGCGCTGCGTTCCTTCATGAAAGCTTACATGTGCGTGATTTGCGGTTACGTCTACGAAGAAGAAAAAGGCGATCCCGCATCAGGCATCGCACCGGGCACGCGCTGGGATGACGTGCCGCTGTCCTGGCGTTGCCCGGACTGCGGCGCGGGTAAGGAGGATTTCGAGATGGTCGAAGTCTAGAGCTGCTTAACTTTGTAGCCCTTGCGCTCCAGCAGGTCGATGACGCTGTCCGTGCCGACCAAGTGCAGCGCGCCGACCACCACCAGGTAGTCCTCGCGCGCGTCCAGCAGGCGCTCGATCTGCGGAATCCATTTGCGATTGCGGTCGACGGTCAGCGGCCGGTACAGATCCGGGTATTCGTCGAAGCCTTCCTGCAGGAGCTTCGCCATCTCCGTCGCATCGCCGCGCCGCCAGGCGACGACCAGCTTGTCGACCTCGCTCGCCATCCGCTCCGCGTCCTCGACGCTGTACAGCAGGAATTCGCGCTGCTGCTTCTCCGGCAGGCGCGCCATGATCTCGAGCTGCTCGCGGGCTGTCTCCAGGCCTTCGATCGGTTTGTGATCGCTCGTGGCGCGGTTGGTCAGCCGCCGCTCGACGCCGGACTCCGGATCGAGGCCCATCTTCATCAGCTGTAGCTGCACGAGCGTGATCGCGGCGAACCATGGCCGGAAGCGATCGAGCATCGCCGGCTCGACCCCGATAGCGCGCGCCTTCTGCGTGAATTGTTCGTAGACCTGCGCGCCGAGCTGCTGCTGCAGCGTCTGGTCCGGCGGCAGCATCGCGAGATCCGTCACCGCCTGCTGCATCTCCAGGGGATCGAGATCGTCCATGTCGATCTCCATCACCAGTTTTTCGGCATCCGCATAGGCGGCGTCGACGGCCGCGGGCAGCGTCTCGCTTTCTTTCAACAAGTGCACGGAGCCGAGCAGATAGACCTTGTTGGTCTTGCCTTGCAGGGACCACAGGATGTGATGCTGCTGCTCGGCTGCATACGCGCCCGCCGACCATATCAGCAGCGCGGCGCACACGCCGGCCCAGCGCGCGAAAACGTTCTTCATGAGATCTCGAATGAGTCGCGAGCTACGCGACGACGCTCTGTGCGTAGCTTTCCAGCCAGCAGACTTCCGTCTGAATTGCGCCGTCCGGCATCAGCTCCAGCATACGATACCCGGGCGGACGATTGTCGATCGCGAAGTCGGCGCTGCCGGGCAGGAACTGAGCGCAGGTTGCGGGCGTCGCCATGAAGCGCACGCCATGCACGAAGCTGTCGAGCGACTGGTGCACGTGACCCCAGAGGACGCCACGCACGTTCGAGTGCTCGCGGATCACCGCCATGAACTCCGCGGAATCGGTCAGGCCGACCTGATCGAGCCAGTCGCTGCGCATCGCGATCGGCTGATGGTGCAGACACAGGAGCACATGCTGGTTGCGGTGTGCGCGCAGCGTCTCGCGCACCTGTGCGAGCTGCTCGCTGCCGATCTCGCCGCCGGCGCTGTTGGCGAGCCACGAGTCGAGCATGACGACCAGCCAGCGGCCGAACTGGCGATGGCGGGAGACTTCGAACGGCGCGCTGCCGAGCGCGGCTTGCATATGGTCGGGCAGGTCGTGATTGCCGGGCAGGCACAGCACCGGCACGGGCGATGCACCGAAGATGTGCCGGAACCAGCGGTAGCCGTCCGGATCGTCCTGCACCAGGTCGCCGGTCAGCAGGATGCCGTCCGGGCGGCTGCAGCGGCGCTGCGCGTCGGCGATCGCGGCCTGCAATGCCGGCAATGTCGCCACGCCGCGCAAGCGGCCGGCGGCATCACCAAACAGGTGCATGTCGGTGTACTGAATGAGGCGGACTGACTGCATCGCTTCGACCGGTTTCCTGCGAATCCTGGCTACATAATTGCCGGCAATCTACCAACGCCCGGGGGGTCAAAAAGGTGACCAGCGTCTTAAGGACGGCCGGCCCCGCGTTCCACTGTCGGATAATTTGCGGTGTGTCTCACCTTGGGCCTGCATTGCCCCACCGGGGCCCTTGGTCCAAAATGCGCGGCCTTTCCACCCGCCCTCGCCGACCGAAGGGGATTGCCTCCCGATGCAGACATCGCGCCGCCGGCAGCTTGCCAATGCGATCCGAGCCCTCGCGATGGACGCCGTCCAGAAAGCCAACTCCGGCCACCCCGGTATGCCGATGGGCATGGCCGACATCGCGCAAGTCTTGTGGGCCGACCACCTGCGCCACAATCCCGGCAATCCGCAATGGCCGGAGCGCGACCGCTTCGTGATTTCGAACGGTCACGGCTCGATGCTGCTGTACGCGCTGCTGAATCTGACCGGCTATCCCTTGACCGTCGAGGACATCAAAGCGTTCCGGCAGCTCGGGTCGCACACTGCGGGACATCCGGAACACGACGCGCATCTCGGCATCGAGACCACGACCGGGCCGCTCGGCCAGGGCATCGCGAATGGCGTCGGCATGGCGATCGCGGAGAAGTGGCTGGCGGCAACGTTCAACCGGCCGGGCTTCGACGTGGTCGATCATCGGACATGGGTATTCCTCGGCGACGGTTGCCTCATGGAAGGGGTTTCACACGAGGCCTGCTCGCTGGCCGGCACGCTCAAGCTCGGCAAGCTGACCGCGTTCTATGACGACAACGGGATTTCCATCGACGGTGAAGTGCAGGGCTGGTTCACCGACGACACGCCGCAGCGTTTCGAGGCGTACGGCTGGCACGTGGTCCGTTCGATCGACGGGCACAATCCCGCCGCCGTCGAGGCCGCGATCGCGCAGGCGATGGCGGAGCAGGATCGTCCGACGTTGATCTGCTGCAGAACGATCATCGGGTTCGGCGCACCCAACAAGCAAGGCACCGAGGCGACGCACGGCGCGGCACTCGGCGCCGATGAAGTCGCGGCCGCACGCCGCGAGCTGAACTGGCCGTACGAGCCGTTCGTGATTCCGGACGACATTCGCAAGGACTGGAACGCGCGTGAGCGCGGCGCCGCCCTGGAAGGCAAGTGGCGCGAGCAGTTCAACGCTTATCGCGCGAAGTTTCCCGAGCTCGCTGCCGAGTACGAGCGGCGCATGAAGGGCGAGCTGCCCGCCGCGTGGCGCGACATCGTCAACGAGTTCGTCGCGCAGACCGTGCAGGCGAACGCGAGCGTCGCGACCCGCCAGGCTTCGCAGCAGACGCTCAATGCCTTCGGGCCGAAGGTGCCGGAGCTGCTCGGCGGCTCGGCCGATCTCACCGGCTCGAACAACACCAATCGCAAGGACTCCCGGCCGTTCACGGGCGAGGATCCTTCCGGCAACTACATCCACTACGGCGTGCGCGAGTTCGGCATGTCGGCGGCGATGAATGGCATGGCGCTGCATGGCGGCGTCATTCCTTACGGCGGCACGTTCCTGGTGTTCACCGACTACGCGCGCAATGCGCTGCGCATGTCGGCGCTGATGAAGCAGCGCGTGATCTACGTGATGACGCACGATTCGATCGGTCTCGGCGAGGACGGCCCGACGCACCAGCCGGTGGAGCACCTGCCGAGTCTGCGCATCATTCCTAACATGACCGTGTGGCGGCCGTGCGATGTCACCGAGACCGCGCAGGCCTGGGCGGATGCGATCGAGCGTCGCGACGGTCCGACTGTGCTGGCGTTGACGCGTCAGAGCTTGCCCGGGCAAGCGCGCACGGCCGAGCAGGTCGCGGCGATTCGCCGCGGCGGCTACATTCTGAAGGACTCCGAGGGCACGCCGGAGCTGATTCTGATTGCCACCGGCTCCGAAGTCGGCCTGGCAGTCGAGGCCGCGCGCCTGCTGCAACAAAAAGGTCGCCGCGTGCGTGTAGTTTCGATGCCGTGCACGAGCGTGTTCGACGCACAGGACGAGGGCTATCGCGAACGAGTGCTGCCGAAGCAGGTCGAACGCCGGGTCGCGATCGAAGCGGCGGCGCCCGACACCTGGTACCGCTACGTCGGATCGCGCGGCGCGATCGTCGCCATGCATTCGTTCGGCGCTTCCGGCGTCGCCAAGGATTTGTTCAAGCACTTCGGGTTCACGCCCGAGAACGTCGTCGCGGTCGCCGAAGGGGTGCCGGGAGAGAAAAAGAGGGGAAACTGAGCAATGCAGCATCACGAAGAGGCGAGGAAGGCAACAGGCCGGCAGGTAATGCTGCACAGCTCAGTTTCCCCTCTTTTTCTCTCCCGGCACCCCTTCCTGAGGTAATCGAGTATGTCCATCAAAGTCGGAATCAACGGCTACGGCCGGATCGGTCGCAACGTGCTGCGCGCGCTGTACGAGGCGAATCGCCAGAAGGAAATCCAGATCGTCGCGCTCAACGATCTCGGCGATGCGCAGACCAACGCGCACCTGACCCGCTACGACACCGTGCACGGCAAGTTCAAAGGCGACGTGAACGTCGAAGGCGACTCGATGGTCGTCAACGGCGATCGCATCAAGGTGCTGGCCGAGCGCGATCCGGCGAAGCTGCCGTGGGGGCAGCTCGGCGTCGAGTACGTGTTCGAGAGCACCGGCCTGTTCACCAGCAAGGCCAAGGCCGGCTTGCATCTCACCGGCGGCGCGAAGCGCGTCGTGATCTCGGCGCCCGGCGAGAAAGACGTCGATGCGACGATCGTCTATGGCGTGAATCACAACACGCTCAAGGCCAGCCACACGGTGATCTCGAACGCGTCGTGCACGACCAACTGCCTGGCGCCGCTCGCCAAGGTGCTGCACGACAAGATCGGCATCGAAGCCGGCATCATGACGACGATCCACTCGTACACGAACGACCAGGTGCTCACCGACGTGTTCCACAAGGACCTGCGGCGCGCCCGCTCGGCGACGCAGTCGATGATTCCGACCAAGACCGGCGCGGCTGCCGCCGTCGGCCTGGTGCTGCCGGAGCTGAATGGCAAGCTCGACGGTTTCGCCGTGCGCGTGCCGACGATCAACGTCTCGCTGGTCGACCTGACTTTCCAGGCCAAGCGCGCCACCACGATCGACGAGATCAACGCCGCGATGAAGGCTGCCGCGAGCGGTCCGTTGAAGGGCATCCTCGCCTACACCGACGGGCCGCTGGTCTCGATCGACTTCAACCACGATCCGCATTCCTCGGTGTACGACGCGACCATGACCAAGGTCATCGGCACCAGCGTCAAGGTGTGCTCGTGGTACGACAACGAATGGGGGTTCTCGAACCGCATGCTCGACACGACGCTCGCGTGGTCGAAGGTCTGAAGATCGGAGCTGCGATGGCCATTTTGCGAATGACCGACCTCGACCTGCGCGGCAAGCGCGTGCTGATCCGCGAGGATCTGAACGTGCCGGTGCAGGACGGGGTCGTGACCAGCGATGCGCGGATCCGTGCGTCGCTGCCGACGATTCAACACGCCCGCAACGCCGGCGCACGCGTGATGGTGATGTCGCATCTCGGGCGCCCCGAGGAAGGCGTGTACGACGAGGAGTTTTCGCTCGCGCCGGTCGCGAAGCGCCTGGCCGAGCTGCTCGGTGTCAAAGTACGGCTCGAGAAGGACTGGCTCGGCGGCGTCGAAGCGGCGGTCGGCGAGGTCGTGCTGCTCGAGAACGTGCGTTTCAACAAGGGCGAGAAGAAGGACAAGGAAGATCTCGCGAAGCGTATGGCCGAGCTGTGCGACATCTATGTGATGGACGCGTTCGGCACTGCGCATCGCGCCGAAGCGAGCACCCACGGCGTCGCACGCTTCGCGAAGGTCGCTTGCGCTGGGACGCTGCTGATGAACGAGCTGATCGCGCTGGAGACGGCGCTGGAAAAACCGAAGCGGCCCCTGATTGCGATCGTCGCCGGCTCGAAGGTGTCCACCAAGCTGACGGTGCTCGAGAGCCTGCTCGCCAAGGTCGACAAGCTGATCGTCGGCGGCGGCATCGCCAACACGTTCCTGCTCGCCGAGGGCTATGGTGTCGGCAAGTCGCTGGTCGAGGCGGAGATGGTCGACATCGCGCGCGACCTCCTCAAGAAATCCGCGGAGCTCAAGGTCGAGATTCCGCTGCCCTCGGACGTGGTGGTCGCGAAGGAGTTCGCGGCGAGCGCCGAGGCGGACGTCAAATCGGTCGGTAACGTGGCGGCCGAAGAGATGATCCTCGACATCGGCCCGGACACGGCTGAGCGCTTCGCGCGCATGCTGCACGATGCCGGCACGATCGTCTGGAACGGCCCGGTCGGCGTGTTCGAGTTCGATCAGTTCGGCGAGGGCACGCGTACCCTGGCGCAAGCAATCGCGCGCAGCCCGGGCTTCTCGATAGCGGGCGGCGGCGACACGCTGGCGGCCATCGAGAAATACCGCGTCGAAGACGATATTTCCTATATCTCAACCGGCGGCGGGGCTTTCCTGGAATTCCTCGAAGGCAAGAAACTGCCGGCCGTGGCAGTGCTGGAAGAACGGGCACAGAGCTGACGATGCGACGAACGAAGATTCTGACGACGCTCGGCCCGGCCACCGACAACCCCAAGGTGCTGGCGGACATGATCCGCGCCGGCGCGGACGTGGTGCGCGTCAACTTCTCGCACGGCGAGCCGCAGGCGCATGCCAAGCGGGTCGAGATGGTGCGCTCGGTCGGCGAGCAGGTCGGCAAATGGGTCGCTGTGCTCGGCGACCTGCAGGGACCGAAGATCCGCATCGAGCGCTTCGTCGACGGCAAGATCCAGCTCAGCGAAGGCGATTCGTTCGCGCTCGACGTTTCGCTGGACGCGCGCGCAGGCACGCAGTCCGCGGTCGGTGTCGCCTACAAGAATCTGCCGAAGGACGTGCGCGCTGGCGACACGCTGCTGCTCAACGACGGCCAGATGGTGTTGGACGTCACGGCCGTGAACGGCCCGCGCATCGACACGCGTGTCGTGATCGGCGGCGAGCTTTCCGATAACAAAGGTATCAACAAGCAGGGCGGCGGCTTGTCGGCCGGCGCGCTCACCGACAAGGATCGCGCCGACATCAAGCTCGCGGCGCAGCTCGGCGTCGACTATCTCGCTGTCTCGTTCGCGCGCGACGGCGCGGACATGGACGAGGCGCGCGAGTTGTTGCGGCGGGAAGGCGGGCATGGCTACCTGGTCGCGAAGATCGAACGCAGCGAGGCGCTGGTGAACCTGGACCGCATCATCCAGGCGAGCGATGCCGTGATGGTTGCGCGCGGCGACCTCGGCGTCGAAGTCGGCTACGCAGAATTGACCGGGTTGCAGAAGCACATCATCGCGGCGACGCGTAAGCGCAACCGCGTCGTGATCACGGCCACGCAGATGATGGAATCGATGATCAACAATCCGGTGCCGACGCGTGCGGAGGTTTCCGACGTCGCGAACGCGGTGATGGACGGCACCGACGCGGTGATGCTGTCGGGCGAGAGCGCCGTCGGCAAATATCCGGTGAAGGCGGTCGAGGCGATGTCGCAGGTGATCCTCGGCGCCGAGAAGTACGAGTCCTCGCACTCGCCGGTGCGCCATCGCGCCGAGAGCGGCGTGTTCGAGAAGACCGACGAGGCGATCGCGATGGCGGTGATGTACACCGCCAATCATCTCAAGGTCCGCGCGATCGTCGCGTTGACCGAGTCGGGCTCCACGCCGCTGTGGATGTCGCGTATCCGCTCGGACATTCCGATCTATGCATTCACGCGCCACGAAGTGACGCGGCGCCGGGTCATGCTGTATCGAGGCGTGTACCCGGTGACGTTCGACATCACGCACACCAACGCGCAGGCGCTGTACGCGGACATCTTCAAGCTGATGCTGCGGACCAAGATGGTCGACCCGGGCGATCGCATCATCCTCACCAAAGGGGAGCTGACGGGCGTGTCCGGCAAGACCAACGCAATGAAGATCCTCGAAGTGCGGGCCTGACGGGCCCGTCGCATGCGTCCGCTCAAGATCGCCGGCTACTCAGCGCTCGCGATTGCCGGGCTCGCAATAGTCGCCGCAGTCGCCGTCTACCTGACGCTGCGCGCGAGTCTCCCGCAACTCGACGGCGAGCTCGCCGCGCCGACGCTTAAAGCTGCAGCGACTATCGCGCGCGACGAGCTGGGCACGCCGACGATCCGCGGCACCTCGCGCAAGGATGTCGCGTTCGCTACCGGCTATGCACATGGCCAGGATCGCTTCTTCCAGATGGATCTGATGCGGCGCGCCGCCGCGGGTGAGCTCGCGGAGCTGCTCGGCAAGTCCGTGCTGGACCTCGACGCGAAGTACCGCATCCACGGCTTTCGCCGCATCGCGTTTGCGATCGTGCACGACAGCGCCGCGGTCGATCGCGAGGTGCTCGAGGCGTACACGGCCGGAGTCAACTTCGCCTTGAGCAGCGCCGGCGCGCGACCGTGGGAATACACGCTGCTGCGCAGCCAGCCGGTGCCGTGGCGCGTCGAAGACTCGGTGCTGGTCGCGTTCTCCATGTATCTCAACCTCAACGATTCGAGCGGTGCGGAGGAAATGGCGCGGGCGCAGTTGCACGAGGTTCTGCCGCGGCAGCTCTACGACTTTCTGTATCCGCTCGGGACGGAGTGGGACGCGCCGTTCATCGGCAGCCCTTGGCGCGGGCCATCGATTCCAGGTGCGGACGTCTTCAGCCTGCGCACGAGCGATGCGCGCACTGCTGCGCTCACCACGCTGCCGTCTCCGGGCACGTTGGACGAGGAGCCATTCGTCGGTAGCAACGGTTGGGCGGTTGCAGGTACGCGCACCAAGGACAACGCTGCGCTGCTCGCCAGCGACATGCACCTGACGTTGCGCTTGCCGCACATCTGGTACCGCGTGCGGATGATCGTCGAGTCCGGCGCCGAGGCGCGCGATCTCGTCGGCGTGACGTTGCCTGGCTTGCCGATGCTGATCGCCGGCAGCAACGGCCACATCGCGTGGGGTTACACCAACAGCTACGGCGATTTCTCCGACATCGTCGTCGTCGAGCCCGATGCGCGCGATGCGACGAGCTATGTCACGGTCGACGGCGCGGAGCACTTCAAAGCCCGTGAGGAGCTCCTCGCCGTGCGCGGCGCGGAACCCGAGCATCTCACCGTGCCATGGACCCGCTGGGGTCCGATCGTCGGTCACGACGATGCCGGTCGGCCGCTCGCGTTGCGTTGGACCGCGCACGATCTGCGCGCAACGAATCTGCACATGCTCGACTTCGAGACAGCAGCGAACGTCGAGGAAGCGCTGCGCGTCGCGAATCGCGCCGGCGGTCCGGTGCAGAACGTGATGGTTGCCGACGCGGACGGTCACATCGGCTGGTCGCTGATGGGCCAGGTGCCGATCAGAGGAAGTTACGATTCGACGTTACCGCATTCCTGGCGCGAGCCGGGCGGCGGCTGGACCGGCTGGCGGGCGCCCGAAGAATATCCGCGCGTCATCGATCCGGCGTCGGGCAGATTGTGGAGCGCGAACGCACGCACGATCGATACCGAAACCTGGCTCGCGTTCCTCGGCGACGGTGGCTACGACCTCGGCGCGCGTGCTGCGCAGATCCGCGACGATCTGCTCGCGCTGCCGACTGCGAGCGCCGCGGACATGACGAGCATTCAGCTCGACGATCGCGCCTTGTTTCTCGCGCGCTGGCGCGACCTGCTGCTCGACCTGCTCAATGACGGCGCGCTCGCGAAACATCCGCTCCGCGTGCAGGCGCGCGAGCTGATCGAGCACTGGTCCGGTCGTGCTGCGGTCGACGACGCTGGCTACCGCATCGTGCGCGCAACTCGACTGCAGGTTCGCAAAGACGTTTACGAATCGCTCACGGCGCTCGCGCGTCAGCGCTATCCGTCGACGAAGTTCACCCCGTCGGCGCAGTTCGAAGGGCCGTTGTGGCAGCTCGTAACGCAGCGTCCCGCGCATCTGGTCGATCCGCACTACCCGTCGTGGGACGCGGCGCTGCTCGGTTCGCTCGATCGCGTGCTCGCGAGTCTGGAGGAGGAGTGCAAGGAGCTGCGACGCTGCACCTGGGGCGAAGGCAATGTGTTGCAGATGAGGCATCCGCTATCGGCGGCATTGCCGTTTGCCAGCCACTGGCTCGACATGCCGGCGGAGCAGTTGCCGGGCGACGCACAGATGCCGAGAGTGCAGGGCGCTGCATTCGGCGCGTCGCAGCGAATGGTCGTGTCGCCGGGGCGTGAAGCGCAGGGTTCGCTGCAGATGCCGGGCGGCCCTGTCGATCATCCGCTCTCGCCGTTCTACGGTGCGGGCCACGAGGCCTGGGCGCGCGGCGAGCCGACGCCGCTCCTGCCCGGCGCCGCGAAGCACACGCTGACCCTGCGCCCACCTGCTACTCTCTCCAAATAGCGCGTTTCCTGGAGATTCGATGTCCGCACGTTTCAACGGCACCGACAGCTATGTCGCGACCGAAGACCTGATGATGGCCGTGAATGCGGCCGTGACGCTCGGCCGCCCGCTGCTCGTGAAGGGTGAGCCCGGCACCGGCAAGACGCAGCTCGCCGAGGAAATCGCCGGCGCACTGCAACGGCCGCTATATCGCTGGCACATCAAGTCCACGACCAAAGCGCAGCAGGGCCTGTACGAATACGACGCCGTGTCGCGGCTGCGCGATTCGCAGCTCGGCGAGGAGAAGGTGCACGACGTCGCCAACTACATCATCAAGGGCCGGCTGTGGGAGGCGTTCGAGAGCGAAGTGCAGCCGGTGCTGCTGGTCGACGAGATCGACAAGGCCGACATCGAATTCCCGAACGACCTGCTGCACGAGCTCGATCGCATGGAGTTCTACGTGTACGAGACGCGCCAGTGGATCAAGGCGACGCACCGGCCGATCATCGTCATCACCAGCAACAACGAGAAGGAGCTGCCGGATGCGTTCCTGCGCCGCTGCTTCTTCCACTACATCCGTTTCCCCGACACCGCGACGATGGAGCGCATCGTCGGCGTGCACTACCCGAACTTGAAGAAAGAGCTGCTGGCGGAGGCGCTCACCTCGTTCTTCAAGGTGCGCGAGATGCCGGGCCTCAAGAAGAAGCCGTCGACGTCCGAGCTGCTCGACTGGATCAAGCTGCTGGTCGCCGAAGACATCCCGCCGGAAGTGCTGCGCAGCGACGATCCGAAGAAGGCCATCCCGCCGCTGTACGGCGCGCTGCTGAAGAACGAGCAGGACGTGCATTTGTTCGAGCAGCTCGTGTTCCTGCACCGCCGGCAACAGGGGCGTTGAGCAGGGCGAGACGCGCATGCTCATCCCGTTCTTCTTCAAGCTGCGCGAGGCCGGCGTGCCGGTCTCGATCACCGAGTTCCTGACGCTGCTGGCAGCGCTCGAAGCGCGAGTATCGAATGATAGCGCTGAGGATTTCTACTACCTCGCACGTGCCTGCATGGTCAAGGACGAGCGGCACTTCGATCGCTTCGACCGCGCGTTCGCCGCGCACTTCAAGGGCGCGGAGGAATTGTTCGAGGCGATGCTGACGCGCATTCCGGAGGAATGGCTGCAGCGCATGGCGGAGAAGACGCTGACCGAGGAAGAGAAGGCGAAGATCGAGGCGCTCGGCGGCTGGGACAAGCTGATCGAGACCTTGAAGAAGCGCCTGGAGGAGCAGCAGAAGCGGCACCAGGGCGGCAGCAAATGGATCGGCACCGCGGGTACTTCGCCCTTCGGTGCGTACGGCTACAACCCCGAAGGCATCCGCATCGGTCAGGACGAATCGCGCAATCGCCGCGCGGTTAAAGTCTGGGATCGCCGCGACTTCCGCAACCTCGACGACACCATCGAGCTCGGCACGCGCAACATCAAGATCGC
Organism: Steroidobacteraceae bacterium; assembly: GCA_035275145.1. Lineage (GTDB taxonomy): Bacteria > Pseudomonadota > Gammaproteobacteria > Steroidobacterales > Steroidobacteraceae > Steroidobacter. Next base: position 2,615 of record DATENH010000298.1, on the reverse strand, counting down.
GCTGCGCAAGCTGCGACGCTTCGCGCGCGAGGGCGCTGCCGATCAGCTCGACCTGGACGGCACGATCGACTCGACCGCGCGCAATGCCGGGCTGCTCGATCTGAAGTTCGTGCCGGAGCGGCACAACGCCATCAAGGTGCTGCTGTTCCTCGACGTCGGCGGCTCGATGGACGATCACGTGCGCGTCTGCGAGGAGCTGTTCTCCGCCGCGCGCAGCGAGTTCAAGCATCTCGAATATTTCTACTTCCACAACTTCGTGTACGAGAGCCTGTGGAAGGACAACCGCCGCCGGCACGTCGAGAAGATTCCGACGCTGGAAGTCATGCGCACTTACGGTCATGACTACAAGCTGATCTTCGTCGGCGACGCGACCATGAGCCCATACGAGATCGTGCAGCCAGGCGGCAGCATCGAGCACTGGAACGAGGAGCCGGGCGCGCTATGGGTGCAGCGGCTGGCGAAGACCTGGCCGCATCATGTCTGGCTGAACCCGGAGCCGCAGCAGCGTTGGGAGTACACGCCGTCGGTACAGATCACGCGTGAGCTGCTGGAGGATCGGATGTTCCCGCTGACGCTGGGTGGCCTCGATCAGGCGATCAAGGCCTTGCACTGAAGACTCTTCAACTCTTCTTCTGCAACGCCTTGATGTCGCCCAGCACCAGCTGCGAATGACCCTTCGGCTCGACGTCCGGATAATGCTTGACGATCTTGCCTTGCGGGTCGATCAGGAACGTGTCGCGCTTCGCCAGCTCCATCGTGCCGAGATAGGTCTTGAGCACGCCGTACTTCTTCGTGACCTCCTTGTTGGAGTCCGCGAGGATCGGGAACGGCAAGCCGTGCTTCTCCGAGAAGCCCTTGTGCGAGTCGACGTCGTCGACGCTGATGCCGAGAATCTGCGCGCCGGCTTCGCGGAAAGCGAAGATGTTGTCGCGGAAATCGCAGGCCTGAGTGGTGCAGCCCGGCGTGTTGTCCTTCGGGTAGAAATACAGCGCGACCCACTTGCCGCGATAGTCCTTCAGCTCGTGCCACTTGCCGTTCTGGTCCTGCAGCTTGAAGTCGGGCGCCACCGAGCCCAGGGCCGGCGGTCCCGCGCCCTCCGCGGCAGCACCCACCAGCCATGCGAGCAGCAGCGGGAGCAGCAGATAACGGAGACTGCGTATGCGATTCATGGGGTCCCTCGTGCGAGAAAATGGTGCCTGAAAAGGCGACACAGGCGGTGTGCGATACTAACTCCTTAGGGCTTAGACCCGGTACTGACCGCCGGCAGTTCTCGCTTTACAAAACTACATGAGCACCGAGCGCGAAACGCAGCCCGCTGTGCCGCCCAGGGTCGGGCTGGTGCTGCCCGGCGGGGGTGCGCGGGCCGCCTACCAGGTCGGCGTGTTGCGAGCCGTCGCAGATCTGCTGCCGGCACGATCGGCCAACCCGTTTCCGGTCGTCACCGGCACGTCGGCGGGTGCGGTGAATGCAACCGCCATCGCGGTACACGCGGACCGCTTCCGGGTCGCGGTCGGCAACCTGGAGCGGGTCTGGCGCAATTTCCAGGTCGGTCAGGTGTTCCGTGCCGATACCGGCACCGTGTTCCGCTCCGGCGTGCACTGGATGCTGGCGATGTTGTCCGGCGGCTGGCTGCTGCCGCCGCCGCGTTCGCTGTTCGACAACTCGCCGCTGCGCGAGCTGCTGCGCGGCCAGTTCGATTTCTCGCGCATCCGCCGCTCGATCGAAGCCGGGCATCTCGATGCGATCGCGATGTCCGCCGCCGGCTATATGACCGGCCGCTCGGTATCGTTCTACGAATCGAAGCCGGGGTGCGAGCCGTGGAGCCGCACGCGTCGCACCGGCGAGCCGGCGGATCTGTCGCTCGATCACGTGATGGCGAGCGTGGCAGTGCCGTTCCTGTTCCCGCCGGTCTCGCTCGGCGACGAGTACTACGGCGACGGCGCGATGCGCGAAGCGAATCCGTTCAGCGCGGCGATCCACCTCGGCGCGAACCGCCTGCTCGTCGTCGGCACGCGCAACGAGAATCGCCCGCAGACACCGCTGCCGCCGCTGTCACCGACGTTCGGCCAGATTTTCGGCTACATGCTCGACGCGCTGTTTTCGGACGGCCTGTACGCGGACCTGGAACGGCTCACGCAGATCAACCACATCGTCGAGCGCGTCGGCCCGCTGGCGAGCGTCGGCGAGAACAGTGTGCAGCTCAACCGCATCGACATCCTGGTGATCATGCCGAGCCGCGATCTTTCCGAGATCGCACGGCACCACGCGGCCTCGCTGCCGCGTGCCCTGCGCGTCCTGCTGCGCACGATGGGTGCGCTGAATGCCGGCGGCGGGCAGCTCATGAGTTATCTGCTGTTCCAGGACAGCTACACGCGCGAGCTGATCGCACTCGGCTATCAGGATGCGATGAAGCGCTCGGACGATCTCCTCGCGTTCCTCGGCGGGTTCACGGTCGACAAGACGGGCGCGACGCAGATGATGCGTCGCTTCCAGCTACGTCAGGAACAGCGTGCCGAGGCCCAGTAGCGAGGCGAAGCCGACGGTATCGGTGACGGTCGTCAGCACCACACTGCCCGCCAGCGCCGGGTCGATCCCCATTTTTCTCAGGATGAGCG
>DATENH010000297.1:0-17157 GCA_035275145.1 Steroidobacteraceae bacterium | reverse complement strand
GGTTCTGCGCTGATTTCATGGCAAGGCGCCGATGCCGGCGTGCCGCAGGGCCAGGGCGAAGAAGACGAGGACAAGAAGCCGCCGCCGAAGAATCAGCCGCCGCGCGAAGAGGATCCGCCGGAGCCCGAAGAGCCGCCGCCGGATTCGGATCCGAGCATTATTCCCGACCAATGAACATGCGCGCGCATGGCTTCACCCTGCTCGAAGTGCTGGTGGCGGTCGTCATCCTCGGCATCATCAGCCTGCTCGCGTACGGCGGTTACAACCAGCTCGTTCGCCAGAGCGAGATCGTCGAGGTCAGCGCGACGCGCACGCGCGCGGTCCAATCGTCGATTCAACGCATGGCGGAAGACTTCGAGATGCTCGAGCCGCGCCCGGTCCGCGAGCCGCTCGGCGAAACGGTCGAGCCCGCGCTGCGCGCCGGCGGTACTCGCACTGACACACTGCTCGATCTCACCCGCTCCGGCTGGACGAATCCTGCAGGCCTGTCGCGCTCGACGTTGCAGCGAGTCACGTATCGCCTCACGGACAACAAGCTCGAGCGCGCTTACTGGAACGCGCTCGATCGCACTCTGACGACCGAGCCGACCACCGCGGTACTGCTCGACAAAGTGCGCACCGCGAGCTTCCGCTTCATGGACCAGAACCAGACCTGGCACGATCAGTGGCCGCCGCTCGGCTACTCCGGACCGGATGCGGCACGAATCAGACCGATTGCCGTGGAAGTCACGCTCGACCTGGAAGACTGGGGCAAGCTCGTGCGCCTGGTGGAGGTGTCCGGATGAATCGCCACGCTCCCCACCGCTCCGGCCAGCGCGGTGTCGCGCTGATCATGGCCGTGCTCATCGTGGCGCTCGCGACGATGCTGGCCGCCAGCGTCTCGTTCAAGGGCTATCTCGACCAGCGTCGCAGCGCGAATGCATTCGCAATGGATCAAGGCTACGAAGTCGCGCTCGGCGGCGAAGCGTGGGCCGCGGACTCGCTGCGTCGTGACAAGCAGCAGAGCTCGAAGACCGACGATTTCACCGAAGAATGGGCCACGCCGATTCCGCCGATTCCGATCGAAGACGGCCAGGGCGAGTTCGAAGGCCAGCTCGAAGACATGCAAGGCCGTTTCAATCTCAACAGCCTGGTCGTTGCCCAGGGCGGCGGCAAACAGGGTGGCCAGCTGATCGTCGATCAGAAAGCGGTCGAGCGTTTCACGCGGCTGCTCGAGCTGCTCGACCTGGAGCCCAAGTGGGCCACGATCATTGCCGACTGGATCGACAGCGACGTGCAGCCGGGATTCCCCGATGGGGCCGAAGACCCGACCTACACTGGCCTCACTCCGCCCTATCGCACTGCCAACATGCCGCTCACCCGCGCCAGCGAGCTGCTGGCCATCGTAGGCTTCGGGCTGGATCGGTATCGCAAGCTCGAGCCGTTCGTCACGGCGTTGCCGATCGGCACTACCATCAATCTCTGTACGGCGTCGCCCGAGCTGCTCGATGCGCTAGTCGCCGGACGGCGTCAGTTCACAGTGTCGCGCGACAACACTGCGGAAACTCGCAAGCAGCGCTGCTTCCCGACCAAGCAGGATTACGAGAGCGGGCTGTCGGCCACCGAGAAAGAGGAGCTGGTGACCGGCAAGGTCATCGATCAGACGAGCTCGTACTTCCGCTCCACGATCTGGGTCACTATTGGCACTACCCAGTTCACCCTGTACAGTCTCTTGTATCGCAGCGGCAACAACGGTCTGGTGCGCCCCATTCTAAGAAGCCACGGAACGCCCTGATGCCGGAATTCCTAGTCGTACGCCTGCCCTCTGCCGCCGCCGAAACCATCGGCGCTGCCGCCGAGTGGATCGTCATGGACGGCAGCGGCGTACGGCGCGGCAACGTCGCGTCGGGTCCGCTCGATCTGGCACCTGCTGCGGCCAACGGCCGCAAGGTCATCGTGCTCGTCCCGGGGACCGACGCGTTGCTCGCCGAGCCGGTGCTGCCGGTGAAGAGCGGGACGAAGCTAGCGCAGGTCGTACCCTTCGCACTCGAAGAGCATCTCGCTGCTGACGTCGAGGATCTGCACTTTGCGGTCGGCAAGCGCGAAGCGCGGCCGGGCACGCCCGTCACCGTCGTCTCGCACGCGCGGATGCAAGCTTGGCAGGCCCTGCTCACGGATGCCGGATTGCACGCCGATGCGATCTATCCTGAGACCGCGGCTCTGCCGGAGACACCGAATGCGATCACGCTGTTGGTCGACGGCGCGCGCGTGTATGTGCGACGCCCCGATACGCCCGGCGCCGTGCTCGACGTTCAACCGCTGATCGAAGCTTTGCAGCTCGCGCTCGCGTCCGGCGAAGAAGCGCGCGAGCACGTAACGATCTACGTCTCCGAAGACGACTACGAGCGCGAGCGCGAAATGCTCGAAGGCTTGCGCGAGTTCACGGCGAGCTTGCAGTTGAAGCTGTTGCCAGACGGACCGCTGCCCTTGCTCGCAGCGAACGTCGTGCGCGGTAATGCAGTGAACCTGCTGCAAGGCCGCTACCAGATGAAGCGCAAGCTGACGATGTCGTTTGCGCCATGGCGGTACGCTGCTGTGCTCGCGGGTGTGTTCGTCGTTGCGCATCTCGGTTTGAAGTCATGGCAGTACTTCCACTATCGCAGCCAGGAAGCGCGGCTCAACCAGGAGATCGGTGAAGTCTTCCAGCAGCTCATGCCGGGCGCTCCCCTGCCCGACCCGTCGGCGGCGCGACGCATGATCGAGGCTCGATTGAACCAGTTGCGCGGCGGCGGCAATTCGATGAGCGGCATGATGACGACGCTCGCGGCGCTCGGCGACGCGCTCGGCCAGGTGCCGGACACGAACGTCGAATCGATCGCCTACACCAACAACACGACTCATCTGCGCGTGGTCGCACCTTCCGTCGATGCGCTGGACCATATCCGCCGCATCGCGAGCGAGCACGGCCTGGAAGCGTCGATCGAATCGGAAACTCCGCGCGAGTCGAAGCGCGAGGGCCGGCTGCAGATCAAGAGCCCGGGCGCCTGACCATGCAGAAGCTCAAGGACTGGTTCTACTCCCTGCAGCCGCGCGAGCGGATGATCGTGCTTGGCGGCGCTGGCGTGCTGCTGGTGCTCGCGATCTATTTCCTCGCACTCGCGCCGTTCTACTCGGCGGTCAACAGCCGAGCGGAGCGCGTCGCGAAGAAGCAAGGCGATCTCGCGTGGATGCGCAGCGTCGGCGGCGAAGTGCTCGCGCTCAGCGCCAATTCGACCACGGCCGCCGCACCGAGCAACGAGTCGCTGGTGGTGCTCATGGACCGCTCGACGCGCGAATGCGGCCTCGGCGCGTCTCTCACCGGTCAGACGCCCAACGGCGAGAACGGCATCCGCGTGCGTCTCGAGCAGGCGGAGTTCGACAAGCTGGTCGTCTGCCTTGGCGGCCTGCAGCAGTCGCACTCGGTCACGATCGAGTCGGCCAACATCGACCGCACCGGCAAGCCGGGTTTCGTCAACGCCAGCCTGGTCCTGACCCGCGCCCCATGAAGCAACACTGGCCGCTGCTCGCGCTCGGCGTCGGTGCGTTCCTGATTCTTGCACTGGTCACGCTGCCCGCCAGCGTGGTGCTGTCGTTCGTCCATCCTGCCAACGTCACGCTCAGCGGCATCTCCGGCACGATCTGGAACGGCCGCGCCCAGGCAGTGCGCAGCGGCACGATGCACCTGGGCAGCGTCGATTGGGGCCTCAACGTGCTCTCGCTGTTCACCGGCAAGCTCGGCGCGGACGTAAAGGTCGCGCGAACCGACGGCTTTGCGCAGGGATCCGTGGCCGCCGGTGCAGGCGGCATCACGCTGCGCAAGTTCAACGCCTCGCTGCCGATCGGCGCATTGCCGCCGAACATCGTGCGCGGCGGCTGGACCGGTACGTTGAACCTGAAGCTCGCCGAGCTGGCGCTCGATAACGCCTGGCCCGTGACATTGTCGGGCACGATCGAAGTCGCGGATCTCGTCGGCCCAGCCAACCGGCCGGCAGCGCTTGGTGGCTACAAGGTCGTCTTTCCGGAAGGTGCTGCGAAGAGCGACACGCTGACCGGCACGCTTACGGACACGGGCGGTCCGCTCGCGGTGAATGGGACTGTGCAGCTCAAGAAGGATCGCAGTTATCTGGTGAGCGGATTGATCGCGACGAGACCGAACGCGCCGAGCGATATGGCAAGGACGCTGGAGATTCTGGGCGAGCCGGATGCGCAGGGACGGCGGCAGTTCAGCATCGAAGGGACGATGTAGAAGAAGACAGTCAGGCTAAAGCCTGACCCACGGGAAATGACTGTGGGTCAGGCTTCAGCCTGACACCACAGCCACTTCTTCACACGCGACTTCAGAACTCCGCATTGAACACCACGCCAATCGTGCGGGGTCTCACGATCGAGGCCGAGCCCTGCGTGCCGCTCGTCGTCGCGCGCTGGAAGGCGTACTCGTCGAACAGGTTCGTCGCGTACAGCGACAGCTTGTAACGTCCCCACGTCACGCCAGTCCGCAGATCCACAGTCGTGTACGCGTCAGCCGTGAAATTCCGATTCGGCGGGGCGATCACCACACCGCCGCTGCCCGTGCCGCCATCGAACGACGTATTGCGCTCGTCCTGGTACGCGACGCCGCCGCCGACGAACGCGTCGAGCGAGCCGAGCATGAAGTCGTAGTTGCCCGACAGCGAGAACGTCCACTGCGGAATGCCCGGCAGCTGCTCGCCTTCCAGGCCGCCGAGCGACGGATCGTCCTCGTCGAGCTCGCTCTGCGAATACGCCAGCGTCGCTGCGATGTTGAAGGCGTCGGTCGGCTGGTAAGTGAGCGTCGCCTCGATGCCGTTCGCGGTGACGTCGCTGTCCGCGTTGCCGCCGACGTTGACGCCCTGGAAGCTGCGGAACACCTGCAGGTCCTTCCACTCGATCAGGTAGACGGCGACGTCGTAGCCGAACGCGCTGCCGGAGAAGTTGCCTTTCGCGCCGAGCTCGTAGCTCCACAGCGTATCCGCTTTGACGAACGGCACCGAAAGGATGTCGCCAGTCGCCGGATTGATCAGCGGCAGGTTCGCCGAGGCCGGTCGATAGCCATTCGCCGCGCGGAAGTACAGCGAGACATCTTCGTTCGGGCGATAACGCGCGTTGAACAGATACGTCTGCACGTCATCGGAGACTGTCTGCTCCGGCAGGTTCGGACCGGCGAGGAAGCCCGTGCCGCTGAACAACACTCCCATGTCGTTGCTGCTGAAGCGCACGCCGACCGTCGCATCGAACTGCGGCGTGAAGTAGTACGTGAGGTTGCCGAACGCCGCCTTCTCCTCGTAGGTCGACGGAAACTGCTGCGTGACGAGATTGAAGCCGCTCGGCCGCGCCACGGCGCCCTGGAAGTTCGAGCTCTCCTCCTTCGTGTAGTACAGGCCGACGAGCCACTCGAGGTGCTCGTTGTTCGCCGAGGTCAGGCGGAACTCGTGCGCCCAGCGGTCGGTGGAGATCTGCTGATCGAGCGGCACGGTATTCGTTCCCGGAGGCGCGCCGACCTGCGCGTCGACGAGCGGACCGAAGAAGCGCGTCAGGTCGATGGTCGCGGCCGACGAGAACTCCTGGTAGCTGCTCGCCAGCGTCGCGGTGCCCCAGGCGCCCTGGTATTCGATCGTCGCCGAGGACAGCTCGAACTCGATCTCGGTCGGCTCCTCGCCGGCGGTGTTCTGCTTGTATTTGCCGAAAACCGGCTGGCCGGTGTCGACGTTGAACGGCACCGAGTTCTGGCCGGTGAACGCGAACTTCTGATCCTGGTAGTTCAGCTTGATCTTCCATGGCTCCGACGGACGGAACAGCAGCGTCGCCTGCCCGCCTTTGAGCTGCGCATCGTTGACGTCCGTGGCCGGACGCACCGCCTGGTCGATGAAGCCGTCGTTGTCCTGATAGAACCCGCTGATGCCGATCGCCAGCTTGTCGTTGACGATCGGCACGTCGATGCCAGCCTTGTAGAGCTGGTTGAAGCCGCCCTGCGAGGTATTCGACAAGTCGGTCGAGAAGCGGCCGCCGAAGTCCGTCAGCGACGGCTCCTGGGTGATGTAGCGGACCGAGCCGCCCATCGACGCCGCGCCGAACAGCGTGCCTTGCGGGCCCTTGATCACTTCGATGCGCTCGATATCGCCGAGCAGCGCGTCGAGCGCGAAGTTCGCGCCTTCGGCGAATGCCGTCACCGAGCCGTACGGGATGTCGTCGAGATAGATGCCGACCGACGGCGTCGAGAAGATGTTCGCGACGCCGCGCATCGTGATCGAGCCTTGCCCCGGCGCGCCGTCGTCGTTGAAGTTGACGCCGGGCACGTACTTGAGGACGCCGCTCAGCGAAGTGAGTCCGCCCGCGGCGAAAGCCTGCGGATCGACGACCGCGACCGAAGCCGGCACGTCCTGGACTTCCTGGGCGCGGCGCGTGGCCGTGACGATGACTTCCTCGACGGTGATCTGCTCGGCGGCATTGGCTGTGACTGCACCAGCCAGGGCTATCAGCCCCCACGTGTTGAAGCGACGCATACGTTGACCTCTCCCCCCACAGGTTCGTGCTACGAACGTGGGACGAGAATGAAAGCAAAGCGTCCTGTCGATCTATAAAGATTCAACCGATTTCTGGAATCTCCTCGCGCTTGCTGTAGGGCTCACCGGCGACGAAAGCGCCGCCCGCCTTCGGTCTCGTAGCCCGTGATGCGACCGTCGGCGCCGCGCGCGAACGTGACCATGAAGCGGTCTTCCTGCGGTGCGCGCGTGTCAGCAGCTTCGAACGAATCGTAGCTCCAGTGAGTGAGCTCGAACGTGGCGTTCGGTTGCATTGCGAGCGTCAGTTTTCCATCCTTGCTCAGGACGATGTGCGTCTCGCCGACCAGCGGATCGAAGTACTTGCCGGCATAGTCTGCCAGCGGTCGCGACGGCTGCGTTTTCTGCGGCCGCGCACGAATTGCTTCAGCGCGTCGCGTGTCTTCTTCCGCCTGCAAGCCGCCATACAGCTTCAGCAGCTCCGCGTTCCAATCCTTGTCGCGGCTGTGCAGGAAGCGATCGATCACGTCGTACATGAACGCGTGTCGGAAATCGACGGTGGAAGCGTTGACGAAGATCACCAGGCCGAGCTGCTCTTCAGGCATGACTGCGGCGAGAGCGTTGGCGCCGTACAGGCTCCCAGTGTGCATCGCGAGCAGCCGCCCCTTGTAGTCCTGCAAGAACCATCCGAGCCCGTAGGCGTAAAAGTGCGGCTGCGCCTTGCGCGCCGCCGGATAACCGATATTGGCGAGCAGCATTTGCGGTTTCAGCACTTCGGCGATCGTGTCCGGCTTCGCGACGGTCTTGCCCTCGAACGTGCCCTTGGCGAGCAGCATGCGCAGCCACTTCGCCATGTCGGTCACGCTCGACTGCACTCCGGCGGCACCGAGCGGATCCGGCGACAGGTAAGGCTCGGTCTCGCGCACGACGCCGTGCTCGATCAGATGCGCGCCTGTGACGTTGGAGCGTTTTGCCAGCTCCGGTGAAGTGAACAGGCTGTCGCTCATGCCGAGCGGCGCGAAGATGCGGCGGCCGACGAAACCCTGGAACGTCATGCCCGAGACTCGCGCGACGACTTCGGCCGCGACCACGTACATGCTGTTGTTGTACGCCCAGGTCGAGCGCAGGCTCGAAGCCTGCTTCGCGTATTGCATGTGCTCGATGCTGGTGCGAGTGTCGAAGCCGCGCATCCAGAGGATGTCCATCGTCTCGATGCCCGTGCGATGCACGAGCAGGTCGCGAATCGTCACCTCGCGCGTGACGTACGGATCGGCCACGCGGAACTCCGGGATGTGCTTCACGACCGGATCGTCCCACTGCAGCTTGCCGTCCTCGACCAACATCCCGAGCGCCATCGCAGTGAACGCTTTGCTCGTCGATGCGAGCGTGAAGGCCGTGTGCGCATCGACGGGATCGTTGCGCCCGAGGTGCTTCGTGCCGAAGCCGCGCGCGTACACGACTTGATCGTCCTTGACGATCGCAACCGCCATGCCCGGCGCATGCCACTGCTCGCGCGCCGACTCGATGGCCTCATCGAGGCCAGCCAAGGGTTCGTCGCTTGCGGTCGCAGGAATCGTAGTCCAGGCAAGTAAGGCGAGTAACGCGACAGAGAACGCTCGAATCATGGCGGTCCTCGGAGGAAGAGAAGAAGGAACTCTCGCCAAGACGCAAAGACGCCAAGGTCAGAAATCGGAAATTCTGAGTTCTGAAGAACTCGGAATTCTTCTTGATCTTCCTTGGCGTCTTTGCGTCTTGGCGAGAGTCATTCCGGTCGATGGCGAAAGCACCATCATCGCCGCTCATCGCACCCGCGTCACCGGATTGGTGTTTTTGTTCCAGAGGCGGTGAGAAAAGATATAGAACGGGGGATGACGCAATCGCATATTCCGGCCATAGTCGCCGAAAAATTCTATTGGAAGGTCACGATGCCCCGCCTCGACCCTCGCTTGTGCCTGTCCTTGCTCGTGCTGTGGAATGGCGCCGCACTTGCCGTCGACCCTCAGGACACGCTGCTGCTCGCGCAGCCGGACATCAGCGAGCGTCACATCACGTTCGTCTACGACGGCGACGTGTGGGTCGCGAACCGCGACGGCAGCGGCGCGTATCGGCTGACGACCGCCGAGGGACAGGAGTCGCAGCCGCACTTCTCGCCGGATGGGACATCCATTGCTTTCAGCGGCAACTACGACGGCAATGTCGATGTGTACGTGGTGCCGGTCGCCGGCGGAAGTCCGAAGCGTCTGACCTGGCACAGCGCCGACGATCTCGTGGAAGGCTTCGATGCTCAGGGTCGCGTCGTCTTCAGCTCGCAGAGCGACGTGCAATCGCCGCGCGATGTCCATCTGTTCACGATCGATCCAAAGGCCGCCTTCCCGGAGCGCCTGCCGATTCCGCGAGGCGTCGATGCCGACGTTGCGCCGGATGGCCGCGCGATTGCCTATGCGCAAACGGCTCCGCAATCGCAGTGGAAGAGCTATCGCGGCGGCACCGTTTCGCGCATCGCGATCATGAGCTTCGCCGACCACGCGTTGACGCGAGTCCCGCAGCCGCCCGAGCGCTGCAACGACGTCGACCCGATGTGGATCGGCAGCAAGCTCTACTTCGATTCCGACCGGCAGGGCGAATTCAATCTGCACTCGTTCGACCCGGCGACGGGCGAGGTGCGGCAGCTCACGACGTACCAGGACTTCCCGGTAGTCAACGCGAATGCCGGCGACGGCAGGATCATCTTCGAGCAGGGCGGCCATTTACGCGTTTTCGATCCCGCCACCTCGAATACGACGACACTGCGGGTCGCGGTCGCGTCCGATCTGCGTGAGACGCGCCCGCGTCGCGTGAGCAACGTCGACTACGTTCGCAACGTCTCCCCTGCTCCCGACCTCGAGCAAGTCGCGCTCGAATACCGCGGCGAGATCGTCACGGTGCCTGCGAAGAAAGGCGCGCCGTTCCGCGACCTCACGCAGTCGGCTGGTGCGAATGACCGCTCGCCCGCGTGGTCGCCGGGCGGCGGCAAGATCGCGTGGTTCTCGGACGAGTCCGGCGACTATGCGTTGTACGTCACGGATCGCAACGGCAGCGGCAAGCCGCGGCGTATCGCCATCGAAGGCGGCTCCGGCTTCTACCGCGATCTCAAGTGGTCGCCCGACGAGAAGCGCGTGTCGTTCCTCGACAATGCGTACAACCTGTACGTGCTGGACCTCGAATCCGGCCGCGCGACGCGGATCGCGGAGAACGATTACTTCGGCCACGTCCCGTTCATCTCGCACAACTGGTCGCCCGATTCGCAGTGGCTCGCCTATACGCAGAACAGCAACGGCCTGATCCAGGTCGTGCACGTCTATTCGATCGCGCAGAAGAAGTCGTTGCGGATCACCGATGGGCTCACCGAAGTGAGCGAGCCTGTGTTCGACCGCAACGGCCGGTACCTGTACGTGCTCGCCTCCGACCAGGCGGGGCCGGTGAAGGACTGGTTCTCGCTCGCATCGCTCGATCTGACATTCACGCATTCGGTCTACGCGATCGTGCTGCGCAAAGGCGACGCGTCGCCACTTCCGCGCGAAGGCGAGAATCCGCCCGAGCCTGCCGCCGGCAACACAACCACGATCGACTTCGACGGCATCGGCGATCGCATCGTCCCTCTGCCGACCGGCGGCGCGACTCTGCGCAACCTGCAGGCCGGGAAGACCGGCGAGCTGTACTACCTGTGGACACCTGCGACGCCGGCGATCAACGCGCTGAACTCTCCGGGCGAGCTGAAGCGCTTCGTGATGAAGGAGCGCACCGCGAAGACGCTGATTGCCGGCGTCGACGCGTATTTCCTCTCGGCGGACGGCGAGAAGGTGCTGCTGCGACAAGGCAAGAGCTTGAAGGTCGCGCCCGCGACCGGCGAGATCAAGCCGGAGGCGGCAACGGCCGTGCCGATCGAAGACGTCTCGATAGAGATCGACCCGCGTGCCGAGTGGCGGCAGATCCTGCGCGAGGCCTGGCGGCTCAACCGCGATTTCTTCTACGCGCCGAACTATCACGGCGTCGACTGGAACGCGATGTGGAAGAAATACGAGCCGTTCCTCGATCACGCCGCGAATCGCAGCGACGTCACGCGCATCATGGCGGCGATGGCGAGCGAGCTGCGCGTCGGCCACAGCTACAGCGCCGGCGGCGAATCGATCGACAAGCCGCCGAATGTCGGCATCGGATTGCTCGGTGCAGACTTTGAAGTCGCCGAGGGCCGTTATCGCTTCAAGAAGGTCTATGGCGGCCTCGACTGGCGTCCCGATCTGCGCGCGCCGCTGCGTGCACCGGGAATCTCGGTCGCGGACGGCGAGTATCTCCTCGCCGTCGACGGCAAGCAGCTTACTGCCGACCGCAACGTCTACAGTGCATTCGAGAACATGATCGAGAAGCCGGTCGAGATCAGCGTCGGACCGCGTGCCGACGGCCAGGGTGCGCGCACCGTGAAAATCGTGCCGATCGCGAACGAGCGGCAGCTACGCTACGTCGACTGGGTGGAGAGCAACATCCGCAAAGTGGACGCTGCAACCGGCGCCCGCGTCGCGTACGTGCACGTACCCGATACATCTGTCGCCGGCCACGACTCGTTCAAGCGCTACTTCTTCCCGCAGAGCCAGAAGGAAGCGCTGATCCTCGACGATCGCAACAACGGCGGCGGTTTCGTCGCGGACTATTACATCGACATCCTGCGCAAGCAGCCAGTGGTCCGCTGGGCGACGCGTTACGGCAAGGAGCTCCGCACGCCGCGCGGTGCGATCTACGGCCCGAAGGTGATGCTCATCAACGAAGGCGCCGGCTCCGGCGGCGACCTGTTGCCGTGGATGTTTCGCAAGGCTCAGCTCGGACCGATCGTAGGCACGCGCACGTGGGGCGGGCTGGTCGGCAACCTGGAAATCCACACGCTGATGGACGGCGGCACGATCACGGCACCGAACATCGCAGGCTGGTCGCCCGAGGACGGCTGGATCGTCGAGAACGAAGGCGTGCCCCCCGACGTCGAAGTCGAAGAGACGCCGCAGTCGATGCTCGCGGGTCGAGACCCGCAGCTGGAGAAAGCAATCGAGCTCACGATGCAGGCGCTGAAGAAGCAGCCAGCTACGGAGCCGAAGCATCCGGCGTATCCGAATCGGGTGAGTCCGGCTTCATCGACGCATTAGCAGGCCGCAGGACAAGCATGCTTTACAGCGCCCTCGGCGCGGGCTATAGTCAAGCATGCTTTACTCCAGAGATCTTCGGTCCTCCTGGCCTTATTCATCGTTGCCAACGCCTATTGGATCTATGCCGCCTGCGACGAATTTATCCGGCTTAGAATTCTCAAATGTGTCGTCATCACGGCGATCGCCGTGGCCTCATGCACCCTGGGCTATTTCTTTATGGAGCTCTTTGGGTTTCCGCGCTTGAGCATGCTGGCGGTCAATCTTTTTGGGTGGAGCGTTTTCAATCTATCGATGCTGTACGTGATCATCCGCTCCCGATGAAGAACAACCTCCCGGACCTGCGGGCCGAGCGTGGATGGACGCAGGGCGAATTAGCTTCGAAGTTGAACGTCTCTCGACAGACCGTGAACGCTGTTGAGACCGAACGCTACGAGCCGAGCCTGTCATTGGCTTTCGCCATCGCCGCGCTGTTCAAAAGGCCGATTGAAGCTATATTTCGGCCCAGATAGACGCTCGAGCACGCGGTCCAGTCCGGCGCCGACGGCGTCGAACACGCGTGCCTGCTCCAGCACGCCGAGAAACTGCTCGTTGATCCCGCCGCGCGTGGCGTGATCGCGTGCGAGCTCGCCAAAGTCGGGGGCTTCATTTTGTAGCTGCGCCGCCAGTCCCGCGAACGTAGCAGCAACCTGGCGTCTTGCGGCCTGCTCAGCGACGCCGTTGGCAACGAGCCAGCGGCAGATCGCATTCAGATAGGCGAAGTGTGCCGAGACCGTGGCGGTCGACGCCGAGGTCGCCTCCAATGCAACCTGGTTCGGAATCTCGATGGAGCTGCCGAGCCGATCGAACAGCGCCTTCGCCGCTGGGGTGGGTGGATAAATCGGCGTCGCACCTTCACGCGTCGCCACGGCCGGCAACGGGATGGCGCGCGCGACGTCCTGTGCCGGCGCGACGAGCTCGCGCAATGTTTCTATCGAAATGCCGGCCATCATGCTGACGATCGCGTGCTGGCTCGAAAATCTCAGCCCCGGGAGCACCGACCTCGCCTCCTGCGGGCGAATGCACAGGAGCACTACGGATACCCCGTCGATCACCTCCTGATTGCTCTGAGCGACGCGAACGGTTGGAAAGCGAGCCGCAAGATCGGCCGCGCGGCTCGCATTGCGTGGCGATAGCGCGATTCGCGGTGCGTCCTTCACGCCCTCGCACAGTCCACTGACGATGGCCGCGCCGATCGCGCCGACGCCGATGATGCCGTAAGTCATTTGAGTGGGTACCCGCTGAATGTCTTGGCGTCCTTCAGCACCACGTGCGTGAAGACTTTCTCGACGCCGCCTTCGTCCTGCAAGCGGGCAGCGAGCTCGCGCCACGCGCGGATGTCCGGCACGACGACCTTGAGCAGGTAGTCGAACTGACCGCTCACCTGCGCGGCTTCCACGACCTCCGGGATGTCCTTCACCATCGACTCGAAGCGCGTGAACTCCGCCGGGCTGTGCCGCTTGAGCGAGATCTCCGCGTAGATGAACAGCGTCGGCCGCACCAGCTCGAGCGCGACGTGCGCGTGGTAGCCGGAGATCACGCCGGCCGCTTCGAGCTGGCGAATGCGTGCGAGACATGCGCTCGGCGACAGCGCAACGCGCGCGGCCAGGGTCTGATTGGTGAGCCGTCCTTCGCTCTGCAGCGCCTGCAGGATCTTCAGGTCGGTCCGATCGAGATTCTTCATGTGCAGAGTTCTCTTTTGTTGCACGAGTCGACCGCAGGCCCTGCGGCGAGTCCGGCGCAACGGCGAATTTAGTTCGGCTGCGAAGGTACAAACCCCACGCTTTCAAATACGTAGCCGCGCGTGGACAGGGTGGTGATTTTGCGCACACTTGAGCGCGACTACAACGATGACCCCGGCACAGCGCCAAAGATGCGCGTCTATCACTCGACGGCTTCGACCGACCACGACCCGCAGAGCTTCTTTCGGCGCGGCAAGACCATCGCCCATCCCGAAAGCGCCGAGCGTTACCGGCTGCTGCACCGGAGCGTGGTCGATGCGGGCTTCGACGTTCGCGATGCGACCGATCATGGCGTCGCGCCGCTGCATGCAGTGCATACCGCCGAGTACGTCGACTTCATCGCCAACGGGTGGAATCGGCGCGCCGAGATCGATCCTGCGGCCGTCGAGCTGCTGACGACACAATTCGCCCGGCCGCAGATGCATCGCCGTCCCGACGGCATGCTCGGGCTTCTCGGCTACTACACGGCCGATACCTCGACTCCATTACGCGCCGGCACGTGGAGCGCGGTTTACGGCGCAGCTCAGTCCGCGATCACTGCCGCCGACACCGCGCTCGCCGAAGGGGCCGCCTATGCGTTGTGCCGCCCGCCCGGCCATCACGCGTTCGCCGATTGCGCCGGCGGCTTCTGCTACATCAACAACACTGCAGTCGCAGCTCAACACTTGCGCGCGAAGACCGGCCAGCGCATCGCGATCCTCGACGTCGACGTGCATCACGGCAACGGCACGCAAGGCATCTTCTACGAGTGCGCTGAAGTGCTCACGGTGTCGATTCATGCCGACCCGTCGAACTATTTCCCGTTCTACGCAGGCTATCCGGAAGAGACCGGCCGCGGCGCGGGGATCGGCTTCAATCTCAATCTGCCGTTGCCGCACGGCTCGGGCGACGCGCCGTTCCTGCAAGCGCTCGACACCGCCCTCGCCCGCATCCGCACGTTCCGGCCCGCGATGCTCGTCGTCGCTCTCGGGCTCGATGCGTCGGAGCACGATCCGCTCGGCGTTCTCAAAGTGACGCGCGCCGGGTTTTCGCAGGCAGCGCAGGCGATCGCGCAGCTCGCGCTGCCCACAGTCATCGTTCAGGAAGGAGGCTACTTGTGTCCGGCACTGCCGCTCAATCTGATCGCGTTCCTGCGACCGTTCGACCGCTAGAGCAGCGCGGAACCGTTCATTACCTGATCCCGGCCGCGGCGGCTACGAAGCTGGCGCCGCTGGCCGAGCCGAAACTGTCGGTCGCATTCATCCTGTTGCACGAGTTCACGCTGTTCGCGTTCTCCGGCTTCGTCGACGCGCTGCGCATCGCCGGCGACGAGCTGGACAACAGCCGGCAGCGCGAATGCCGCTGGACGGTGATCGCGCCGACGCTGCAACCCGTGCGCGCCAACTGCGGCGTCGAGATCACGCCGTGGGAGACGTTCCCCGATCCATCGCAGTTCGACTACGTGGTCGTGATCGGCGGTCGCATGGAGCCGCAGCGGAACACGGATCCGCGGATCCTCGAATATCTGCGACGCGTCGCGGACCAGGGCGTCGCGATCATCGGCGTCTGCACGGCGACGTTCGTGCTGGCGCGAGCCGGTGTGATGAAAGACCGGCGCTGCTGCGTGCATTGGAATGCGCGGCTGGACTTCGAAGAGGAATTCCCGGAGCTACCGGTCGAGTCCGACACGATCTTCCTGGAGGACGGTGACCGCATCACCTGCCCGGGCGGACAATCTTCCGCCGACGTCGCCTTGCATCTGATCGGCAAGCATTGCGGAGCCGCCAGCGCACGCAAGGCCGCCGCCGGCATGGTGCTCGAAGCGATGCGCGGCAATCGCAGTCCGCAGCCGCACGCCGAAGCAGTCTGGTTCGGTGAGATCCGCAAACCGCTCGTGCGGCGCGCGATCACGATCATGGATCGCTTCATCAGCAAGGAGCTGTCGGTGACGGATATCGCACGGCGTCTGCAAGTCAGCAACAACACGCTCTACCGCGCGTTCGAGCAGACCGTCGGCGAGTCGCCGGCGCGCTTCTTCCGCATCATGCGTCTCGCGCACGGCCACTGGAGCTTGCATCACACGAACATGTCGATCGCGCAGGTCGCGCACGTCTACAAGTTTTCCGATGCCTCGCACTTCACGCGGATGCACCGGCTGCTCTATGGATTGACGCCCGCGCAGGCGCGCGAGCTCGGCGAGGATGGCAGCCGCCAGGCAACGCAGGCGCGGCTGCCCGACGGTGTGGTCGGTCAAGTGCTGGCGGGAGGACTGTTCATCTTCCACTGAGAGACTGCGCTTCCATTCCACAATGCGGCTGATTTGTTATAGATGAGCTGAGTCGTTCATTTATAGTGAGTCGCATGACCGCTCCTGCCCTGTTCACGCTGCGCAAGCCCTATCTTCTGTTCATTGCCGACGCCGAGGACGAGGCAGACGCCAAGACCGCGTGCGGTCTGCGAGATTGGGCGCGCGAGCACTGCAAAGCGCAGCTGCGGCTGCCGCAGGCACGGCTCGATCTCGGATTGCCCGACATGACCCCCGAAGAGGCTGCGCGGGCGGGCGCTGGATCGCTGGTGATTGGCGTAGCGCCGGTCGGCGGGCAGATTCCGCGCGAGTGGGAACCCGTGCTCCACGCGGCAATAGCTGCAGGTCTCGACGTCGTGAGCGGCATGCATCGGCCGCTCGAAGGTGTGCCCGGTCTTGCGGAAGCTGCTCACAAACGCGGCGTGGCGCTCGTCAACGTCCGTCTCCCAAGACAGACCTTCCCGGCAGGCAGCGGCCGGCGCCGCAGCGGCAAGCGACTGCTCACTGTCGGAACCGACTGCGCGCTCGGCAAGAAATACACCGCGCTCGCTTTGACCGAGGCAATGCGTGCCCGCGGCGTCGCCGCTGATTTTCGCGCGACCGGCCAGACTGGAATCCTGATTGCAGGCAGCGGGATTGCGCTCGACGCAGTCACCGCGGACTTTGCCGCGGGCGCAGCCGAGTTGCTCTCGCCCGACGCGGCGTCCGACCACTGGGACGTGATCGAGGGCCAGGGCTCGCTGTTTCATCCGGCCTACGCCGGCGTGACGCTCGCACTGGTGCACGGCTCGCAGCCCGACGTTCTCATCCTCTGCCACGATCCGACGCGGCGTCACATACACGGGTTTTCTGACTTCCCCATCCCGGACCTGCGCACGGCGGCGACGCGTTATATCGAGGCGGCGCGCCTGACGAATGGGAACGCGATGCTGGGCGGCATGAGCCTGAACACGTCCATGCTCGATGAGAAGCAGCGCGCGCGAGTCCTCGCAGAGACGGCCGACTACGTGGGCGTCCCCTGCTTCGATCCGTTGCAGACGCCGCTCAAGGCGACGCTCGACTTCTTCCTGCGCCGATGAAATACGAGCTGTCCATCCAGACGCGCGTCTGGCCCTTGCGCGAGCCTTTCGTCATCTCACGCAGCTCGCACACGACGTGCGAAGTCATCATCGTGCAGCTTGCCGCCGGCGGACACGTGGGCCGCGGCGAGGCAGTCGGAGTGGACTATCACGGCGAGACGATCGAATCGATGCGGGCGCAGATCGAAAACGTCCGCGCCAGAATCGAGCGTGGTGTGGATCGCGGCGAGCTGCTCGACCTGCTGCCGGCCGGCGGCGCCCGCAACGCGCTCGATGCGGCCCTTTGGGACCTCGAAGCAAAACGCACCGGCACTT
>DATENH010000296.1:0-2020 GCA_035275145.1 Steroidobacteraceae bacterium | reverse complement strand
GAAGTGCTGTGGCCGCTGTTCCACTACTTCCAGCGCAGCGTGCGCTACGCGTCCGAGCAGCGCGAGGCGTACGAGAACGTCAATCGCACGTTCGCGCAGAAGCTCGCGCCACTGATCAAGCCCGACGACGTGCTCTGGGTGCACGACTATCACCTGATCCCGCTCGGCCGGCGCTTGCGCGAGCTCGGCGTGCGCCGGCCGCTCGGCTTCTTCCTGCACATCCCGTTTCCGAACATCGAGATGCTGCGCGTGTTGCCCGCGTATGCGGAGTTGCTGCGCGACCTGACCAGCTACGACGTCGTGGGCTTCCAGACGCACAACGATCTGCGCTCATTCCATTCGGGCATCGAGCACCTGTGCGGTCCGGAAGCGCTGCGCGGCGACGGCCGCATCCGCGTCGGCGATCGCACGATACGCGCCGACGTCTTCCCGATCGGCATCGACGTCGCTTCGGTGGAGAGCGAGGCAGTCGAGTCATCGCAGGCGGAAGTCGTGAAGCGCATGACCGACAGCCTGATGGGCCGCGTGCTGATGATCGGCGTCGACCGCCTCGATTACAGCAAGGGTCTGGTCGAGCGCTTTCAGGCCTACCAGCAGTTCCTGGAGACCTTTCCCGACAATCTCGGGCGCATCACGTACCTGCAGATCGCGCCGTTGTCGCGGAGCGACGTGCGCGCGTACTCCGAGATCCGCCAGGCGCTGGAGCAGGCAGCCGGCCGGACCAACGGCCGCTTCGCCGATACCGACTGGACGCCGATCCGCTATCTCAACCGCAACTTTCCGCACGCGACTCTGATGGGCTTGCTACGTGCAGCAAACGTCGGCATCGTCACGCCGCTGCGCGACGGAATGAACCTGGTGGCGAAGGAATACGTGGCCGCGCAGAGCCCGGAAGACCCGGGCGTGCTGATTCTCTCGAACCTTGCGGGCGCAGCGCGCGAGCTCTCGGCGGCACTGCAAGTGAATCCATACGACACGCGTGCGGTGAGCCACGCCATCCAGGCGGCGATTTCGATGTCATTACAGGAGCGGCGCGAGCGTCACGCCGCGATGCTGCAGGTTCTCAAGCGCAATGACATCGCCACGTGGACGCGTCGCTTCGTCGAAGCCCTCGAGCAGGCGCAGCCGCCCGACAACGCGCGCATGCGCCTCGTCAGTCACTGAGCCGGGTCAATCGATCTAGATCTGCTTGTTCGCGACGTTCGAATTGGTGCTTTCCGCGCCCTGGCTGTTCACGGCCGTGACCGCGAAATACCAAGTCGCCGGCGAGAGATCTTCCACGACGTAGGTCGTCACGCTCGCATTGTCGATGACGATGGTCTGCGTCAGCGAGGTCGCGCTCGTGCCGTAGCGGATGCGGTAACCGGCGAGGTTCGATAGCGTGCTGCCGTCCGTGTTCTCGGTCGGCGCGGTCCACGACAACGTGGCGCGGCCGTTCGCGACAGCAGTCACTGCGATCGCAAACGCGCTCAGCGAAGTGCTGGCCTTGCCATCGCTCACCGTGATCGAGATGTTCGAATAACTGCCGACGTCTGCAGCCGCCGGCGTGCCGGAGAGCCGGCCCGTGGTCGTGTTGAACGTTGCCCATGCGGGCTTGTTCTGAATGGTGAACGCGAGCGTATCACCATCGGCGTCGGCTGCCGTGGGCGTGAAGGTGTACGCGGTCGACGCATTCACAGCCGCCGTCGGCGAACCGGAAATCGTCGGCGCATGGTTGGTCGAGCCGGGCGGCGGTGGAGTGGGGGGAACCGGAGCGGGGGGCTGTGCTGTTCCGGTCTCGGGCGTCGACTCATCGCCGCCGCCCCCGCAGCCGCTCAGCGCGACCGCGCTCAATGCGATCAACACGAATCCAGGACCGAGCCTGCGCATGACGATAACTCCCGTCGGAGGCAGCCCCGCTATCCTGGAATTGGCAGTTCCGTCGGACCGGAGGCTTTGCGTCCCCGCCTCTCGGCGGGTTTGCCGTTGAATGTGATTTACAGTGCTTGCTAGTGTCGGCCCCGGACTCGCCGTTCCATAG
>DATENH010000295.1:0-24870 GCA_035275145.1 Steroidobacteraceae bacterium | reverse complement strand
ACAAGGAAAGCCCGAGCCGCAGGGAGGATTGGGGGCGGTGGACTCACCTGTGGGCCGTGGTCGCATAGGGCCTCATCTTTCGTCCGCCCGCCCACGGCTAGAAGTCGCACTTGTACTTAAGATTTGCACTGCGTGCGAATGCGCCAACGCAATGCGAAATTGCGGCAAGCAATTTTTTCGAGCCAGGGCGCTTCCTTACGCTTGTCCGACTTCGAGCACCATGCGCACCAGATGCGCGAGCGACGACGCCTGCATCTTCTCCATCACGCGCGCGCGATGAATCTCGACGGTGCGCTGACTCAGCTTGAGATCGCCGGCGATCACTTTGTTCGCCTTGCCATGCACCACGAGGTCGAGCACTTCGCGCTCGCGCGGCGTCAGCGTTTCCAGTCGGCGGCGAATGTCGTTGCGCTCGCCGAGCGCGGCGCGATTGCTGCTGTCTTTCTCGAGTGCCTGGTTGATACGGTCGATCAGGTCCTGATCCCGAAATGGCTTTTGAATGAAATCGACCGCGCCGGCCTGCATCGCTTCCACCGCCATCGGCACGTCGCCGTGACCGGTGATGAAGATGATCGGCAGGATCGAGTGCTTCTCGTTGAGCTTCTGCTGCAACTCCAACCCCGACATGCCCGGCATGCGGATGTCGAGCACCAGGCAGCCCGCGCGATCCTCGCCGTATGCGTCGAGAAATTCCTGCGCGGAGCCGAATGTCTCCACTGCATGGCCGACCGAGCGCAGCAGCAACTTGAGCGCGTCGCGGACTGCAGCATCGTCGTCCACCACGAAGATGGTCGGCCGTGCAAGGTTGGAAGGTCCCCTCATTGATCAACTCCCTGCTGACGCCGGAACTGCCGGCAACGTGAAAAAGAACCGCGCGCCGCCGCCCGGATTGGCGCCGCACCACAACTTGCCGCCGTGCGCACGCACGATCGAGCGGCTGATCGACAGACCGAGGCCGGTGCCGCCCGGCTTGGTCGTGAAGAACGGATTGAACAGCTCCGCCATCGTCGTGGCGTCGACGCCGATGCCGCGGTCCGCGACCATGAACTCGACGTCGCCTTCGCTGTCGACGAGCGTGCGCAGCACGATCTCGCGTCGCGCTTCCGGCACCTCGACCATCGCATCGATGCTGTTGCGAACCAGGTTGAGCACGACCTGCTGGATCTGCACCGCGTCGGCTTGTACCAGCGGCCCCTGCGGCGCCGGCTCCAGCAGCATGCGCACGCCGTTGTGACGGGCGTCGGTCTGCGCGAGCGTCAGCACGTCTTCGAGCAGCCGGTTCGCCTCGACCAGCTCGCGCCGCACCTCGCGGTTCTTGACGAAGGTGCGCAGGCGCCGGATCACTTCGCCTGCGCGCAGCGCTTGCGCGCCGATGTGATTGAGCGCGGTCTCGACTTCTTCCTTGCTCGCGTCCGGTTGCACGATCAGGCGCTGGCACGCCTGCGCGTAGGTCGCGATCGCGGTCAGCGGTTGATTGACCTCGTGCGCGATGCCCGCGGCCATCTCACCCATGGTCGAGATGCGGCCGAAGTGCGCGATGCGGTCCTGCATCTGCCGCGCTTCGTCTTCGGCCCGGCGCCGGTCGGTGATGTCGTGCAGCGTGCCGACCTGCCGCAACGGCCGGCCGTCCGCGGCACGCGTGGTCTGCGCCAGGTGGTGCACATAGCGCAGCGAGCCGTCGGGATGAATCACGCGATACTCGATGTCCATCTGTCGTCCGGTCGTGTCCAGCTCGGTGCGCGCCTGCTGCCAGCGCGCGCGGTCCGCCGGGTGGACCATTGGTTCTAGATATTCGTACACCGCGATGTACGGCTCGCCATAACGGCGGCCGAGCACGCGGTACAGATGCGGCGACCAATAATCCTCGTATTTGCCGTCGAAGTGCACGACGTAATTGCCGAGGTTGGCAATCTCCTGAGCGATCGTCAGCTGCGCCTCGCTCCGGCGCAGCGCCTCCTCCGCGTTGCGGCGCACCGTGATGTCGCGGATGAAGCCGACGAAGCGCGGCGGGTCCGTTCCTTGCACGCGGCCGACGGCCAGCTCGGCGGAGAACTCGCTGCCGTCGCGGCGCTTGGCGATCAGCTCGCGGCCGATGCCGATGATCCGCGGCTCGCCCGCCTCGATGTAATGCCGCAGGTAGTCTTCGTGCTGCGAACGGTACGGCTCGGGCAGCAGGATGTTCACTTTCAGGCCGATCACTTCCTGCTCGTTGTAGCCGAACATCCGCTCGCCGGCGTGATTGAGCAGCTCGATGCGGCCTTCGTGATCGAACAGCACGACCGCGTCCACCGCGGCATCGAGTACGGCCTGGAATTCCCGTTCCAGGCGATGCGCCCGCTCCTCCTGAAGCTCCGCGACTCGCAGTAGGGTCATGCGGCGAGATTCTAACCGCAGCTTCAGCGGCCTTATACTCCCCGCCCGCATGGCGAACGCGACTGTTCTCCTGATCGACGCGAGCACGGACGACGAGCGTCTGTTCCGTGAAGAGCTTGCACTCGTGCGCGACCAGCCCTTCACGCTCGAAATCGCACGCAGCCTCGCCGAGGGCCTCGCGCAGCTGCGCCAGCACCGCTTCGAAGTCATCCTGCTCGATCTGAACCTGCCCGACTCCCTGGGCCTGACGACTTTCCTGCGGCTGCAGCCGAAAGTGGGCCAGCAGCCGATCATCGTGCTCGTCGGCCAGGGAGACGAAGACATCGGCGCGGAGGCGGTCGAGCGCGGCGCGCTCGACTACCTGATCAAGCAGCAGGTCGTCAGCACTTTGCTGGCCAAGGCGCTGCAGTACGCGACCGAGCGTACGCACACCATGCTGGCGCTGAAGGCCTCGGAGAGCCGCTATCGCGAGCTCTACGAGAACGTCGTGGCGGGTGTGTTCCAGACGACGCCCGACGGGAAATTCATGGCGGCGAACCCGGCGCTGGTGCGCCTGCTCGGCTACGCCTCCGAGGACGAGCTGCTCGAGCTGAGCATCGGTGAGGATTTGTACGTACACGCGGAGGATCGCGCGAACTGGCTGCGCAACATGGCGGCGGCCGGCGAGATCCGCAATGCCGAGCTGGTGCTTCGGCGCAAGGATGGCCGCAAGATCGTGGTGCTGGAGAATTCGCGCACGGTGTGCGACGAGCAAGGGCGCATTCTCTACTACGAGGGCACGCTCACCGACATCACCGAGGCGCACGAGTTGTCGCGGCAGCTCTCGTACGAGGCGAGCCACGACGCACTCTCCGGCCTGATCAACCGTCGCGAGTTCGAGATCCGCCTGCAACGCGCGCTCGACTCGGCACAGGCCACCGGCACGAGTCACGCGGTCTGCTACCTGGACCTCGATCAATTCAAAGTGATCAACGACACCTGCGGCCACGTCGCAGGCGACGAGTTGTTGCGGCAGCTTGCGCAGCTCTTGCAGAGCCGGGTGCGCAGCAACGACGCGCTGGCCCGGCTCGGCGGCGACGAGTTCGGGCTGCTGCTGCACGATTGCTCGATGGCGGACGCCGTGGCCATCGCGAACGCGTTGCTCAAGGCAGTCGAGCAGTATCAGTTCGTGTGGGGCACGAGCACGTTCACTGTCGGCGCCAGCATCGGCGTAGTCCCATTGAGCGGCAACTTCCGGCGCATCACCCAGGTGCTGCAGGCGGCCGACGCCGCGTGCTATGCGGCCAAGGATCAAGGCCGCAATCGCGTGCACGTCTACCAGGAGGACGATGCTGTCGTCGCGCAGCGGCACGGCGAGATGCAATGGGTGGCTCGCGTCAAGCGTGCGCTGAGCGAGAATCGTTTCTTGCTGGAAGCGCAACCGATCGTGCCGATCGTGGCCGAACCGTCCCCGGCGCTGCGCTCGTACGAATTACTCCTGCGCATGCGCGAGCCGGACGGCAGCATCGTGCCGCCGGGTGCGTTTCTGCCGGCAGTGGAGCGTTACAACCTGACGCAACGCGTGGACCGCTGGGTGATCTCCTATGCGCTGAACTGGCTGGCAGCGAATCCGGCAACGACTCAGCAGATCGGGCGCGTGTACGTGAATCTGTCGGGCGACTCGCTCGGCGATCCGCAACTGCACGACTTCATCCGCGCGACCCTCGACGAGACGCGCGTGCCGCCGGCGAAAGTCGGCTTCGAGATCACGGAGACGGCGGCGATCGGCAACCTGACGCGCGCGAATCAGCTGATCGCCGAGCTGCGCCGCCTCGGCTGCGCCTTCAGCCTCGACGATTTCGGCAGCGGCGTCTCGTCGTTCGCCTATCTCAAGGCATTGACGGTCGACTGGCTGAAGATCGACGGCTTGTTCGTCGGCAACATCGTGCACGACCGCATCGACTACGAGATGGTGCGCTCGATCACCGACATCGGGCACGTGATGGGGAAGAAAGTCGTGGCGGAGTCGGTGGAGAGTGCCGAGGTGCTGGAGCGGCTGAAGCAGATTGGCGTCGACTACGCGCAAGGAATCGTGCTGGGTCCGCCGCGCCCGATGGCGGACATGCGCTAGGCCAACACCACCAACAAATCCTTCGAATCGATCGGCTCCCCCGGATGCGTCACCACCTCCGCAACTGTCCCGTCCCGATCCGCCCTCACCGTCGTCTCCATCTTCATCGCTTCGATCGTCACCAGCACATCGCCGCGCGTGACGCGGCCGCCTTGACTGATCGGCACCGTCGCCACCGTGCCCGGCATCGGCGCTGCGACGTGATTCGGATTGGTCGGATCCGCCCTACGGCGTGGCGGTTTCAGCGCGACATGACTGCGGTCCGGCACCTTGACCGAGCGCGGCTGGCCATTCAGCTCGAAGAACACGGTGCGCGTGCCGTCCTCCAGCCCGTCGCTGACCGCGACGAAACGCACGATCAGCGTCTTGCCGCGCTCGATGTCGACGCTGACTTCGTCGCCGGGCTCGAGGCCATAGAAAAACATCGGCGTCGGCAGCACGGTGACCTGGCCGTAGGTCTGGCGCGCCTGCATGTAGTCGAGGAAGACCTTCGGATACATTAAATAGGAAGCGAATTCCTCGTCGGTGACTTCGCGCCAGGTCTTGCGATTGAGGTCGGCGCGCGACTGCGCCAGATCGATCGGCGGCAGCACCTCGCCGGGCCGCACCTTCAAAGGTTGCGCACCCTTCAGCACTTTCTTCTGCAGCTCCGGCGGAAAACCGCCGTACGGTTGACCGAGGTCGCCGCGGAACAGCGAGACCACGGATTCCGGAAATGCGATCTGCGTATGCGGATCGAGCACCTGCTCCGGCGTGAGTCCGCTCGTCACCATCAGCAGCGCCAGGTCGCCGACGACTTTCGACGTCGGCGTCACCTTGACGATGTCGCCGAACATTTCGTTCACCTGCGCGTACGCGCGCGCCACTTCCGGCCAGCGCGTGTCGTCGATGCCGAGCGAGCGCGCCTGCTCGCGCAGATTGGTGAACTGACCGCCGGGCATGCCGTGGACGTAGACCTCCGACGCCCCGGAGCGCAGGTCGCTCTCGAACGCGGCATAGCAGTGCCGCACCTGTTCCCAGTAGCCGGACAAGATGCGCAGACTTTCGGCGCTCACGCCGCTGTCGCGCGGACCGTGACGCAGCGCTTCGACGATGGAGCCGAGGTTCGGCTGCGACGTCAGTCCGCTCATCGCATCGATCGCGCCGTCGACCGCGTCTGCACCGGCATCGATCGCCGCGAGCACGCTGGCCGCTGCAATGCCGCTGGTGTCGTGTGTGTGGAAGTGAATCGGCAGGCCGGTCTCTTCTTTCAGCGCCTTGACCAGCGCGAAGGCCGCGCGCGGCTGGCACAAGCCAGCCATGTCCTTGATGCCGAGGATGTGTGCGCCCGCGCGCTTCAAGTCGCGCGCGAGCGTCACGTAGTACTTGAGGTCGTACTTGGTCTGGCGCGGGTCGGTGAGATTGCCGGTGTAGCAGATCGCGGCCTCGCACAGCTTGCCCGTCTCGCGCACGGCGTCGATCGCGACGCGCATGTTCTCGACCCAATTCAACGAGTCGAAGATGCGGAACAGGTCGATGCCCGCGCGCGCCGCTTGATCGACGAAGTAGCGCACGACGTTGTCGGGATAATTCGTGTAGCCGACCGCGTTCGCCGAACGCAGCAGCATCTGCAGCAGCAGGTTCGGCATCGCGGTGCGCAGCTCTTGCAGGCGCTGCCAGGGACATTCGTTGAGGAAGCGCATCGTGACGTCGAACGTCGCACCGCCCCAGCATTCCACCGAGAACAAGTTCGGCACGAGGCTCGCGTAGTACGGCGCGATCGCTGCGAGATCGTGGGTGCGAAAGCGCGTGGCCAGCAGCGACTGATGCGCGTCGCGCATGGTCGTGTCCGTCAGCAGGACACGTTTCTGTTCCAGCATCCAGGCTGCAAACCGCTCGGCGCCGAGCTCGTCGAGCTGCTGCTTCGTGCCGGGCGCCGGCGGTGCGAGCTCGAGCTTCGGCAGCTTCGGGTTCGTCAGCCGCGCCGGGCGCGTCCGGCCTTTCACTTCGTCATTGCCGTTGACGATGACTTCGCCGATGAAGTTCAACAATCGCGTCGCGCGGTCGCGCTTGCGCGGGAAGCGGAACAGCTCGGGCGTTTCGTCGATGAACTTCGTCGTGTAGTCGGCACTCGCGAACTGCGGATGCATGATGAGCTGGTCGAGAAAGCGCAGATTGGTCGCCACGCCGCGGACGCGGAACTCCCACAGCGCACGATGCATGCGCGCGATCGTGTCCTGCGGCGTCTGCGCCCACGCCGTCACCTTCACGAGCAGCGAGTCGTACGAGGGCGTGATGATCGCGCCGGAGTACGCCGTCCCCGCGTCGAGTCGGATTCCGAAACCGGCCGGGCTGCGATACGCAGAGATGCGTCCGTAGTCGGGAATGAAATTGTTTTCCGGATCTTCCGACGTCACGCGGCATTGCATGGCATAGCCGTTGAGACGGATGTCTTCCTGCCGCGGCACGCCGCTCTCGGTCGTGCCGATCGCCGCGCCTTCGGCGATACGAATCTGCGCGCGCACGATGTCGATGCCGGTAACGGCCTCCGTCACCGTGTGCTCGACCTGCACGCGCGGATTCACTTCGATGAAGTAGAACTTGCCGGTGTCGGCGTCCTGCAGGAACTCGACCGTGCCCGCGTTCAGATACCGCACGGCGCGGCCGATCTTCAGTGCCTGCTCGCACAGCTCCCGTCGTTGCTGCTCGTCGAAGAACGTCGCCGGCGCGCGCTCGACCACTTTCTGATTTCGCCGCTGCACAGTGCAGTCACGCTCGAACAGATGGACGAGGTTGCCGTGCGCGTCGCCGAGCAACTGCACTTCGATGTGGCGCGCCCGGACCACGAGCTTTTCGAGATAGACCTCGTCGTTGCCGAATGCGGCCTTGGCTTCGCGCCGGGCGGTCGCGACTTTCTCGGCAAGCTCGGACTCGCTGGCGACTACACGCATGCCGCGCCCACCACCGCCCCAGCTCGCCTTGAGCATCACCGGATAGCCGACCTCGCCGGCGAGTCGTGCAGATGCGGCATCGTCGCGCGGCAGCGGCGGCGTCGCCGGCATCACCGGCACGCCCGCAGAAACTGCCAGCTCGCGCGCGCTGACCTTGTTGCCGAGGCGGCGCATGATCTGCGGCGTCGGCCCGACGAAGATCAGCCCCGCCGCTGCACACGCTTCGGCGAGCGCAGGATTCTCGGAAAGAAAGCCGTAGCCGGGATGGATCGCATCGACCTGCGCCGCCTGCGCGATGCGCACGATGTCGGCGATATCAAGGTAAGCGTCGACCGGCGTGCGCCCCGCGCCGACCAGGTAGCTCTCGTCCGCCTTCATCCGGTGCAGCGAGAAGCGGTCTTCCTGGGAATAGATCGCGACCGTGCGAATGCCGAGCTCGGTCGCCGCGCGCATCACGCGAATGGCGATCTCGCCGCGGTTGGCGACCAGGAGACTGCGGATGCGCTCGGGCATGGCCTGAGCATAACAAAGGGGACATTGCTCATTTCGGCCTCTGCCATCGCAATTTGCGATGCCGTGATCGAAAAGAGGAATGTCCCCGTTAACCGCCAGTCGAGCCGTTTGCCCGGCTGATGACGTCGAGCGGCGGCGGCATCTGGCCGCCGCGGAAGGCGCCGGTGCTGAGCTGCTCGTATTCCTTGTCCATGATGACGACGCAGTTGCGGCCGCGCTCCTTCGCGTCGTACAGCGCCTCGTCGGCGAGTTGGATGAAGCCGTAATGTGTGCGGCCGGCCTTCGGCATGACGCAGGCCGCGCCGATGCTGACCGTCAGCCGCTTGATCGTCGCCGGCGAAGCGGCGTGCACGATGGCCAGCGATTCGATTTCCGCCTGCATGCGCCGCGCTGCGTCTTCGACGTGGCTGCGATCCGCTTCGTACAGCACGATCGCGAATTCCTCGCCGCCGTAGCGCGCGGTGATGTCCAGCGGCCGCCGCGAGCAGCGGCTCAGGCACCACGCCACCTGCCGCAGGCATTCGTCGCCGGCCTGGTGCCCGTAGTAGTCGTTGTACGCCTTGAAGTGGTCGATATCGATGAGCAGCAGGCCGAGCGACGCACGGTCGCGGGTCGCCTGCGACCAGATGCGGTCGACGTGCTCGTCGAACAGCCGGCGGTTGTGAATGCCCGTCAGGCCGTCGCGGCTCGCGGTCTCGATGAGCAGGCGCTC
This sequence comes from Steroidobacteraceae bacterium, assembly GCA_035275145.1. Taxonomy (GTDB): domain Bacteria; phylum Pseudomonadota; class Gammaproteobacteria; order Steroidobacterales; family Steroidobacteraceae; genus Steroidobacter. The sequence goes on along the minus strand of DATENH010000295.1, from coordinate 16,232 downwards.
TTCGAGGTAGTTGGTGCGCGTCGCACGCTCCAGCGTGTAGCACACCATCGCGCCGATCACGTTGGTGAAGATCAGCACGCCGCCGTCGATCACCTGCACGGAAGCCGGCAGACCGACCGCCGCGGCGCTGATGAAGTACGACGCGAACACCAGCAGCGAGGAGCCGAGCGCCCCGTAGAACGTCATGCCGAGCATGAAGAAGATGTAGATCGACACGAGCACGACGGTGGAGATCAGGCTCACGCCGTGCGACGCCGCGATCACGGCGAGCACGGTGACTCCGACGCCGAAGGTCGGCGCACCAACCAGGCACACGAGCGGATACAGCCGGCGGTACAGGCGCGAGTACACGACCACCAGCCCGATGACGAGGATCGGCGTGAACAGCGCCAGGCGGATCAGGTCGAGCAGCCGGTTGACGGACTCATCGAGCACCAGATGCGTGAGCCCGGAGAACGCGATCACGAAGGCGATGGCCAGCCACAGGTTGCGGCGCACCTGCGGCAAGGTCTCGGCAAGGTGAACTTCGCGGAATTCCGCCTCGAGCGGCGCCGCAAATCTCAGGCGCGGAAAGCCGCGCTGCAGCTGGAGGGCGTGCGGAGACTGCGGGGGAGCACCGGCGGGGCGGCTTGCGCCGGGACCCGAGCTCAACTCATTCCTGATGCTGGCGACGGTCGCGGGCGTCCTTGATGAATCGACGCCAGACTTCATAGGCATCCCAGCCAGCAGGAGACTCGGTGCGGACCGCTGCAGGCGCAACGGCGCGCTCACCCACGTGGTCGGCGTTGGCGGCCGAGCCAGGGGCGATCAAGTGGGCGGGCAAAGAGGTCGAAACGCTGTTCATATGCTTACCGGACGCCTCACTCGGTGGTCCGGGTGGAATGAAGACGGTGTTCATCGTAATGGACCCGCACAGGACGGACCGTGCGCAGTTCTCAGTTTGCAGAGTTTCAGTCGCGGGCCTACGCCGTTTTCGCCTTTAGGATGCGCGTCCGATGCCCCGGGCTGGCCCCAATTACCCCATTATGTTCAAGCAATTGCGTGATGATTGCGGCCAGGCAGGAAGAGTATTCCTCGCCGTGCCCGTCCGCCAGTGCCGACTCTACGCTCTGAAGTAATTCGCCAGAAACTGGTCGAAAGTCACGCGGTCGGCAGCTTCCACCGCCGCCTGGCGCTCCAGCGACTCGCGCGCCTCCGCGGCGAACTCCGCGAGGCGCTGCTCGTTCGGGGGGTAAAGGTCCAGGAAGTACGCCTTGTGCACGCGTGACATGCGCAGCGCCATGTCTGCGAACGACTCGCCCGTCGAGCGCAGCTCCTCGAGCGTACGTGCCGAGGGTGTGAGGCGCGGATCGTCGATCTTGGCCTGTTGCAGTTCGAGCGCCGCGGCGTACGGCCGCTGCGCGTCGCCGTAGTCCAGCATCTCGCAGATGCCGCGCATCGAATCGATCAGCTCCAGGGCCCATGCGCGCAACTCTATCGGGCTTCCGTTGCGATTCAGTTGCAAACCCGGCTCGCGGCCACGATGCGCAACCAGTGCGTGATTGGCATCGAGCTGCTGCCACTCCGTCGCGTCGATCGGCTCGCTCGGCTTCACGACGCAGAGTGCGGCGAAAGCTTCGAGGAAGCGCAGCTTGTTCTGGTTCACGCCGACCGGATCGAACGCACTGACATCGAGAGCGCGAAACTCGACGTACTCGACACCGCCGCGCCGCAGCGCGTTGGTCGGCCGCTCGCCGGAGCGCGCGACGCGCTTCGGACGAATGTAGCTGTAGTACTCGTTCTCGATCTGCAGCAGGTTGGCGTTGAGCTGGCGATATTCGCCGTCGACCTTCACACCGATGCGCTCGTATTCGGGATGCGGCGTGCTCACCGCTGCCGACAGGTCGCGCACGTATTCTTCGAGGCTGTTCACCGAGATCTGCACGCCCGCCTGGCTCTTGTTGCGGTAGCCGAGGTCGCTCATGCGCAGCGAGGTCGCATACGGCTCGTACAACGTGCCCGGAGCGAACTGCTGCAGCGAATGCTCGCGACCGCGCACGAACGAGCCGCACACCGCGGGCGAATTGCCGAACAGATACAGCACCAGCCAGCCGTAGCGTCGATAGTTGCGCAGCAGGCCGAAGTACTGCGCGGAAATGAAATCCTGATCGTCGCGCGGCGCTTGCACGCTCGCGGCCAGCACCGGCCAGAAGTGCGCGGGGAACGAATAGTTGTAATGCACGCCGGAGATCGCCTGCATCATCCGGCCGTAGCGCACGCCGAGCCCGTGGCGATACACCTCTTTCATGCGTCCGATGTTCGAGCGACCGTAGCGCGCGATCGGAATGCTCGGATCGCCGTCGATGATGCACGGCATGCTGGTCGCCCAGAGGAGCTGATCGCCGAGATGGCGATAGACGAACTGGTGCAAGTCGCACAGGTACTGCAGCAGCTCCCACGATTCGCGGAACGCCGGCGTCACCAGCTCGATCAGCGCTTCGGAGTAATCGGTGGTGATGTGCTCGTGCGTGAGCGTCGAGCCGAGCTCGCGCGGATGCCCGCTCTGCTCGATGTAGCCGTCCGGCGAAACGCGCAGCGATTCTTTCTCGACGCCTTTCAACCCGCCCTGCAAGACGCGCGGCTCGCGCGCGTTGACGAGCGAGGCGAGCCGCCTCTCGAAGGCGCGATCGATGCCGGAATTGCTCACTTGATCCGGCCGAGCAGCATGTCGCGGAACATGACGAAGTCGCCCGCGAGGCTGTACCAGGGATGCGAGAACGTCGCGGGACGGTTGTGCTCGAAAAAGAAGTGACCGACCCAGGCGAAGCCGTAGCCCGCGAGCGGAATGGCGAGCAACCACAGGAGCTGCCCCGTGAACGCAGCCGCGAGCAACGACACGATCACCAGCACGGTGCCGATGAAATGCAGCGAGCGGCAGACCGGATTGCGGTGCTCGGACAGATAGAACGGATAGAAATCCGCGAAGCTGCGGAAGCGGCCCTGCGAGGCGGAAGGCGCGGCGGGATTCATGGCAGGCCGGTCGGTCGATATCGAGTGGGGGCCCAGTTTCCTCAGCGGCATCAAGGGCGTCAAGCAATCCCCTGAGGGAGATTGCGACGTTTGCAGCATTTCAGTCGTGACTCGACCGCGAGCGTTCCGTCAAGTCACCCCCTGCCGGCACGGCGGGTGTGCTTTGATTGCGCCGAACTATGTCAGCCCTCGCACTCTCGATCCTGGTCCTGCTCGTCGCTGCAATCGCCGGCGCGGTCGCGCGCGTCCTGGTGTTGCACGCCCGGATCGCGCGACGTGCACACGAGTTGGAGAGTGAGCTCGAGCACCGGCGCAACGTCGAGGCCGAGCTCGACGGCGCGCATCGGGAGCTGCAGCGTCGCTTCATCGCGCGCACGCACGCTCTGGAAGCGCGCAACGACGAGCTGACGCGACTGCGCTTCGCACTGGAAACCGCGAATCGCCGGCTGAAACACCTGGTCGGCGTCGATGCGCTCACCGGCATCGCCAACCGCCGCCACTTCGATCGCGCACTCGAGCGCGAAGTGCGTCGCGCTCGCCGTGACGCGCAGCCGCTGTCGCTGGTGTTCCTGGATCTCGACGAATTCAAGCTGTTCAACGACAGCTACGGCCACACGCAGGGCGACGAGGTGTTGCGCAAAGTCGCGCAGACGCTCGACGAGACCTTCCGCCGCGGCGGCGACCTGGTCGCGCGCTATGGCGGCGAGGAGTTCGCGGTCGTGCTGCCGGGCGTCGATGGACGACGCGCGGGCCTCTATGCAGAACGCCTGCGCCGGCGCATCTGGCGCCTGGCAATTCCGTACAACGCCTCGCAGCTGACGGACCGGGTCACGATCAGCGGCGGCGTCGCAACGGTGTACGCGCCCGCCATCGTCACGCCCGACGATCTGTTGTTCGCAGCGGACAAGGCGCTGTACCGCGCGAAATGCCTGGGCCGCAATCGCATCGTCACGTCCGAAGTGCAGTCCGCCGAAGCCGCCGCCCAGTCGGCGTAAGCCCGCCTATCCGGCGCTGCATCCTTTCCCCTATAGTGGCCGAGCTCGAACGCTCTACTCGGCAAAAACAAAGGGGAGAGTCGCATGACTGACAAGAAAACCGTCGGCAGCGTCACGTACCAGAATGCCGGCAAGGATTACTTCGAGAACCGCAAGCTCCGGCGTCATGCGCGGGTCTGGTCGCTGTGGGCGCTCGGCGTCGGCGCGGTGATCTCGGGGCACTTCTCCGGCTGGAACTTCGGCATCGGCGTCGGCGGCTGGGGCGGGCTGTTCATCGCCGCGATCGTCATCGCGATCATGTATCTCGGTCTGATCTTCAGCCTCGCTGAAATGTCGCCGGCCCTGCCGCACACCGGCGGGGCCTACTCGTTCGCGCGCAGCGCGCTCGGACCGTGGGGCGGGTTCATCACCGGACTCGCCGAGAGCATCGAGTACATCATGACGCCTGCCGTCATCGTGTTCTTCATCGGCTCTTACCTGACACAGATCTTCGAGACGCCGTTGGCGTTCCAACCGCTGTGGTGGATCGGCGCTTACGTAGTCTTCGTCGCGCTCAATTACTGGGGCGTCGAGCTGTCGTTCAAGATCTCCGTGATCGTGACGCTGCTCGCACTCGGCGTGCTGATCGTGTTCTGGGTGAGCGCGGTGCCTTACGCGGACTTCTCGCGTTGGGCGCTCAACATTGCGATCGGCCCGGACGGCAAGCCGATCGAGCTGCCGGAAGGCGGCGGCGCTTTGTTGCCGATGGGATGGAAAGGCGTGCTGGCGGCATTGCCGTTCGCTGTCTGGCTGTTCCTCGCGATCGAAGAGCTGCCGCTCGCCGCCGAAGAATCCGTCGATCCGAAACGCGACATGCCGAAGGGTCTGATCTTCGGCATGTTCACGCTGATCATCTCGGCGTTGATGATCATGCTGCTCAATGCCTCGATCGGCGCGCCGGAGCAAGGTCGACTGCACGGCTCTTTCTCGCTCGCGACTTCGGCCGAGCCGCTGCTAGACGGCTTCCGCGTCATCTATGGCGACGCCATCGCGAAGCTCCTGGCGCTGTTCGCGGTGATCGGGCTGATCGCGAGCTTCCACACGATCATCTTCGCATACGGCAGGCAGATCTACTCGCTGTCGCGCGCCGGTTACTACCCGGCGATTCTTTCGGTGACGCACGGCTCGCGTAAAACACCGCACCTCGCGCTGTTCACCGGCACCGCGATGGGCCTCGCGATCATCATGGCCGTGTGGTTCGCGCTCGGTGCCGAGAAAGGCGGCGCGCTGATCGGCGCAACGCTGCTCAACATGGCGGTGTTCGGCGCCATGATCTCGTACGCGTTCCAGGGGCTGTCGTTCATCCAGTTGCGGCGGAAGATGCCGAACATCGAGCGGCCGTATCGCAGCCCGCTCGGTATTCCCGGCGCAAGCGCCACAGTCGTGATCGCACTGGTGACGCTCTACTATCAATTGCAGGATCCGGTGTACCGCAACGGCGTCTATGCCGCGCTGGCCTGGTACGTGCTCGGCATTCTGTATTTCGCTTTCATCGGCCGGCACAAGCTCGTGCTCTCGCCCGAGGAAGAGTTCGCGATCACGGGCGGCCACCACGGTCATCCTGAGCGCGAAGGCTACGGCACGACCAAGGTGTGACCACCAGGTATTAGTCAATGATTGAACCGCGTAAGGTCAAGACGATCGCCGACGCCCGCGCGATCGTCGAGCAGCGCAATCTCTCGCACGTCAAAGTCGGCGTGTTCGACGTCGACGGCATCATGCGCGGCAAATACATGTCGCGCGCGAAGTTCCTGTCGGCGCTGGAGAGCGGCTACGGTTTCTGCGATGTCGTGCTCGGCTGGGACTGCCAGGATCAGTTGTACGACAACGTGCAGTTCACGGGCTGGCACACAGGTTACCCCGATGCGCCAGTGCGCATCTTGCCCGAGTCGTGCCGGCCGCTGCCGTTCGAGGACGACAATCTGCTGTTCCTCAGCGAGTTCGCGCCGCCGGCCGAGCAGGTGTGCCCGCGAGGCATTCTGCGCAAGGTGCTGGAGCGGGCGCGCAGCATGGGCTTCGAGCCGTACTCGGGGTTCGAGTACGAAGTGTTCTTCTTCAACGAGACGCCGCAGTCGATCAGGGAGAAGAACTATCGCAACCTGCAGCCGATGGCGCCGGGCTGGTTCGGCTACTCGGTCATTCGTAACAGCGTGGGCTCCGAGTTCTATCGGCAGATGCTGGCGATGTGCGAGACGATGGACTTCGGCATCGAAGGTCTGCACGAGGAGACCGGTCCCGGCGTGATCGAGGCAGCGATCGGCTACGACGACGCGCTGGCTGCTGCAGACAAGGCGGCGCTGTTCAAGACGTTCATCAAGGTGCTGGCCCAGCGCAACTCGATGATGGCGACGTTCATGGCGAAGTGGTCGCGCGACTGGCCCGGCCAGAGCGGGCACATCCACTTGTCGTTGCGCTCGCGCGATGGCGGCAAGCCGGTGTTTCACGATGCCTCGCAGCCGCACTCGATGAGCGCGACGATGCGGCACTTCGTCGGCGGTCAGCAGCGATTGATGCCCGAGCTGCTCGCGATGATCGCGCCGACGGTCAACTCCTACACGCGTTTGATTCCGGGCTTCTGGGCGCCGACCGATGCAACCGTCGGCGTCGAGAACCGCACCTGCGCGCTGCGCATCATCCCGGGCAGCGCGAAGTCGCAGCGGGTCGAGTACCGCGTGGCGGCGGCGGATGCGAATCCGTACGTGATCCTCAGCGCGGCGCTCGCGTCAGGGCTCGCGGGCATCGAGCAACGCATCGAGCCGGAGCCGCTCGTGGAGGGCAACGCGTACGACCACAAGTTTCCCGAGTCGCTGGCGTTGCCGCGCACGTTATGGGAGGCCGCGCAGCGGCTGCGCCAGTCGCGAATGGCGCGCGAGTGGTTCGGCGAGGCGTTCGTCCAGCATTTCGCAGCGACGCGGGAGTGGGAGGAGCGCGAGTTCCGCAAACACATCACGGATTGGGAACTGTCACGGTACTTCGAGATTATTTAGAAAGATCGTCGGGCTGAAGCCCGACCTACAGCGCGACTCCCATGCTCAAGGTGATTTCACCCGTCGATGGCTCCGTCTTTGCGGAGCGGCCGCTCGCGAAGCCCGCTGACCTCGAGCGCGCGCTCGATTACGCGCGCAAGGCTCAGCGCGCGTGGCGCAATGTCGCCATCGCCGAGCGAGCGCGCATCCTCAATCGCTTCTGCGACCTCTTCGAAGCGAAGCGCGACGAGATTGCGCGCGAGCTGACCTGGCAGATGGGGCGGCCGAGCCGTTACGCGCCGAACGAGGTCCGCGGCACGCTCGAGCGCGCGCGTCACATGATTGCGATCGCGCCGGCCGCGCTCGCCGATATCGATGCCGGGCCGAAGGAGCATTTCACGCGCTTCATTCGTCGCGAGCCGCTCGGTGTCGTGCTGGCGATTGCCGCGTGGAACTATCCGTATCTGATCGCAGTGAACAGCGTCGTGCCGGCATTGATGGCCGGCAACGCCGTCATTCTCAAACATTCTGCGCAGACACCGCTGTGCGCGGAGCGCTTCGCAGCGTCGTTGCAGGAAGCGGGTCTCCCGCACGGAGTATTCCAGGCGCTGCACATGAGCCATGAGGACACGGAGCGTGCGATTCGCGATCCACGCGTCGACTTCGTTGCATTCACCGGCTCGGTGGCAGGCGGCCACGCCGTGCAGCGCGCGGCCGCGGAGCGTTTCATCGGCACCGGCCTCGAGCTCGGCGGTTGCGATCCGGTGTACGTGCGTAACGATGCGAACCTCGCGCACGCGATCGAGAACATCGTCGATGGCGCGTACTTCAACAGCGGCCAGTCGTGCTGCGGGCTGCAGCGCATCTATGTGCACGAGCGCGTGTACGGCGCATTTGTCGACGGCTTCGTGGATCTCACGCGCAAGTACGTGCTCGGCAATCCGCTCGAAGCCGCGACGACCCTCGGTCCGGTCGTGCGCACAGCGGCAGCCGACACGATCCGCGCACAGATCGCTGCATCGATCGAAGCCGGCGGCAAGCCTGTGATCGACGAAGCGCAATTCGCAGCCAGCCGTGCCGGGACGCCCTACCTCGCGCCGCAGGTCCTGCTCGACGTCGACAACTCCACGCCGGTCATGCGCGAGGAAATCTTCGGCCCGGTCGCCGGCATCATGAAAGTGCAGTCGGACGAACAGGCAATCGCGCTGATGAACGACAGCGCCTTCGGTTTGACTGCCGCGATCTGGACCTCGGACGCGGATGCGGCGCTGTCGATCGGCGATCGCGTCGAGACCGGCACCTGGTTCATGAACCGCTGCGACTATCTCGACCCGGCACTCGCCTGGGTCGGCGTCAAGGATTCGGGTCGCGGCTGCACGCTGGCCGTGGTCGGCTACGAGCACCTGACGCGGCCAAAATCATTTCACCTGCGAACGCACGTATGACCACTCTACGCGGCAACTGGAACTACCCGACTTCGATTCGCTTCGGCGCAGGACGCATCGCGGAGTTGCCCGATGCATGCAAGACGTTGCGCATCACGCGACCGTTGCTGGTGACGGATCCGGCGCTTGCAGCTCTGCCGATGATCGCCAAGGCGATCGAGTCGTGTCGCAGCGCCGGCCTCGGCTGCGAACCGTTCTCCGACGTGCAAGCGAATCCCGTCGAGGCGAACGTCACGAACGGCGTCGCTGCCTATCGACGCGGCGCGCACGACGGCGTCATCGCTTTCGGCGGCGGCAGCGCGCTCGACACGGGCAAGGCGATCGCGCTGATGGTGGGCCAGTCGCGTCCGATCTGGGACTTCGAAGATCGCGAGGACTGGTACACGCGCGTCAACGTCGCCGGCATGGCGCCGACGATCGCCGTACCGACGACGTCAGGTACCGGCTCGGAAGTCGGACGCGCTTCGGTGATCACCGACCTGCGCGATCACACCAAGAAGATCATCTTTCATCCGCGCATGCAGCCGGCGCTGGTGATCGCCGATCCCGAGCTGACGCTCGGGCTGCCGCCGAAAGTGACTGCGGCGGTCGGCATGGATGCGCTCTCGCACAATCTCGAGGCGTACTGCGCGCCGTTCCATCATCCGATGGCCGACGGCATCGCCGTCGAAGGCATGCGACTCATCAAACAGTGGCTGCCCGTCGTTGTCGCCGACGGCAGCAACATCGAGGCGCGCGCGCAGATGATGGTCGCCTCATCGATGGGCGCGACGGCGTTCCAGAAAGGACTCGGCGCGATGCACAGCCTCAGCCATCCGTGCTCGGCCAATCTCAATACGCATCACGGGCTGACCAACGGCGTGGTGATGCCGTACGTGCTCGCGTGGAACCGCAGTGCGCTGCAGGAGAAGATGACGCGGCTCGCCGCGTATCTGGACCTGCCCAAGCCGTCGTTCGACGCAGTGTTAAATTGGATCCTGGAGTTGCGCCGCCAGATCGGCATTCCCGCCACGCTGGCCGACCTCGGCATGCAGCCGGCGCACGCCGATACTTTCGCGCAGCAGGCCTTCGACGACCCCTCGACGGGCGGCAATCCGCTGCCGATGACCCCGGCGAAGTTTGCGCAGCTCTACAGGAACTGCATCGACGGCAGCGGGCTCTAACGGTTGTTCGTCGAGTCATTCATTGGCAATTCAGTTCACGGCAGGCATAGTCACGTCATGCGCGCCCTCGTCTCCTCCGCTCTCGCTGCTGTACTGCTGGCGCTCGCGGTTCCGGCCAGCGCCGACGGGCTGCGCTGCGGCAGCAGACTCGTGACTCAGGGCGATCCGCGCTCCAAGGTGCGCCACTTCTGCGGCGAGCCGACGGATGTCCAGACGCACTACATCCAGCGCCGCCCGTCCTTCACTGCCGGCGGCCGCTTCTATTCGTACGGCGACGGCTACGTCGAGATCCCGGTCGAAATCTGGACCTACAACTTCGGCCCCTACAAGCTGATGCGGCAGATCCGCTTCGTCGACGGAGTGGTCGATGAGATCGAGTCGCTCGGCTACGGCTATCACGAAACGCCGAGTCCGACAGCCGACTCCGGCAGCGCGCGCCGCGACACGTACAGATAGCGGCTGACGAGCAGCACGGCGCTGACCGTGAGACCCGCGATAAATCCGACCCACACGTAGAGCGGCCCGCCGCCCTGGCGCACGCCGAATATATAGGCGAGCGGAAACCCCACGACCCAGTACGAGAAGATGCACATCGTCATCGGGATGGCGGTGTCCTTGAAGCCGCGCAGCGCGCCCGAAGCGCCGACCTGCACGCCGTCCGAGAGCTGAAAGATCGCAGCCATCAACAACAGGCCCGCGGCGATTTCGCGCACCGCCGGATCGCGCGTGTAGAGACTCGCGATCCCATCGTTGAACACCACGATGCCGATGGCCGATAGCGCCATCACCGTCGCGCACATGCCGATGCCGAGCAGACCTGCGAAGCGCCCGCGCTCGCGATCGCCGCGTCCGAGCGTGTGCCCGACGTGGATCGTCGTCGCCGAGCTGATCGCGAGCGGCACCATGAACATGAAAGACGCGTAGTTGAGCGCGATCTGGTGACCGGCCGTCAGGGTCGCACCCATGCTGCCGATCATCAACGCCGCGCACACGAACAATCCGCCCTCCGCGAGCACGCTGCCGGCGATCGGCGCGCCGATGCGCACCAGCTCGCGCAGCACGCGCGGGTCCGGCCGGTCGATGCGCGCGAAGAAATCGAACGGACGATAGGCGCGCTGCCGGCGCATGTATGCGAGTAGCGCGAAGAACATCAGCCATTCGGAGAGCGAAGTCGCGACGCCGCAGCCGATCGCGCCGAGCTGCGGCATGCCGAGCTTGCCGTACATGAAGATCCAGTTGCCGATCACGTTCGCGGTCAGCCCGAGAAAACCGAAGTACATGATCGGCCGCGTGAGTCCCAGGCCCTCGCTGGTGAAACGCAGCGCGAAGAACGCCATCAGCGCCGGCATGCCCCAGGCCATCGCGTGCACGTAGCCGATCGCTGTCGGCAGAATTTCCGGCGCGATGCCCAGCCCCGGCAGTACCCAGCCGACCTGCATGAGGCCCGCGACCAGCACCACAGCAAGTGCGAGCGCCACCCACCACGCCTGACGGCAATAGCGCGTTACTTCGCGCGTATCGTTCCCACCGTACGCATGCGCAACGCTCGGCGAGATGGCCATCAGCATGCCGAGACCGATCAACAGGAACAGGTGATAGAAGCCGACGCCGACCGCGAGCGCGGCCAGATCGCGCGGGCCGAGCTGCCCGGCCATCACTGTGTCGGCGAACTGCATGCCGATCACGGACAGGTTGTTGCCGATGAGCGGGGCCGCGAGCACGCAAATGGCTCGGACGTCCGCGGCGAAGCGGCTGTGAGTGGAAGTAGTCATGGTGCTTTGACCGGCCGACGGGCGCGCTGGCATGCTGGCCGGAGGTCGCCATTCTCTCACAGCGAGGCCGTCATGCTCGTCGGATCTGCAGTGCGCCGGGTCGCCATCGTCGGCGGTGTGCGCATCCCGTTCGCGCGCTCGATGGGAGCGTACGCCGAAGCGAGCAACCAGGAGATGCTGACTGCGACGCTGACGTCGTTGGTCGAACGCTACCGGTTGAAAGGGGCAACGCTCGGCGATGTCGGTGCCGGCGCCGTACTCAAGCACTCGCGCGACTTCGGCCTGACGCGCGAATGCGTGCTCGATAGCGGCCTCGCGCGCGAAACGCCAGCGTTCGACCTGCAGCGCGCGTGCGGGACGAGCCTCGACGCGGCCATCGTCATCGGTCTGAAGATCGCCATGGGACAGATCGATTCCGGCGTCGCGGCCGGCGTCGACACGGCGAGCGACGTGCCGATGGTCTACCCGGACTCGTATCGCCGCATCCTTCTTCGCAGCTCGCGGGGCAAGTCGCTCGGCCAGCGCCTGTCACCGTGGTTCGGCTTGCGGCCGCGTCACTTCAAGCCGCAGCTACCGGCGGTGGCCGAGCCGCACACTGGACTGTCGATGGGCCAGAGCTGCGAGCAGATGGCCAAGACCTGGCAAATCCCGCGCACCGAGCAGGATCAGCTCGCGCTGGAAAGTCACCGCAAGGCGGCCGCCGCCTATGACGAAGGATTCTTCGACGATCTCGTGGTCGAGTTTCGCGGCCTGAAGCGCGACAACAACGTCCGCCGCGACTCGTCGCTGGAGAAGCTCGCAGCACTGAAGCCGTCGTTCGATCGCGCAGGCACGCTGACCGCAGGCAACTCGACACCGATGACTGATGGCGCAGCCGCCGTGCTGCTCGCGAGCGAGGAATGGGCGAAGTCGCGCGGCCTACCGGTGCTTGCGTATCTCAAGTACGGCAAGTACGCGGCAGTCGACTTCATCGACAAGGAAGGTCTGTTGATGGCGCCCGCGTACGCGGTGCCACGCATGCTCGCAGACGCGGGCATGCGGCTGCAGGACTTCGACTTCTACGAGATCCACGAGGCGTTCGAAGCGCAGGTGCTGTGCACGCTCAAGGCGTGGCAGTCGCCGGACTTCTGTCGCGACCGGCTCGGGCTCGCGCAACCGTTGGGAGCGATCGATCGCAGCAAGATGAATGTGAAGGGCGGAAGTGTGGCGATCGGCCATCCGTTTGCCGCAACCGGCGCGCGCATTCTCGCAACGCTCGCCAAATTACTGGCAACGCGCGGCAGCGGACGTGGACTGATTTCGATCTGCACCGCCGGCGGCATGGGCGTGACGGCGATCGTGGAGAGGTGAGTTGGAAAGCGGCCGGCAGCATCCGGGCTGCAGCGAACTGCGGCCCTGACACTGCCGACCGCCGTCCAGGCGGCTGCAAAGGTAGGAGTGCCTTGCAGCCTGCCGCCGTTCGAAGCAACGCGATCCCGGGGAGGGGGCAGTAACGATCGCGAACCCCGAATAGCGGGCAACTCGACTCGAGACCTGACTGACGAACCTGATAGAGGCTGACGAGGGGCTTCCTTGCCCGGGTTGCGTGCCCCAAATCGTGCGGGTCCGTGTGAAAAGCCTCCCTGATCACGCGCACGCACTTCCTATAGTTACTAAGCGACAAAGGCGGGCGTTTTCCCTCACAGCAGCCGGTGGCTTCGGCTGGTTTTGTGCGCTGGATTCCACTTAAGGGGCTACCGGTGCGATCTGCGGAATCCCGCAATCCCACGAATGAGATGCAGTTCGCGTAGCCTTTCAGCCACACTACCGGCCGCATGACCTCCTACCAGGGCGAATCCGCGTTCGAGCACGGCACCGGCGTGGCCACCGGCGCGCTCCTGGTGAACCTCGGCACGCCGGACGCCCCGACTCCGGCCGCAATCCGGCGCTTTCTTGCGCAATTTCTGTGGGATCCGCGCGTCGTCGAGGCGCCGCGCTGGCTGTGGTGGCTCGCGCTCCACGGCGTCATCCTGCGAATCCGCCCGTCGCGCAGCGCTCACGCTTATCGGCAGATCTGGACCCCCGAGGGCTCGCCGCTTTTGCTGCACACGCGTGCCCTCGTAGACCGAGTCCGAGACGTGCTCCAGCGTGAGATGCCCGCGACGGTCGCGCTCGGCATGACGTACGGGTCGCCCGGGATTCCCGGCGCGCTCGAACATCTGCGCAGCGCACGGGTGCGCCGCTTGATCGTGTTGCCGCTGTATCCGCAGTACTCCGGCACGACTACCGCCTCGGTGTTCGATCAAGTCACGTCCCAGCTTCAGCGCTGGCGCTGGGTGCCGGAGCTGCGCTTCATCGGCAACTATCACGACGAGCCCGCCTACATCGACGCGATTGCCGCGAGCATCCGCGATCACTGGCGCACGCACGAACGAGCGCATCTGCTGTTCTCGTTTCATGGCGTGCCGCGCAGCTACCTGCTCGCGGGCGATCCGTATCACTGCCAGTGCCTCAAGACCGCGCGGCTCGTCGCGGAGCGACTCGGACTTGAAGCGAGCGCGTGGAGCGTGAGCTTTCAATCGCAGGTCGGACGCGATGAATGGCTGCGGCCGTACACGGATGAAACGCTCGTGAAGATGGCACGCGAGGGTCAGCGGCGCGTCAGTGTCGTGTGCCCGGGATTTGCGACCGATTGCCTCGAGACGCTGGAGGAAATCGCGATTCGCAATCGCGCGCTGTTCACGCAGCACGGCGGCGAGTTCTACGACTACATTCCGGCCCTCAACGCCAGCGACGCACACGCCGAGATGCTCGCGGCGCTCGTGGCCCGACATGCGCGCGGTTGGCCGGCTGCGCAGGTAGTGGCCGGCGCGGAATTGGACGAGTCGCGGCGTCGCGCGCTGCGCCAGGGTGCCGCGCGCTAGCGCGGGTCGACACTTGCGCAACGCGCCTCTCGGCCGATTTCTTGAGATCGGTCTCGCGACGCCGGTCATCCGCGAATCGCTGGAGTTCTACGAAGCGCTCGGCTTCGTGCAAGCCGTCACCGGCGAGACCTGGTCGCACCCTTATGCAGTCGTCACCGACGGCCGCCTGGTTCTCGGCTTGCACGGGCGCGCAATGCCGTCGCCGTCGCTGACGTTCGTGCTCCCCGAGCTGCGACTCGGCGTCAGCCGCCTCAAAGAGCGCGGCGTCGTGTTCGAAGAAGAGCAGTTCGGCGACGACGTGTTCAATCAGGCACAGCTGCGCGACCCGGGCGGACTCGGCGTCCTGCTGCTCGAAGCGCGCACGTTCTCGCCGCCGCAGCTCGAGGCACCGATCGCATCGGCGTGCGGCTATTTCAGCGAGCTCGGCATCCCGGCGCGGGCCACGGACGACGCGCGCACCTTCTGGGAATCGGTCGGCTTCGTCGCACTCGAAGAAGAGCCGCGGCCTTTTCCGCGGACGCCGCTGGTGAGCGATGGCCTCGACCTCGCGCTGTATCGCACCCGTGCGTTGCGTCACCCGGTGCTCACTTTCGAGGACAGCGCCATGGCGCAGCGGCTCGCGCGGCTGCGCGAGCAGGACATAAAAGTGTCCGATGAGATGCCGGACACTTTGGACGAATCCAGCAATGGCGTCCTGATCGCGCCCGAAGGCACGCGGTTACTGCTGCTGACCGCGGAAGATTGAGACGAAAATAGCAACGTAAGGTCTCCGACCGGGCGCGGCGGACCCGTACTCTGACGCTCTGACTTTTATAAAGAGGAACTGGCCATGAAGCGCTTGTGTCTGCTGCTGCTGATCGCTTTTGCCTCCGCCGCGAGCGCCGACGAAGGGATGTGGACCCTCGACAATTTTCCGCAGGCGACGGTGAAGCAGAAATACGGCGTCGACATCGACGCCGCCTGGCTCGCGCGCGTGCAGCGCTCGATCACACGCCTGGAAGGCGGCTGCACCGGCTCGTTCGCCTCGCCGGAGGGCTTGGTGTTGACCAATCATCACTGCGCGATCGGCTGCGTCGCCGATCTCTCCACCGCGAGCGATGACTTCGTCGACAAAGGGTTCAACTCCGGCGGGCGGGCCGGCGAGCGACAGTGTCCCGGTTCGATCATCTCAGTACTCGCCGGCACCGAGGACATCACTGCGCAGGTGAACAGCGCGACCGCAGGCATGCCGGACGCCCAGGCGAACACTGTGCGCAAGCAAACGCTCAGCCGGCTCGAATCCGAGTGCACTGCGCGCGCCAACAAAGGCAAGTCAGGCGCCTTCGCCTGCGAATCGGTGACGCTGTACCAGGGCGGCCAGTATTTCCTGTACCGCTACAAGCGCTACACCGACGTGCGACTCGTGTTCGCGCCCGAGGCCGACATGGCGCAGTTCGGCGGCGATCCCGACAACTTCAATTTCCCGCGCTGGTCCCTGGATTTCAGCCTGATGCGCGTCTACGAGAACGGCAAGCCGGCGCACACGCCGGACTACCTGCGCTGGCGCCCGGAAGGGCCGAAGGCCGGCGACCCGGTCTTCGTCGCCGGCCATCCCGGCAGCACCAGCCGCCTGCTCACCGTCGACCAGTTGAAGTTTCAACGCAGTGTTACCTTCCCTGCCTTCATCGCACGCAACTCCGAGCTGCGCGGCCGGATGATCGTGTGGGGCACGACCGGCGACGAGCCGCATCGCATCGTGGACGAACAGCTGCGCGGTCTCGAAAACGCGCTGAAGGTGTACCGCGGCCTGCAGTCAGCGCTGCTGGACGACCGACTGATGGATGGCAAGGCCGCCGCCGAGCGCGATCTGCGCGCGCGTCTGAGCGCTGATGCAAAGCTCGCACCGCTCACCGGCTCGGCCTGGGACGACATCGCGAAGGCGCAGGCACGCTACCGCGATA